>NZ_JBHSFP010000064.1:0-22303 GCF_042654065.1 Sphaerisporangium dianthi | reverse complement strand
CTGCGCCGCGCCCGCGCCGCCCGCCCGGAGGCCGCGGCCGGCCGCGAGGCCGCGCAGGCCGATCTCGACCGCTACGAAGGCCGGCTCGCGGCGCTCGAACAGCACGAGGCCTACCAGGCCAGGGGAGAGCTGGACGGGTTGCGCCGGCAGATCGCCGGCGAGGGCGCCGGCATCGGCGAAGATCGGCGGCGCCTCACCCAGGCCCGCGAGCACGTGGCCAAGCTCGGCGCCGAGGCGGCGAAGGTCGCCGGGCGGCTCGCCGGCGCGCGGGCCGAGGCCGACCGTCACCTGAACGAACTGGTCGAGGCCGCGAGCAGGGCAGGGCTGGCGGGCGGCGCAGAGATCGCCGAAGCCGAGCCCGAGGAGGGCCTGGCCATGGCCAGGGCCCGCGCCGCCGCCCGGCGCGGCGACGTGGAGACCGTACGCGGCCATCTCGCCGCGGTGGAGGCCGCCGAGGCCCGGCGCGGGCGCGGCGAGCGGTCCGTCCAGCAGGCCGACCAGGCGGCCGCCGCCATCCGCGAACGGCTGGCGGGCGAGCAGGAAGGGCTCGACCAGGCCCGCCGGGAGGCCGCGGACGCCCTGGCGCGATGGGCCCGCCGCTGGGTCACCCCCACCCCTGCTCCCGAGCCCGCCGCGGAGGCCGCGGGGGCCGGGGGGCTCGAGGTGGCGACGGCGGCTGATCTCCTCGTGCTGGAGGAGGCGCTGCGGGACATCGGCGAGCCGGGCGCGCGCCGGCTCCCGGAGGTATTCGGCGAGCTGACCGAGGAGCGCCGTGCCCGGGTGATCGAGGCCAGGGCCCGCGTGGACGCCGAGCACGCCCGCCTCGCCGCCCTCCTGCGGGACGTGCGCGCCGAGCGGGACGCCGTCGCCGCCGAGCGCGACGACGCCCCCGACGTACCTGTCCGGGGCGACGTCCCCGCCGTCCAGGCCGAGCGGGGTGAGGTTCCCGCCGTCCAGGCCGAGCGGGGCGACGCCTCGGACGGCCCGGCGGAGGGGGAGGGGCGTCCCGGGGCGCCGCTGTGGCGGCTGGTGCGGTTCGCCGACGGCGTGGACGAGCGGTCCGCCGCCGGCATCGAGGGCGCGCTGGAGGGCGCCGGCCTGCTCACCGCCTGGGTCCACCCCGACCCCGCGCTGACCATTGCCGAGCTCGACGCGGGCCGGGCCGGCCACTACCTGCTCGCCCTGCCCGAGGAGCGGCGGCCCGCCGGGCGCACCCTCGCCGAAGTCCTGGTCGCCGAGGAGCAGGACATGGTCGCTGCGGAGGTCGTCGAGGCCGTCCTGCGCTCCGTCGCCGTCGTGGACGACCTCGGCGGCGGCTTTCCAGCGGTGAGCACCGACGCCCGCTACGGTCTCGGCCCGTGTGTCGGCGGACGGCCCAAGGCGGCGGCCGAGTACATCGGGGCGACCGCCCGCGCCGCGCGCCGCCGGGCCCGGCTCGCGGGCTACGACGGCCTCATCGCCGGCCAGGCCGCCGCCCTCGCCGGCCTGGCCGGCGAGTCGGGCCGCCTCGCCGGCGTCGTGGCCGATTTCGGCCGCGCGAGGAAGGAGCTGCCCGAGACCTCGCCGATCGTGGCGGCGGCGCGCGGCGTCGCCGACAAGGCCACCCGCCTCGCGGTGGCCCGCGCACGGCTGGAGGAGGCCGGCAGGGACCTCGACGGCATGGTCGCCGAGGCGGGCGCGGCGGGCCGCAGGCTCCGCCAGGCCGCCGCCGAGCTCTCGATGCCCCGCGACCCGCGCGAGGTGGACGCCGTCGCCCAGGCGCTGGACGACCTGACCCGCGCCGCCGAGGGGTTGCGCGCCGAACGCGACAAGGCCGCCGTCGCCCGGGGCGACCTCGCCGAGCGCGAGGAGACCGTCGAGCGGCTGGCCGGCGAGCACGCCGAGGCCGCCGCCGCCCTCGGCGCCAGGGAGGCCGCCCACGCGGTGCTGGCCGAGCGGCTGGAGACGCTCGAGCGCACCTTCGACGCCGACCTGCACGATGTGCTCGTCCGCGTCGCCGAGACCGAGAAGCTGATCGCCGGGGCCCGCGCCGCCCGTGACGAGCGCGACCGCGCCGCCACCAGGGAACGGGAGGCCGAGGTGCTGGCCGGGGCCGAGCTGGAGCACGCCCGCGAGTCCCTGACCGGAGCCTTCGCGGCCCTGGCCGAGCAGGTCGCCGAGTTCGTCCCCTACACCCGGGCCGACCTGCGCCCGCTCGCCGGCGTCGCCGACGCCACACCCTGGCCGCGCGAGAACGATCCCCGGGGACCCGAGCAGGCCGCCAAGACCGTCGCCGACCTGATGCTCGACGAGCTCGCTCCCGACCCGCTGGGATGCGTCCGCGCCACCCTGCCGCCGGACGCGCTGGCCGTCATCGACGCCTTCGACGCGGCGACCCGGGGAGGGCGCGCCGTGACCGACGCCACGCTGAAGAACACCCTCGACCGCGTCTCCAACGGGCTGCGCGACTTCCAGGCGGCGCTGGAACGGTGCCAGGAGGACTACCGGCTCGACTGGGAGCCGGGGGCGGTGCTGGCCGTCCACGTGATCGACGCCGACGGGCGGACGCCGGTGTCGGCCTTCGCCCGCGGCGTCGCCGAGCGCGCCGCCGAGCAGGGCCTGCTGCTGGAGGACCGCGAGCGCACCGTCCTTGAGGACGAGCTGCTCGCCGGGCTGGCCCAGCAGATCCACTCCCGCGTGGCCGCCGCCCGCGAGCTGGTGCGCGGCATGAACGCCGACACCCGGTCCAAGCCCATGTCCTCGGGCACCACGATCGGCATCCGCTGGGTCCAGTCCGACCGCATCGACGACGCGCAGCGCGCGGTCGCGGGACTCCTGGCGCGCGACGCCTCCGCGCTCGGCCCGCGCGGCCTGGCGGCGCTCCGCGGGCACCTGCGGCAGATGATCAGGGACCACCGGGGCCGCAACTCGCGGGCCACCTACAAGGAGGCGCTCGCCGCGGCCCTGGACTACCGCTCCTGGTACGCCTTCGAGCTGCTGATGGCCCGGCGCGGCGAGCCGGAGGTCCGGCTGACCCGTGCCAGGCACTCGCAGATGTCCGGCGGTGAGAAGTCGGCGTCGATCCACCTGCCGCTGTTCGCCGCCGCCAACGCGCTGTACTCCTCGGGCCGGGCGTCGTGCCCGCGGGTGATCGCGCTGGACGAGGCGTTCGCCGGCATCGACGACAACTACAAGCCCGAGCTGCTCGGCCTGACCGCGCGGTTCGGCCTCGATCTGTTCATGACCGGCCACGACCTGTGGTGCACCTACCCGACCGTCCCGATGATCGCCCACTATGACCTGATGCACGACAGCGAGCTGCGGACGGTGTCGACGATCCTCGCGCTGTGGGACGGGGCGCAGGTGTTCGACGCCGACGCGGGGTATGCCGGCAACGACGAGCTGGTGGAGGAACTGCTCGGCTTCACCCCGCGCCGGCACGTGCCTCCCGGCTCGGCTCAGGAGGCCTTGTACACAGGCGATGAGGACGAGGAGGAGTGGGCCTCGGCGGCTCCGGCCGAGATCACCGGACCTAAATCAACAAAACGGACTTCTTAAATTAATTCCACAAAGACGTGTCAACCCCATCAGAACGGGCACGCGAACCCTCGGCAGAGACCGGATAACGCCACTCACTCTCATGGGATCGCTATGGTCATCCAGGACACCCTCATACCGGCCGTTTCGTGGCTGCGTCGTGCCGCCTGCCGCGGTGAGGACCCCGAGCTGTTCTTCCCGATCTCGGCGAAGGGGCCCGGCCATGCCCAGCACGAACGGGCCAAGGCCGTGTGCCGCCGCTGCCCTGTGCAGAGCTCGTGCCTGGAGTACGCGTTGCGGACCGGCCAGGAGCACGGCATATGGGGCGGCGCCGACCCCGACGAGCGCCGGGCCAGCGCCGCGAGGAGCCGCGAGGAGTACGTGCGCACCGGCTGACCCGCCGCAGGGTCACTTGAGCGCGCCCGCGGTCAGGCCCGACTGGATCTGGCGCTGGAAGATCGTGTACACGATCAGCATGGGCAGGATCGCCATGCTGAGCGCGGCGAACAGCGCCGACCAGTCGGCGTCGTACCCGGCCGAGGTCGAGATGTCGGCGATGCCCTGGGTCAGCACCCACTTGTCCTTGGCCTGGCCGCTGAGCAGCACCAGGGGGATCTGGTACTGGTTCCACTGCCCGAGCACGTTGAAGATCGTGATGCTGACGATTCCCGGCCTGGCCATGGGCAGCATGATGCGGAAGAACACCCTGCCGTGCGAGGCCCCGTCCACGAACGCGGCCTCGGCGACCGCCTCGGGCAGCGTGCGGAAGAACGCCGACAGGAAGAAGACGGTGAACGGCAGCGAGTAGGCGATGTACACCAGCACCAGCCCGCCGCGGGTGTCCAGGCCGATGAACTGGCCGATCAGCGGCAGGGTGCCCATGTTCTGCACCACGAAGAACAGCGGGGTCAGCGCCAGGTAGACGGGGAAGGCCAGCCCGGAGACGAACAGCAGGTAGATCGCCCGGTTGCCGCGGAAACGGTAGCGCGCCAGCACGTACGCCGCCATGGACCCGAGCAGCATCGTGCCGAACGTGCCGAACCCGACCACGACGACGCTGTTGATCATGTACTGGCCGACGTGGGCGGTCTCCCAGGCGCGGGCCCAGTTGTCCCAGCGCAGCGAGGCGGGCAGCGACCACGCGCTGCCGAAGATCTCGTCCTCGCTCTTGACCGAGGCGAGGAACGTCCACAGGATCGGCACCGCCACCAGGACCGTCCACACGATCAGCGCCAGGTGGGACAGCCCCGACAGCGGCCCGAGGCGGGCCCTGCGGCGCTCGCGGGAAGCGCTCCGGCCGAGCGTCATCTTGTCTGCCTGCGAAACCATGTCGCCGGCCCCTTTCAGAACTCGATGCGCTCGCGCCGCGACAGGCGCATGGCCAGTACCGCGAAGGCGACCGTGAAGAAGAACAGCACCACGCCCAAGGCCGAGGCGTAGCCGAACCTGAAGTACTGGAACGCGTTCCGGTAGATCTCGGCCGCCATCACCGTCGTGGAATGGTCGGGACCGCCGTGCTCGGGCGTCATCACCCACACGATGGCGAAGACGTCCAGCGCCGCGATGCCCAGGTAGATCAGGCCCACCTGCACGGTGTCCCACAGCAACGGCAGGGTGATCTGGAAGAACAGCTGGACGCGCCCCGCGCCGTCGATGCGCGCCGCCTCGTACATCTCGCGGGGGATGGAGGCCATGCCCGCGGAGAACAGCACCACGTAGAAGCCGACGGCCTGCCAGACCAGGACGCCGAGGATCGACCAGAAGGCCACGCCCGGGTCGGACAGGAAGCCGACCGGCGGAAGGCCGAGCGCCATCAGGGGAGCGTTGAGCATGCCGCTCTTGTCCGGCCGGAACACCTGCTGGAACAGCACCGCGACGATCGCGACGGCCAGCACCTGCGGGAAGAAGAACACCACCCGGTAGAACCGGGAGCCGAACACCCCGCCGTGCCCGCCGCCGGACTCCCCGCCCACGTTGAGCAGGAAGGCGAAGAACAGGGCGATGGCGATGGTCAGCAGCGGCAGCAGGACCAGTAGCAGGGCGTTGTGGCCGACGGCCGTCCAGAACACCGAGTCGCCGAGCAGCCGGCGGAAGTTCTCCAGCCCGACGAACCGCGGGCTGGCGCTCACGCCCCGCCAGTTGGTCATCGCGATGTAGAACGCCTGCGCGTACGGCGCGATCACGTAGATCAGGTACAGCGCCACCGGGAGCGCCAGGAACCCCGCGATGAACCGCGTCCGGGCGAAGTCGTGCCTGCGGATCACGGCGAGCCGTCCGGGCGTTCCGTGGGGGCCGAGCGGGGCATGGGACCTTCTTTCTGCCGGTGACGGAGCAGGCGTTCGTTTCGGGGACGGCGCGCCGCGGCGCGAACTCGGGTGCCGGCGGCCGCGGCCGGTGTGCCCGCGCGCGGGGTGGCGGGAGGGGCCGCGGCGCGCGGACCCTCCCGCCCATGCTCTCAGCGGGTGAACTTCTTGACCGAGGAGTCGTTCTTGATCTCGTCGGCCTTCTTCTGGCACCGGTCGGCCCACTCGCCGGCCTTCAGCCGGCCCGCCATGAGCTGGCCGGTGGCGGCGGCCACCTCGTCGTGCAGCGGCTGGTACCACTGGCGGAACCGGAAGTAGGTGGTGTTGGTTCCGGCGTTCTGCAGCGCCGTCGCCGCGGCCGACAGGCCCGGCGTGAGCGTGCGGCCCTGCGAGGCGCCCTTCACCACGGTCAGGGTGCTGAGCAGCTCGCTGAACTTGCCCGCGCCCTCCTTGGAGAGCATGGCGCGCATGTACTCCATGCCGGCGCGGGGGTTGGCCGACCTGGCGGCGACGAAGTACTCCTCGCCCGGGCGGGAGTGCACGGTGCCGTAGGGCAGGGCGTCGGCGTCGGAGAAGGACGGGAGCGGGAACATCGAGTAGTGGAAGTCGGGCGGGGTGGAGTCCTTCTGCTCGTTCTCCAGCCACGACCCGCAGGGCAGCATGGCCACCTGACCCTTGTTGTGCGCCGTCTGGGTCTGGATGTGGTCCAGGCCCTGGGTGCCCTGCAGCAGGTACTTGGCGCCGAGGTCGGCGAAGGCGCCCGCCGCCTTGGCGACAGGTTCGGCCTTCCACGCCCCGTCCGCCAGGTTGTCGATGTTCTTCAGTACATCGGCTCCACCGATCTTGGCGGCGAGGGTGAGGATCGTCTCGTAGATGTAGAACGGGTGCTTTCCCGCGTAGGTGAACGGCGCGCACTTGCCGGACTTCTTGATCGTCTCGCAGAGCGCGGTGAACTCCTGCCAGGTCTTGGGCACCTGCCAGCCGTTGTCGTCGAACAGCTTCTTGGAGTACCAGATGCCCCACACCGTGTTGGCGTACTCGAGCACGCAGTATTTACCGTCGTAGGTGCCGAGCTCGATGGCGGCGGGCAGGATCGTGTCGCGGACCTTGACGTTCGGGTCGTCCCAGCTCGGGGCGTCGAGCAGTTCGCTCAGGTCCTGCAGCTGGCCGTCCTGGGCCAGGGCGCCGAAGTCCATCGCGTTGTCGCCGGAGTTGTTGACGAACTCGGGCGGGTTGCCGCCGGCGAACCTCGGCTGCAGCGTCTTGGCGATCTCCTTCGTGGCCGTGTGCTTGATCTGGACCTTGGCGTGCTTGGTCGTGAACAGCGGCTCGTGGATGTTCTTGGCGTAGGCGTCGCCGTACCCGCCGTCGAAGATCACCACCTCGAACGGCTCGCCATCGGGGACGCCGAGCGGGTTGGCGGCGGTCTTGGGCCCGGTGGCCTGGGACGCCGGGCCCGAGGGGGTGCCGTCGCCCGCCGGGGTCGCGCACGCCGAGAGCGCGCCGGCCGCCGGGAGCAGCAGGCCCGCGAGGGCGGCGCTGCGCAGCAGCTCGCGCCGGGTGACAGGGTTTTGCGCCATCAGTCCTCCTGGGGGGCTGGAGCCCCGCTCCGCCGCGGCCGGGCCGTCAAGGCGCGGGCCCCGCTGCGGCGGGACGGTTCTCTGGTCGAACCTGATCGGGTCGTGTGCGGATGGAAGGCCGCCGCCGGCCGCGCGGCCGGGGCGCGGTCAGCCGCCGCGGCGGATGCGCCCGGCATAGCGGCTCTCCAGCGCCCGGTTGTGCTCGTCGCCGCCGACGACGTTGGCCGACCGGTAGATCGGCGGAGCCTCGCCGGCCTCCAGCAGCAGCCTGACCACCTCGGCGACGACCATCTGCGCGAGCAGCGCCGAGGTGATCGTCGAGACCGCTCCGAACGTGCCGCCATCGGGGAGCGGGATGACGGCGTCTCCGTACGGGGCGCCGTTGTCGAGCACGACGTCGGCGAGGTCGAGCAGCTTGAGGCCGCTCGGGTGGCGGGACTTCATCTCGGTGCTGTGCCGCACCGAGGTCAGGGCGACGAGCCTGTGCCCGCGTTCCTTGACGATCGAGGCCAGCTCCACGACCGAGCCGTTCACCCCCGAGCTGGAGATCATGACGAAGGCGTCCTGCGGCCGGATCGGCGCCAGCTCGTAGATGCGCCGCGCGATCGAGGGGTCGCGTTCCAGCTCGGGGGAGCCGAGCAGGCTGGGCGGCTCCCCGCCGTGCAGCACCAGATCGCGCAGGGCCAGCCGGTTGGTGGGCACCAGGCCGCCGGCCCGGCCGGCGATCTCCATGGCGATCGCCTCGGAGTGGCCGGAGCCGAACGCCTGGATCACTCCGTCGCCGCGCAGGCAGGCGCAGAGCAGCGCCGCGGCGTCGCCCACGGCGCGCTCCTGGCTCGTGGCGACCTCGCGTACCAGCCTCTCGACCTTCTGGACGTAGGCGGCGGCACTGATGTCCAATCGTCTCAGCTCCTTTCCACACGGTGGCCTTCGACGGCCTTGATCGTCAGCTCGAACGCCTGGTCGGCGCGCTCGAAGGTGCGCTGGGCGACCGCGACGTACACCACGTCGAGAACGAGCAGCTGCGAGTGAACGGCGGCCAGGCCGCCGGGGCGGAACGTGGTCGCCCTGCTGGCGGTGGTCAGCACGAGGTCGGCGGCCTCGGCCAGCGGCGAGCGGGCGAAGGAGGTCACGGCCACGGTGGTCGCGCCGTGCGTCCCGGCCTCGGCGAGGGCCTCGAGCACCTCGCGGGTGCGCCCTCGGTGCGAGATGCCGATGGCGACGTCGCCCCGGCCGAGCAGCGCCGCGTCGGCGAGGGCGTCGTGCGGGTCGGTGAAGCTCCAGCAGGGCACCCGGATGCGGCGCAGCCGTCCTTCGAGCATGCCGGCGACGGCGCCGCTGGCCGACACGCCGAACAGCAGCACCCGGTCGGCGCCGAGCACGGCGTCGGCGACCTTGCCGACGACGGCCAGGTCGAGCTGGGCGGCGGTCTCCTGGATCAGCCGGGTGTCGGCGGCGGCCATGACCTCCACCACCGACTCCAGCGCGTCGGCCGGCCCGATCTCGCGGCCGGCGCCCGCTCCCCAGAGCGCCTGTGCGGCGCGGCCGGTCTCGGTCGCGATGGCCACCCGCAGCTCGGCGTACCCGGCGAAGCCGAACAGCCGGCAGAACCTGGTGACCGTCGCCGGCGAGCTGCCGCTGCGCCCGGCCAGCGCGGTGATCGTCGACCGTGCGGCCACGGCCGGGTCGTCCATGATCGCCTCACCTACACGCCGGAGGGCTTCGGGCAGTCCAGGCAGTTCCGTCTGGATCCGGCCCAGGGCACCTCCGGTCACAGGCATTCCTTTCACCGACGAGCGATCGGATGAAAATAATTGCCTACGACGGCAGAGCTTAGCAAGAACAGTTTCATCACATTTCGGGCTGTCCCCTTCAGGCCGGCGTGCCGGCCGAAGGCGCCGCATCCACGCCGAGCCGGTACCGAGCCGGTATCGCCCCGATATTGAGTGCCTGCCCGCCTTGGAGGACGGTGAGGACAGCCGTCGGACCCGGATGCCGGGGAGGGTGTCATGTGGGGTCGCCGATCACGCAAGAAAGGCGGCGGTCCGACGCGCGAGGACGCCCTCACCCTGCTGCGGTGGGAGCAGGGGGAGATCTTCCGGTACCTCGGCGAGATGGCGCCCCTCCAGCCGCTGTTCGCCGAGATCGCCGAACTGCTGAGCGCGTCGGGCCCGGCCGAGGTTCTCCAGGTCTGCCGCCGCTGCCCCGACCTGCTGACCGACCGGGGCGACGCGGCTCTGGAGTCGGTGCTGCTGTACGCCGAGATGATCAACGTGATGCTCTTCCTGCCGGTGATGAGGGACCGGCAGCAGTGGCTGCGTCACCTGCGCGAGGCCGAGGTGCGTCCCGACCGCCTGCGCCCGCCGTCCGATGAGTGACCCGCGCGTCGTCCTCCCGCGCGGCCTGATCGCCACCCGGCGCTGGCTGGACGCCCCCCGCTCCGGCGGGACGGGCGCCGGCGCGGTGACCGGGGCCGCCCGCGCCGGCGCGGCCCTCGCGCGGCAGGGCCGGCCGGAGCCGGCGATGACATGGCTGCGCGCCGCGGCCGAGGCCGGCGACCAGGAGGCGATGCGCGACCTCGGCGGCCTGCTGGTCAACACCGGCGAGCTGGAGGAGGGGGAGGCGTGGCTGCGCCGCGGGGCCGGCGCGGGCGACGCCGAGGCGATGCTCCACCTCGGCCGGCTGCTGCTCTTCCTCGGCCGCCGCGAGGAGTCCGGCGCCTGGCTGGAGCGCGCGGCCACGGCGGACCGGCGGCTCGTCGCATCCCTGGTCGCCGACCTGCGGAAGCGGGGCGCGACGGCCGACGCCGACCGGTGGGCCCGCCACGCCGCCGAGGCAGGGGACGCCGACATGGCCGTCGACCTCGCCGTGTCGACGCTCCTTCGAGGCGATCACGCCGAGGCCGGCCGGTGGTTCGCCCTGGCCGAGCGGCTCGGGCACACCGGCACGGGCCTCGCCCGCTGGGCGGTCGCTCAGCGGCTGGGGGACGCCGCGGGACAGCGGCGGTGGCTGGAGGAGGCCGCGGCCACGGGCGAGCCGGAGGCGGTGGTCGCGCTGGCCGCCACGCTGGCCAAGGCGGGCGACCCGGGCAGGGCCGAGACCCTGCTCGTCCCGGCCGCCGAGGGGGGCGACGCGCGCGCCCAGACGATGCTGGCCTGGCTGCTCACCCGCCGCGAAGACCACGGCGAGGCGGTCCGGTGGGCGTGCGCCGCCGCCGCCGGGGGAGAGGCCGGGGACGTCGTCGCGATCGGCGAGGCCCTGCTGGAGCAGGGCCGCCCCGAGGAGGCCGAGCAGGTGCTGCGCGCCTGCGCCGACGCCGGCCACGCCGAGGGGCGGCTGCGCCTGGGCCGGGCGCTGCTGGTGCGCGGCAAGGCGGCCGAGGCGGCCGAGTGTCTGCGCGAGCCGGCGGACCAGGGAATGCCGGGCGCCGGTCTGCTGCTCGGCATGGCCCTCATGGAAACCGGGGACGAGAACGGCGCGCGGCGGGCCTTCCACCGCGCGGCCGCGGGCGGAGACGGCAGGGCGGCGCACAAACTGGGCCTCATGGCCCACCAGGCGGGCGACCGCGGTGCCGCGGAGGAGTGGTACCTGCGTGGGGCGCGCTCGGGGGAGGCGAGCTCCATGTACAACCTCGCCATGCTGCTCGGCGAGCGCGACGAGGCGGCCGGTCACCGCTGGCTGGTCACCGCGGCCGCGCACGGCCACGCCCACGCGGCGCTGCGGGCCGGCGTCGCCGAGGCCATGAACGGGCGGACCGAGGAGGCCATGCGCTGGCTGCGCCACGCCGAGTCCCTCGGCGAGCCGCAGGCCGGGGCGGTCATCGCCATGCTGCGCGGGAGGTGACGGGTGGATCCCGCCCGGTACGACGAGGTGCTCCACGCAGAGATGGCCCGGGTGACCGCCGCCCAGCCGCTGCTCGGCGAAGAGCGCAGGATCGAGGCCGCGCGGGCGTACGCCGACCTGCTGCCGGACATCACCCGCGCGCACGAGGCCGAACGCCGCTACGACGACAGCGCCGACCCGAGCGGGCTGGAGGAGTCGATGTGGGCCTACCGGCGGGCCGCCGGCCGGCCTTCGTGGGCGGCGCTGGCCCCCGAGCGCCGCGGTGACCTCGCCGCCCGGCAGAGCAAGGTGGCCCGTGAGCGCTACGAGACCGGCGGTGACCCGGCGGACCTGGACCTGGCCGTCTCGCTGGCCCGTGAGGCGGTCGCCGCCGGCCGCGAGGCGGCCGGGCACGCCGGCACCGAGCGCGACGTCGAGCGGATCCTCCTGGCGATGGCGTCGGCCCTCGGGCTGCGGTCGCTGCCGCCCGAGACCGCCGCGGACATCGCGCGCGCCCGCAGGGGCGCCTCGCGGGTGCTCCCGGACGCCCTGACCTCCCTCGGGTCGCACCTCACCGCCGCGTTCGACCGCGAGCACGGCCGCGCCACGGGCGACCAGGCCGTCCAGGCGCTGCTGGAGGCCCGCGCGCTGACGAGCGGCGGGGATCTGGCCGCCCGCGTGCGCCGCAGGCTCGCCGAGACGCTGCTGATGCGCTTCAAGGTCTACGGGGACCCCGCGGACGCCGGCGACATGGTCGCGGCCGCCCGCGACGGCATGGTGCCCGAAGGGCACGCGGACCGGGCCGAGGCCCAGGATTGCCTCGGCACCGTCCTGCTCAACAGGTCCGAGCTCCCCGGCCACGAGGACGACCTCGACGAGGCCGTCGAGGCGCTGGAAGAGGCGGTGCGGCTTCGCCCGCGCGACCCCTGGTCGAAGACCAACCTCGGCGCGGCGCTGGGCCGGCGCTTCAAGCGCGCCGGGCGGCTCGGCGACGCCGAGCGGAGCGCCGAGCTGAACCAGGCCGCGCTCGCGCTCATCCCCGCCGGCGCGCCCGACCGGGCGCGCGTCGAGCAGAACCTCCAGGCGATCCGCGCCGAACTGGCGGCGGCGGGGGCTCCGGCGGGCGATGACCGGGTCCAGGCGGCCCGCCGGATGCTGGCCGCGACCCCCGCCGGGGCCCGGGCCCGCCCCGCGCGGATGGGTGGGCTGGCCGGGTTGCTCACCGCCGCCTTCGAGCAGGACCTCGACCTACGGGGTCTGGAGGAGGCGATCGCGCTGTGGCGCGAGGCCGTCGCCACGTGCGCCTCCGGGTCGCTCGACCGGCCCTCCCTGCTGCACGGCCTCGGCCGGTCCCTCATGCTCCGCTACTGCCTGCTGGGCGGGCGCGGCGACCTGGACGCGGCGGTGGACGGCCTGCGCCGGGCGGCGGGGGACGCCTCATCCGAGGAGCGGGCGAACCATCTGCTCGACCTGGCCCAGGCCCTGTCCCTGCGCGCGGCGCCCGCGGGCGGGGGCGAGGACGACATGGTGTCGGAGGCCTTCGCCGAGGCCGCCCGGACGGCCGAGGCCGGCGGACCCGGCACCGCCGTGCGCGTGTGCCGCACGTGGGGAGACTGGGCGGCCGAACGGGGACGCCTGCGCGAGGCCGCCGGGGCCATGGCCGCCGCCCTGCGCGCCGACGAGCGCCTGCACCGCGCCCAGGCGGCCCGCTCCCACCGCGAGATGGCCATCGGCGTCACCGGACCGCTCTACGTCGACGCCGCCGTCAGCCTGGCCCGCGCGGGGGACGCCGAGGCCGCGCTGCTCGCCCTGGAACGCGGCCGGGGGCGGATGCTCGCCGAGGCGCTGGACCGGGACCGGGCCCAGCTCGACGAGCTCGAGCGCGCCGGGCGGGGCGACCTGGCCGCGGCGTTCCGCCGGGCGGGCGCGCGGCTCGCCGCCCTCGAGCGCGGGGGCCGCGACACCACCGGAGGGGACGCGCGGGCCGGACGGGAGGCGGCCGAGGAGGAGCTCCAGCGGATCGCCGCGGAGGTGCGCCGCGTCCCCGGCCACGCCCTCTTCCTGGCCCCGGCCCAGATCGAGGAGGTCAGGACGGTGGCCCGCGACACGCCCCTGGCGTACGTCGCCGCCGGCGCGCACGGCGGCGTGGCGGTGACGGCGGACCGGGACGGCGCCGTCACCGCCCGCATGCTGGACGGCGTGGACACCGAAGCCCTGACACCGCTCCTCGTGGAGTACCTCTCCGCGCAGGAGGACAGGGACGCGGACCCGGACCGCTGGCGGCGCGCGCTGGCGCGGGCGACGGAGTGGCTCGGCGAGAAGGCATGGGGGCCCGTGCGCGCGGCGCTCCCCGACGCGCCGTCCGTCGGGGTCGTCCCCTGCGGGCTCCTGGCCTTCCTGCCCGTGCACGCCGCGCGGCTCGGCGACGGGCGCCACGCCATCGACGACTGCGTGGTCACCGTCGTGCCCAGCGCCCGCATCCTCGCCGCGTGCCGGGACCTCGCGGGCCGTCTGCAGGTGCGGTCCCTGCTCACCGTGGACGTCGCCGACCGGCCCGGCGAGGCGCCGCTCCCGCACGCCGGGCAGGAGGCCGCGGCCGTGCTCGGGCGCTTCGGCGCCGGGCGGCGGCTCACGGCGGGGGAGGCGACCGCCGGGGCCGTCCTTGACGCCCTGCCGGGGCACCAGGTGCTGCACTTCGCCTGCCACGGCCGCGACGACCTGCGCCGGCCGCTGGACAGCGCGCTGCTGCTGGCCGGCGCGGAGATGATCCGGGTGAGCGACCTGATGGACCGCCGTGATCTGGCCGCGCGGCTGGCCGTGCTCTCGGCCTGCCGCACCGCGGGCGCGGCCGTCGCCCGCCCCGACGAACTGGTCGGACTGCCCGGCGCGCTTCTGCAGGCGGGCGTGGCCGGCGTCATCGGCACGCTCTGGGCGATCACCGACATCAGCGGTATGCTCCTCGTCCGCCGCTTCTTCGACGAGTGGAAGCCGGGCGGAGACCCCGCGCGGGCGCTCCGGGCGGCGCAGTTGTGGATGCGCGACGCCGACAACGGGGCGAAGTTCTCCGCCTATCCCGACGTCGAGGCGCTCACCCCGCCCGTCGATCCCGGTCTGCGGGCGGTCTGGGAGCGCGGACGTCCGCACGCCGATCCGCAGCACTGGGCCGCCTTCTGCTATCTGGGATGGTGACGATGCACCCCGACCCCGGCACGGTCATGGAGATCGGCAGGTTCGTCCGGCCCCACCTGCCCTCTCTGCTGGCCGACCAGCCGGAGGAGGCGTGGTCCGCGCTCGACGGCGAGGTGGCCGACGCGCTGCGGCGTTCGGCGGCGCAGGACGTGTGGGCCGCGCTGGTGCGGCATCCGGCCACCGCCGAATGGGTGGTGGGCTTCCTGCGCGAGGGAGTCCCGCCCGAGACGACCCCCGCCACCCGCGGGCCGGGCACCTGGCCGGGGAAGGGCGCGGTCGTGGCGGCGCCCCGCTTCGACTGCCCGGAAGGCGACTGCTCGTGGTTTCGCCGGTCGCCGGCGCGGCCCGTGCCGATCTGCCGCACCCACGGACTGCGCCTGATTCCCTCCGCGGCGTCCTCGCCGTGATCGCCGGATTCTGGTCCGGCCTGAGCGGGCGCCTGGCCGATCGCACGGCGGCGGCCGTGTTCAGCCCGGCCTTCGCCTTCTGGGTGGCCGGTCTGCTGGCGTGGTACGTCTCGGATCCCGGGCGGCTCGCCGCCTCCGCGGCGGAGGCGGCGCGGCTGCCCGAGGTGACGCTGCTCGGTGCGGTCGTGCTGCTCCTGATGGTGGTGGCGGCCTCCGGCGTCCTGGCCGAGCAACTCGCCCCTGCGGCGCTGCGGCTGCTCCAGGGCCACTGGCCCCGGCCGCTCACCCCCTTGGCGGGGCGGCTCGCGCGCCGGCACCGCGAGCGCCAGGAGCGGCTGGAGGAGCGCTGGCAGGAGCTCTACGCCCGGGTCGCGGCGGAGGCGGCGAGCCCTGGCGACGAGGACGAGCTGCTCGACGTCGAGCAGCGCCTGGCGGCGATGCCCGCGCGCCCGGACCTGCTGCTGCCGACCCGCCTCGGCAACCTGCTGCGCGCGGCCGAGACCGGGGTGCACGACAAGTACGGCATGGACGCGGTGCGCTGCTGGCCGGCGCTGTGGCTGCTGCTTCCGGAGTTCACCCGCACCGAGGTGGCCGGCGCCCGCAAGACGCTCGACGCCGTCGCCGTGTGGTGGATCTGGTCGGCGCTGCTGGCGGTGTGGACCGCGCTCACCCCGTGGGCGCTGCCGGTCGCCGCCGTGGCCGCCGCACTGTCGTACGCGGCCCTGCTCGGCGCGGCGGCGCGGTACGGAGAACTCGTGGACGCCGCCTTCGCCCTGCACCGCGGGCTGCTGTACGAGGCCGTCGGCAGGCCGGTCCCCGGCTCCCCGGACGCGGAGGTGTCCTGCGGCAAGGCTCTTACCGCGGCCCTGTGGCGGGGCCCCGCCGGCGCGGGGCCGCCGCACGCGCCGCCGCCCTGAGCGCTCATCCGCCGCACGCGGGGGCCGGCCGTCGTGCGCCACCGCGCGGCACCGGGATCGGTGGCGGGTCAGTGCCCGGGGCCGAGGCGGCGGAGCTGGGCGGCGTCGGCGGCCAGGATGGTGTCCAGCAGGCGGGGGAACAGCTGGTCGAGGTCGTCGCGGCGGAGCCGGTTCATCTTGGCCGTTCCCCGGTAGATCTGGCAGATCACCCCCGACTCGCGCAGCACGCGGAAGTGGTGGGTGGAGGTGGACTTGGTGACCGCCAGGTCGATGGCCGAGCACGGCGTCTCGCAGGCGTCGCCCAGTGTGGCCAGGTGGCGCACGACCTGAAGGCGCATGGGGTCGGAGAGGGCGTGCAGCACGGCCTCCAGCCGGATCTCCTCAAGCCGGGGGTGCTCCAGGGGTCTGGCGGATGTCGGCGTCACGGCGTTCCCTTCCTTGTCTGCGCCCTCATTGTACGACGCCATTCGTAGTTTGACAGTTGCCGTAGTACGTCAGGTATCGTACCAATCGTCCGCCCGGCGCACGGGCCCACGACGCCCCCACAGCAAGGAGCGAAGCCGTGAGCGCATTGTTCGAGCCCCTGACCCTCCGAGGCCTCACCATCCCCAACCGGGTCTGGATGGCGCCGATGTGCCAGTACAGTGCGGCCTGCGACGGACCCGGCCAAGGGGTGCCGACCGACTGGCACTTCGCCCACCTGGCCGCGCGGGCCGTCGGCGGAGCCGGGCTGATCCTCACCGAGGCCACCGCCGTGACGCCCGAGGGCCGCATCAGCCCCTACGACCTCGGCCTGTGGAACGACCGCCAGCAGCACGAGTTCGCCAGGATCACGACCTTCCTCCGCGAGCACGGCACGGTGCCCGGCATCCAGCTCGCCCACGCCGGCCGCAAGGCGTCCACCGGCCGGACCTGGCGGGGCGGAGGGCCGGTCGGGCCCGAGGAGGCGGGATGGCAGCCGGTCGCGCCCAGCCCGATCCCGTTCGCCGAGGGGCATCTCACGCCCACCGAGCTCAGCGTCGCCCAGATCCAGGAGATCGTGGCCGCCTTCGCCGCGTCCGCGCGCCGGGCGCTCGCCGCCGGGTTCGAGGTGGCCGAGGTGCACGGCGCGCACGGCTACCTGATCAACCAGTTCCTCTCGCCGCACACCAACCACCGCACCGACGCCTACGGCGGCTCCTACGGCAACCGCGTCCGTTTCGCCCTGGAGGTCGTGGACGCCGTGCGCGAGGTCTGGCCCGGCCACCTGCCCGTCCTGTTCCGCGTCTCGGCGACCGACTGGCTCACCGAGGACCCGGAGGACCCGCGCGAGGGCTGGACGGGCGACGACACCGTGCGCCTGGCCAAGGAGCTGCTCGCCCACGGCGTCGACCTGCTGGACACCTCCACCGGCGGCAACGCCTCGCGCGCGCGCATCCCGGCCGGCCCCGGCTACCAGGTGCCGTTCGCCGCCCGGGTGAAGGCCGAGACCGACCTGCCCGCCGCCGCGGTCGGCATGATCACCGAGCCCCGGAAGGCGGAGGAGATCGTCGCCTCGGGGCAGGCGGACGCCGTCCTGCTCGGCCGCGAGCTGCTGCGCACCCCGTACTGGCCGAACCTCGCCGCCAAGGAGCTCGGCGCCGAGCCGCGCTGGCCCGACCCCTACCATCGCGCCGTCTGACCGCTCGACCCCGCGGCCAGTGCGAGGATCGACCCTGCGGCCGTGCCCGGGCGCGAGGACCCGGAGGCCGTGTGACGTCGATCGGCTGGAGATCATGAGCGAGGAAGACATCGAGGAAGAGGTCAGGCGCGTCCTCGGCCTGCTGTACCAGAACGACACCCTGCGGGTGCTCTCCGCCCTGGTCCTGCACGGGACGGCGGAGGGCTGCGGGCTCGACCCGGACGTCGTGCGCAGGGCGCTCGAACGGCTCGAGCGCGGCGGCCTGGCCGTGCGCGAGGGCGGCGGCTGGCGGGCGCGGCGCGAGCGGTTCCGCGAACTGCTGCACGCCACCGCCAGGCCGCCCGCGGCCCCCGTCTCCGCCGAGGAGCGGGTCGTGCGCACCTTCCTGGTCGAAGGACGCCTCAGGGCGATCCCGTCGCGGCGCGAGAAGCGCCTCGCGGTGCTGAACTACATCGTGCGGGCGTTCGAACCCGGTGTCCGCTACGCCGAGAAGGACGTCAACGTGGTGCTGCGCGCCTTCCACGACGACTACGCCGCCCTGCGGCGGTACCTGGTGGACGAGGGCCTGCTCGGCAGGGAGCACAACGTGTACTGGCGCACCGGCGGCTTCGTGGAGATCTGAGCGCGGCGGCCTCCGCGGAGGCCGCCGCTTCTCGTGCAGACCTCCGTGTCCTGTGGGGCCTCCGTGAGGCCGCCGCTTCAGGCGGAGGCCGGCGCGGGCCGGCCGTCCTCGTCCGTCGTGCAGGGGCTCACGGGCGGGCGCCGGCGGGCGGGGCGTCCGTGCCGGCGGACGGCAGCCGCTCCTGGTCGCGGACGCGGGAGCGGCGGGCGGCCAGCGTCACCACGAAGCCGAGCGCCAGCGCCACCAGCACGCCCAGGTTGGCGAAGGCCCACGAGCCGGACGTGCCGCCGAGCCCGAGCGGGCCGAGGAGGTAGCCCTGCCAGCCGAGCCAGGCCGCCGAGGTGTTGGTGACCAGGCCCCACCCGATGGCCGTGCTCGCGACGATCACCGTGACCGGCGCCCACGGCACGTCCCCGTAACGGCCCGACGGGCGGTACAGGTCGGCCTCGTCGTAGTCGCGGCGGCGCAGCGCCACGTCGGCCAGCATGACGCCGCACCACGCCGCGATCGGCACGCCCAGCGTCGTCAGGAAGCCGATGAACTGGCCGAGGAACGTGCCGCCGAAGAAGACGATGTACACGGTCCCCGCGACCATGAGCACGCCGTCGATCAGCGCGGCGACGTACCGGGGCGCGCGCAGGCCGGTGGCCAGCAGCGCCAGCCCCGACGAGTAGATGTCCAGCACCGCGCCGCCGACCAGGCCGAGGACGGCCACCGCGGCGAAGGGGATGAGGAACCACGTGGGCAGGACGGTCGTCAGCGCCCCGATCGGGTCGGCGGCGATCGCGTCGTTGAGCCCCTTGGACGACCCGGCCAGCAGAAGGCCGAACACCAGCAGCACCACCGGCGCGAGCGACGCCCCGAACGTCGTCCAGCCGACCACTCCCGCGCCGGATGACCGGCGGGGCAGGTAGCGGGAGTAGTCGGCCGCCGCGTTGACCCACCCGAGGCCGAACCCGGTCATCATGAAGACCAGCGCGCCGATGAACGACTGCGCGGGACCGGCGGGGATGGCGGCGACCGCGTCCCAGTGGATGTGCTCGACGACCAGCACGACGTACACGACCGTCAGCGCGCCGGTCACCAGCGTGATGACCGTCTGCATGCGCATGATCAGGTCGAATCCCACGACGCCGCCGGCGACGATCAGCAGTGTCACGACGATCAGCGCGGCGACCTTGGTGGGGGTGCCGCCTCCCCAGCCGAGCCGGTCGAAGACGGTCGCGGTGGCCAGGGTGGCAAGGGCGGTGAGCACCGTCTCCCAGCCGACCGTCAGCATCCACGAGATCGCCGACGGCAGCCGGTTGCCCCGCACCCCGAACGCGGCACGGCTCAGCACCATCGTGGGCGCCGACCCCCGCTTGCCCGCCAGCGCAACGAAGCCGCACAGCAGGAACGAGAACACGATGCCGATGAGCCCCGCCGCGATCGCCTGCCAGAAGGAGACGCCGAATCCGAGGGCGAAGGAGCCGTAGCTGAGCCCGAGGATCGACACGTTGGCCCCGAACCACGGCCAGAACAGCTGCCAGGGACGCCCCTTGCGCTCGGCGTCCCCGATGACGTCGAGACCGTGCGTCTCGACCTTGAGCCCGCCGCCGCCCGTCGCCCGATCGTTCGGCCCGTCCATGTATTCCCCCTGCGTACCGGCCACTGATCCCCACTTGCCTGGGTTGCCGGGGAATGTACGTCCCGGCTCCTGCGCCGTCAAGGCCGGCCACGCCGCCGCGCGGGATCATCCGCCCACCACGCCGCGGGCAGGGTCAGCGGGGCTGGGGAGGGGCGGCGCCGAGCAGGGAGGCCAGGCAGGCGGCGTTGCGCTGGGCGTTGTCGGCGCAGCAGTTGTTCATCAGGACATGGACGGCGCGGGCGCGGGAGGCCAGGCCGTCGATCTCCACGGCCCACTTCCGCAGCTCCTCCTCGGAGTACAGGTAGCCGAACCGCTCCTCGATGATCTTGCTGGTCCACTTGCCGGAGTGGCCGTGGAAGCGGACGACGGCCAGGTCGGAGGTCGCGACCATCACCGGCGGGACGGAGGAGGGATGCCCCTGCGGCATGTCCACCGCCACGTACGGGATGCCGTGCCCGGCAAGGAAGCCGAGGGTCTGCTCGCGGCGCTCCTGCGACATCCAGCCGGCGTTGCGGAACTCCACGCTGGCGCGCATGGGCCGGCAGCGCTCCACGCAGTGCAGCACGTACCGCATACTGCGCTCGCCCGGCGCCAGCCACGGCGGGAACTGCAGCAGGATGGCGCCGAGCTTGCCGGACTCGTGCAGGGGCGCCAGCGCGCCGAGGAAGCGCGCCCAGACCTCCTCGGCGATGCCGGGCCCGACGTCGCGCAGGTAGACCGTCTCCTTCGTGGTCCCGAGCCGCTCGCGCAGGTCCTTGTACAGCGACCTGGTCCGGGTGGGGTGCCCGGTCAGCAGGGAGAACGCCTTGACGTCGAAGGTGAAGCCGCTCGGCGTACGGTCGCGCCACGCCTCGGCGGTGCGCAGGGAAGGCGGGTTGTAGTAGGTGGCGTCCACCTCGACGAGCGGGAACCGCGAGGCGTAGTAGGCGAGCCGCGCGGCCGGGGTGGTGGCGTCCTTGGGGTACCAGCCGGAGTCGAGCAGGCTCCGGTCGGTCCACGACGCGGTGCCCACCAGGACGCCGGATCGTAGATCATCATCGGCCATCCCGCCCCTCTACCACCACCTCCCCCGCCAAACACGGCGCAGGTGAGGGCCGCCGCCCGCGGGCGCGCCGGTCCGCGAGGAGCGCCGCCCGTGGGTGGCCGCGACGGCCCGCACGAGCGGTCGCCGCGGTCGCCGGTGGAGACCGCGCCGGTCCGCGAGGGCCGTGGCGGTCAGCCGTCCTGGCGGTGCGGGCGTTCGGGGGTTGCGCAGTCGAGCGGGACGGCCGAGCCGCGCACGAGGTCGAGCTGGACGGTCTGCCGGGGCAGCACCGCGTCCAGCAGCCAGTTGCCCGCGATGCGGGTGCGCCCGCCCGGGACGGAAAGCAGGTGGTACCCCCGGGTCACCGCCTTGGCGGCGACGCCGGACAGCGGCACGCCGAGCGGGTTCGCGGCCGCCTTGGCGCCGCCGAGGTCCACCAGGAAGCCCAGGTCGCCGTGCCGGTACGGGCGGCGCTCGCGGCGGCCGTAGGAGGCGGCGATGTTGTCGGCGGCGCGCCTGCCCTGGCGGGTGGCGTGCTGCGCGGTCATGGCCGTGTACTCGCCGGGACGGGTGAGGTCCGGCACCGCCGCCGCGTCGCCGCAGGCGAAGATGTCCGGATGGCCCGGCACCGACAGGTACTCGTCCACGACGAGCCTGCCTCGCTCGGTCGGCATGCCGAGCGACTCGATCAGCGGGTCGGGACGGACGCCGACGCACCAGACGAGCGAGCGCGTGGGCACGAAGTCCCCGTCGGACAGCGTCACCCCCTCGTGCGTGGCCTCCGAGACGGTGACGCCGGTGCGGATGTCGATGCCCCGGCGGCCGAGGGTGTGGTGCGCCGTGCGCGACAGGCGCTCGTCCAGCTCGGGCAGCAGGCGGGGAGCCTTGTCGACCAGCAGCCAGCGGAGGGGCTGGTCGCGCAGCCCGGAGCGCCGGCGCTTGGCGTCCAGCGTGAGCAGCTGTCCCTGCGCCGCCACCTCGGTGCCGGTGTAGCCGGCGCCCACCACGACGAACGTGCAGCGCGCCTCCCGCTCCTTGGGGTCGTCGCTCGCGTCGGCCAGCTCGATCTGGCGGATCAGGTGGTCGCGGAGGTAGAGCGCCTCGGCGATGCTGCGGAAGCCGTGGGCGTGCTCGGCGACTCCCGGGACGGGGAGCAGCTTGTTGACGCTGCCGACCGTGATGAGCAGCCGGTCGTAGCGGAGGTCTCTGCGGTTGCCCTCGGCGTCGGTGCACTCGACCCGGCGTTCGGCGGCGTCCACCCGGTCGACGGCCGCGAGCAGGTGGCGCACGCCGGGGAAGTCGCCCGACAGCGGGATGGCCACCTTGCGGGGGTCGAGGATGCCGGCCGCCACCTCGGGAAGCAGAGGGAGGTACAGGAAGTAGTCGGTCGGGTTGACCAGGACGATCTCGATCGCGCCTTTGGCGAGGCGGGCGAGGCGGCGTGCCGCGGTGAATCCCGCGAACCCGGCGCCGGCGATGACGACGCGCTGCCGGTCGGCCATGGTCGTCTCCTAATCAGTGTTAGCGAGTCGCCTTGCGGCAGACTCGGTGTTGGTAGCCGTCCGGTGGGTGAGCACTTGCGTGTCCTGGACTTCGAGTCCTGCCGAAAGACAGTGCCCCCGCTGGTTGGCCGGGA
>NZ_JBHSFP010000063.1:0-22850 GCF_042654065.1 Sphaerisporangium dianthi | reverse complement strand
CAGCTACGCGCTGCCCGGCTGCCAGTCCATCGTCAACGGCGGGGTGTACATCGCGCCGGGCTGTGCGCAGACCCGGCCGGTCTACTACCTGGGCGGCCGGACGTTCGACCTGCCCGGCGACTGGTGCTACCAGTCCACCGGACTGCCGGGCCGGTGGTTCGGCCCGCGTGGCGGCTGGAACCGACCCGGTGGCGGCCAGCACGGCGGCGGTCACAACGGTGGCGGTGGCCAGAACGGTGGCGGTGGCCAGAACGGTGGCGGTGGCCAGAACGGTGGCGGCGGCGGTCAGAACGGCGGCGGCGGTCAGAACGGCGGCGGCGGTCAGAACGGCGGCGGCGGTCAGAACGGCGGCGGCGGTCAGAACGGTGGTGGCGGGGGCCAGCACCGCTGACGGCTCTGCGTGACCGGTGACATCGTCGCCGGACGTCCGATGTCGCCGATGCTGTGACGACGGACGTCCGGTGATCCGGGGGGTGTGACGATCACCGGCGCGCAGGGCGGCGTCCGCCGAGACGGCGGAGACATGCCGGAAGCGCTCAGCGCGTCCGTGACAGCGCCTGCGGGCGGCCGTCTTCCACGGCACGCGGGAGCGCTTGTCTCCGTGGCGGTGCCGCCTTCCCGCCACCCGGCCAGGGAGGACGGGCAAGGGGCACACGCCGCGATCGAGCGGCTGCGAGGAGGACTCGCAGCCGCTCGATCGCCCGATCGCCGACCGTTGCACCGAACCCACCAGGGGCGACTCCACGAGCCCGGCGCTTCAAAGGCCGGCGAGTCGTCACCCGCGATCGGCGTCGCCGCCACGCGCGAGGCCGGAGCCTCCACAGCGACAGACCACAGAGCCTCTCCCCGGCGACGGATCGGCAGCGGGGCCCCACTGAAGAGAGCGACTATGAACGTGCATTGGTGGGTCGCCGGAACTCTCCTGACCGCCATGCTCGCGGCATCGGCGTGGCCTCCGTGGCGGAGCGTTCTGACCCGTCAGGATCCGCGCCTGTTCGAAAACGCCGGTGAGTACTCCCGCGACGGTGCCGGGGCGTACACCCTCACCAGCGTCACCGCCGGGTGGTGCAGCTCCGCGCTCATCATGGCCACCTGGGAGCAGGTCGCCGCGCAGGCCGTGGCCCTGTCCGCCGACACCGACACCGCATATGTCTGCGTATTGCGCGGCACGCGGACGTGGTACTGGCAGCGCGGCCGCATGATCGGCGCCATCGTCGCCGCGGGCGAGGGCGATCACGACCCGCCTCGCCCCTCGACCGGCGGCCGGCAGCGGCCCTGACGGACATCTCGCCCGTAGCGGCTCAGGAAGGCCGCACAGTCCGGTCGTCCCGGCGGCCGTGACGTGGAGCCGCCGGCGGGGCCCGCCGCCGGGACGACGCGGCCGCGGCCGGCCGCAGAACCCGCCCGGCAGGACGGCGCCGCCGCTTCCGTCGTGTTCCCTCGGATCGCAGTGGCATCCAGTGCGGACGGCCACGTCGCCGTCACCGGGATGACCGTCGCCGTGACCGGCGATGCACCGACGCTCCTCTCACTCCCCGGTGGAGAGCCCGGCCTCAACCGGAGACCGCGACCGTCGCACCGGCCCACAAGGAGACCACAGCATGGACAGCGACACATGGGACCGGCCCCTGCCCGGCTATACCGAGATCCGCGACCTCGGCACCGGCGCCTGCGGACGCGTCGTCATGGCGCGTGACGACGCCGACGGCGGACTCGTCGCCATCAGGCACCTGTCCGCCGGCCTTCGCGCGGACGCGAACTTCCTCGCCCGGCTACGGCATGACGCCCTGGGCCTCGAAGTGCTCGACGCGCCCAGCATGGTGCGCCTTCACGGCTATTTCGAAAACGCCCACGGCTCCGCCGCGATCGTCATGGAACTGGTCGACGGGGTCTCCCTGCGCACCCTGCTGCGCCACGAGGAACCGACCGGGCCGGAAGCCGCGCTGCTCCTGCTGAAGAGGACACTGTCGGCACTGGCCGTCGCCCACGCCCACGGCATCATGCACAGGGACGTCAAACCGGAGAACATCCTGGTGACCGGTGACGGCGAGAGCAAACTGGGCGACTTCGGCATCCCCGCCCACTCGGGCGACGGCATCGCGGGAGCCGGCACCCCCTCCTACATGGCGCCCGAGCAGTGGTCGGGCGCCCCCGCCTCCCCCGCGACCGACATCTACGCCGCCGCCGTCGTCTTCTACGAGTGCCTGACCGGCACCCTCCCCTTCCACGGGCGTAACATCGCGGCGCTCGCCCACATGCATCAGACCGCCACGCCGTCGATCGAGCGGATCCCCCCGGCGTTGCGCCTCCTCGCCAGGCGCGGCCTCGCCAAGCAGGCCGCGGACCGGCCCGCCAGCGCCGAGGCGTTCCTGGCGGAGTTGGAGCAGGCGGCCCTCGGCCACTACGGCCCAAGCTGGGAGCACCGCGGCCTGCGACGATCGGCGAGCCTGGTCAAACTGCTCGGGCCGGTCAACGACGAGCGCTCGACCACCTCTCCCGCGGCCGAAGCGAGACCGCGGAGACGCAAGCCGGCCAAGACGCTCGCCTCCAAGGCGGCGATCGGCCTGATCGGTCTGGCGGCGGCCGCGACCCTGACCACGATGGTGGTCAGATCGCTCGGAGGCTCCGACCTGCAGGCGCACACGTCCTCCGTCACGTCGCGACCGGTCCCGCCGGACACCGGGCACCCGCAGGACCGTTCGCCCCGCAACGGCGCGATCCGTCCCGCCGAGGTGAACAGCGCCACTCCCCCGGCGGGAGACTCCCTCACCGGCGAGCCGGCCACCTCCGCCAGGCCGGGCGGCCCCCGGCACCGCACCCCGCGGAAGCCGTCGCCTGAGGCCACAGCAGGCCGGGACGCATCCAGCCCGGTCTGCGTCGATGTGTCCTCCATCCGCAGGCCCACGCCCACCCCCGAGACGAGCCCCGTGCCGGCGCCCACCCCGACCGAGACGGCGCCCTCCGCACCGGCCGACAGGGCGCCGGCGGAACCGACGCCCTCCTTCGTCGATGAAGTCTCCGACTAGGCGGCCGGGAGCCCGGAGGATCCAGGCCCGGCACCGACTGCCGCGGCTCAAGGGGGGACCCGCCGTAGCCGGTGCCGGCCTTGGCCGGCCGTCCTGCCACGCCACCGGACGCGCTCCCCATCGACCGCCGGTCCGCCTCCGGGCCGGCCGGCAGGTAGGACGTGGCTGACGAGGTACGCCGCGCGCTGGCGGAAGGACGACTGTCCGTGCCGCCGGCGGGGGCGGTGGTCACCGACTGGGCGGCCGGACTGTCGTTCCGCGTCGTCGACGACGACGGGCACGAGATTCCGGCGGTCAGCGCCTACCTGCGCGACCTGATGGGCGGCGAGGTCAGCCCGCTCACCTGCCGCAGCTACGCGTTCGGCCTGCTGCGCTGGTACCGGCTGCTGTGGTGCCTGGCCGTCGGCTGGGACCGGGCGAGCGCGACCGAGGTGGCGACACTGGTGGAGTGGATGCGAGCGGCGCGCAACCCGCGGGCCAGACCACGACACCTGGCGCCGGCGCCGTCCTCGGCGGCATCGGCGGAGCGCGAGACCGTCATGGCCTCACCCGGAAAGGGATACGCCGGCAAGACGATCGACCACGCGCTGACCGTCGTCCACGGCTTCTACGCCTTCCACGGCCGTCAGGGGAGCGGGCCGCAGACCAACCCGGTCCTGGCATACCGCCGCGCGCTGGAGCCGGCCACGCCGGCCGCGCCCCCCCGGTCACGCCGCAAGGCAGCGAGCCGGGCGCCGCGCGTCATCCCGGCCGCACGGTGGAACGAGATGATCGCGGCGATGGGCTGCGACCGCGACCGGGCGCTGCTGGAGTTCTATGTCAGCACCGGGGCGCGGGTGAGCGAACTTCTCCGGCTCACCCTGGAGGACATCGACTGGGCGGACCGGCTCATCTACGTCGTCGCCATGCGGAGCCGGCTGCGTCGGCCGATCCGGGCATCCGCCGACGCCTTCCGCCATCTGGAGCGCTACCTGGCCGGCGACGGGCCCCCCGACCTCGGACAGCCGCTCTGGCGCACCCGCCGCGGTCAGACCCGGCCGATGACCTACTGGGCGGCGCAACAGGTGCTGCAGCGCGCCGACGACCAGCTGGGCACCGAATGGACCTGGCACGACGCCCGTCACACCGTCATCAGCAGGATGACCCACGACGAGCACCTCGCGCCGGTCCAACTGCGCGCCCCCACCGCGACCGGCTCCCCCGTAGATCGCCACCACCGGGTACGCCACCCCTGATCCCCCATGACGCATCGGTTAACGGCACCCCCAGATGGTGGCCACGGCGGCCCTTTGCGAAAACGCGTAAGCCTGGGCTAACCTATTTCGAGTGACCGACGCCCTCTCCGCAGCAGCCGAGCCGACCCGGCGACGCCTGCTGCAGCTGCTGGCGACAGGTCCACGGACAGTCAGCGAGCTGGCCGAGCAGTTCACGGTGACCCGGCCGGCGATCTCCCAGCACCTTGCGGTGCTGGCCGACGCCGGCCTTGTGACCGCCCGCAAGGACGGTCGGCGGCGCCTCTACAGCGTCGTACCCGCCGGCATCACCCAGCTGCGTGCCGAGATCGACCGCTTCTGGAGCACCGAGCTCGATCTCTTGGCGGACGAGGCCGCCAAGAGGGCCACCACGCACCCCGAGGAGCATGGCTCATGACCATTGAGAAGACCGCGCTACTGCCCGTCTCTGCCGACGAGGCCTTCGCGCTCATCACCCAGCCCGACCGCCTGCGCCGCTGGCTCGCCATCTCCGCCCGGGTCGACCTGCGTGCGGGCGGGGAGTTCCGCTGGACCCTCACCCCCATGGCCGTCGCGGCCGGCACGGTCACCGAGGTCGACCCCGGCCGGCGGATCGTGCTCGGCTTCGGCTTGGAGCAGTCGGGCCAGCCCCGCACGGACACGGTGACCATCACGATCGAGCCCGCCGAAGGCGGCACCCTCGTACGCCTGGTCCACGAGGGCCTTCCGGAGGACCAGGTTCAGGACGTCCTCGAAGGCTGGACCCACTTCTTCCAGCGGCTGGAGCGCGCCGCGGTCACCGGCGACGCGGGTCCCGACGAGTGGGCCGCCGCCCCGGCGGACCTCAACCCACTCACCTCTGCCAACGCCACGCTCGCCGTGCTGCAGCACGTGCTGCGCGGCATTGGCGAGGATGACCTCAGCAAGCCAACGCCGTGCACCGAGTTCACGGTGGGCCGGCTCGAGGCGCACCTGCTGGGTTCGCTGAGCTCGCTGACCAGCCTCGCCGGCAGCACGCTCGTGCCCGCGTCAGCCAGTGACCTCGAGTCGCGGATCGCCGGCGCGGCACAGCAGGCGATGGAGACCTGGATGGAACGAGGCATCGAGGGCACGGTGCAGGCCGGACCGCAGGAGCTGCCGGCGACCATCGCAGCAAGCATCCTGTCCGTGGAGTTCCTCGTGCACGCGTGGGACTTCGCGTCAGCCACGGGGCAGAAGGTGGCCGTGTCCGACGAGGTCGCCACCTACGTCCTCGGCCTCGCCGAACAGATCATCACGCCCGAGCAGCGCGAGCGCGTTGGCTTTGACCCCGCGATCCCGATCAGCGGGAATGCACCTGCGATGGACCGCCTCGTCGCCTTCTCAGGCCGCGCCACCTGAGGCGCGACACAACTCGGCGGGCTGCGACCACAGCGGCCCCCGGTCGCCCCCGAACGACCGCGCCAGCGTGGTCAGCCGCGAGGCGCGGCGGGTACCGGCGTGACCGAGGCGCAGGCCTCGATCTGCACCAGCTGCGACACAGCGCCGCGCCCCACCTGGGCGACGCCGAGGTACCGCTACAGCTCCATCATGGGCAAGACCCGCCACCGCAATCCCCACACCGCCATGCGGTACGTCAAACCCGGCACCGAAGCCATCGCCGCGATCACCGAACATCTCGCCCCACCGCGCCGTCGGCACTGACTGACCGCAGCCCGTCATTCAACCTCCAACTGCGCAACCCAGGGCACCCCGTCGGCAGGTCGCCCCGGCACGCTGGCGACACCACCAGGAGGCGATCGAGCGGTGGGTCAAGCAGGCGGGCATCGAGACGGTCTGAGTCTTCTCCCCGCGCGCCCGGGGCTTGTTGGCGCGTTTCGGCCGGTGTCGTCCGGTGCCGCCCCGCCCCGGATTTCTCTCACACAATGCTGATTATGTGAGATCTTGGGTCGGGTGAACGAGATCATCCCGACCGCCGTCATCCGGCCCGCCGCCCCCTCCCCCGCGGCCGCCGTCGACCCGGGCCGCCCGGGCGGCCTGGCGCTGCCGGCGCCGATGGTGGCCAGCGTCGGCGACATCGCCGGCCTTTCCCCGCGCCGGGCCCGCGGCGACGGCGGCGAGGTGCCCGGCGCCGACGTCGACGCCATCGACGCGCTCCCGGCGGCGGTGTGGTCGACGGTCGCGGCGTGGCTGCGCGCGGGCAAGGCCGTCACCACCCGCCAGGCCCGCCTGGCCGACACCGCCGCCCTGGTGCGCTGGCTGGACGCCGAGGCTCCCGGCGTCGGCGTGCTGGAGGTGACCGAGGACCACCTGACCCACTACCGCGACACCATCGCCACCGGCACCGCCCGCGCCGGCCTGTCCCGGCCCGGGACGGCGCTGGCGCCCTCGACCATCGCCCGCCGGCTGTCCAACGCCTCCAGCCTGTACGCCTACGCGGTGCGCCGCCGCGTGCTGGCCGCCAACCCCGCCGACGTCGTCGACCGGCCCGAGGTCTCTGCCATCGGCACCACCCCGGCCCGCACCGTCACCGAACAGACCGCCCTGGTCGACGGCGCCGAGGCCATCGCCGCGGCGCACCCGGTCGACGCGGCCGCCGTCGCGCTGCTGGCCGTGTGCGCGGTGCGCGTCGGCGAGCTGGTCGCGCTCACCGTCGGCTCGGTCACCGCCGACGCCGGGCACACCGTCATCCTGTTCCGCCGCAAGGGCGGCAAGACCGACCGGCTGCCCGTCCCGCCCCGGGTCCGCGTCCTGCTGGAGCCGCTGCTGCACGGCCGTGGCCCGGGCGAGCCGCTGTTCACCCGCGACGACGGCCGCCCCTTCGACCGGTGGCGGATGACCACCGCGCTGCGCCGCGCCGCCACCGCCGCCGGCGTCGACCACCACCGGCTCACCCCGCACACCGCCCGCGCCACCGCCGCCACCGCGCTGCTGGACGCCGGCGTGCCGATCGCCGACGTCCAGGAGATGCTCGGCCACGCCTCCCCGGTCACCACCCAGCGCTACAACCGCGGCCGCCGCAAACTCGACTCCCACGCCGCCTACCGGATGGCCGCCCTGTTGGCCGGCGATGCCTGATGCCCCAGCAGACGGGCCACGACCACCGCGGCGACGCCGCCCGGCCACCAGAGCCGGCGATCGGCGTGCACCAGGCCCTGGGCGTCATTGCCGCCAACGCCCGCGCCGCCTACACCGGCGGCGCACGCCTGCGGGTGCGCTCCTCCGGCATCGTCCACCAGGTCGCGATGACCGCTGGCTGGGCGGGGAACTCATGCCCGGCCCCGCCTGCATGGTCGGCGTCAGCGGCTGGGACCCCGGCGCCGCCCACCCCGACCGCGGCGAGGTCACCTGCAGGCGCACAATGCCGCCGCGCTCCCCTGCCTCACGCGCCCGCGCGCTGGCTCACCCGGTAGGGCCTCCGCCCGTACCCGACGGCTCCACATCAGTACCGGTCCCACGACGCCCACTGCCCACCGAAGCAGACCCGACGGCACTGGCACCGGCAACCCCACCGGCGCAACCTCCCACCGGCCGGACCTGCTCAAGTCGACCATGCCGCCGGGGAACTTCGCGCCGCTGAAGGAGGCCGTGCCGTCAGAGAACTCCAGCCACACCGAGCAACTGGTCGTGCAGCTGTTCCAGCTTTTACAGAGTGCATTAAGACGCACATCGTGGGTCATCTGACCCGAAGATTTCGGTAGGCATTGAGATACTTGGAAGCGGGACAGCGTGCGTTCTAAGGCTTGGGATGTGGCGTTGGCCAGGTGAGAAGGCCCCGGCGTCTGGAAGCGCCGGGGCTTCTCGCATTTCTGCAGGGTGTCTTCCGGGGGCGTACTCTTCCCGCTCTTGAGGCGCAGGCATACCGTTCAGGTCATCGCTGGCTGTTGGCCGCGCGGGGCAGGGTCTTCCAGGACGTTTCATCAGGCTCCGCGTTTGGTCGACTGCTGGTCTACAGCGTCCACGTCCCAAGCCGAAGACGAACGTTTGGAACAGCGTCATGCATTCTGATCTTTCCCTGTCCCTCCTCGTCGGCACACTGGTCACGCTCACCTTTATCGGCCTGGCCGGCTACATCGTCCGCACTACTCCTGCGGGCACTCGGGCACGGGTGCTGACGGCGACGGCCACCCTGATGGCCTCTGTGCCCGCCGTACTGTTCGCTTTGTACGGACGGTAAAGAAGGTGGCTGTACCGCTTCCCGATCGTCCAGTGCACCCACGGAACTTCTGGGATGTGCTCACCCGGCAAGAACAGACCACCCTGCGCACCCGTAGCGCGGCGAGCCGTCATGACAAGGGCACGGTCATCGTTGCCGAGGGAGCCGCCACCAGGCAGGTGACCATCATCCGTTCAGGCTGGGCCAAAGCCACCGTGATCAAGGCCGACCGGCCGGTGCTGCTGCGGCTGTACGGGCCCGGTGAACTCATCGGTATCTCAACTGCGCTGACTGGCACGGCTCCCGCCGAGACAGTCACAGTCACCTGCTACGAGCTGCACGCGATGAGCTTGCCAGCCCGCAGCTTCGCCGACTTCCTGCGCAGGGCGCCTAATGCCTCCACGGCCCTGCATCGCCTGCAGCAGTGGCGGTTAGAAGAAGCGGACCGGCTACGCACCATCCGCGACTACCCCACCGCCGCGCAGAGACTGGCCGGGCTGCTGATAGAGCTCTGCCGGCCAGAAAATGACCCCATCTACCATGACGACGGCAGCATCAGCGTCCCCACAAGCGAAGCCTCCCTCTCCCAGCAGGACTTGGGGACCTGGATCGGCGACTCCCGCAAGACCGTCGTCCGTGCTCTGTCCGACCTGCACGAAATGGGGGTGACCCGCTCCCTTCTGCCCCGACACGTCAACATCATCGCTCCCGGCAGGCTTCGTGCATTCGCCGAGGCCGCCGACGCTGGCCGTCCCACGAGCTATTAGCAGGCCCGGGGCCGATCGCTGGCCCCGGGACCTCCTAACGCTGAGACCGGGATGGCGGAGGACTCGGCGAGCCCGACTCGCTCTGAGTGACACCCGAGCGAGCGCCGGCGGGAAGCAGAACTGCCTCGGTCGCGAGCTTGTCAGACCGAGTGACCGTTGCCGTTGAGTACCTCGCGGCGGTACTTGCGGCCGGTGGTCTCGTGTACACCGAGCGCTCGGGCGAGCGCGGCGCCGGTCATGCTCGGGTCCTGGGCCAGCAGGCCCGCCACCATGGCTCGCCGGTCCCGCTCGCTCTGCCCATCGCGCACCAGTTCGTCACCAGCCGCCGCCGAGGACGCCCTCGGTGCAGACTCGGGGATAGGTGCCGCTGGCTCGGCTACCTGCGATGCCGGCTCGCCCGATCGCCTCACCTGTTCTCTCTGGGATGCGTTCGCCGTTCGAGTCTCGGCGATCAGGGCGGGCGTCCCCTCTCGCCTCCCCGTGCCGTCGCGCGGATGACTCGGCCCGGCCGAGTCATCGCGTGTGTGGCTCGGCTCGGCCGAGCGCTCGTGCGCTCGGTCGGCGAGTTCGCGGCCCGAGCGCACCACCCACATGATGAGCTCATAGGAGATGACCAACGCGATCGCCGGCCACGCGGCGAGCGCCGCGGCGAGGGGGCCTCGCTCGATGCCGTGCAGGATGTTGGCGGCGAGCGTCGCGGCGATGCCGAGGGCGAGCGCCCACCGAGCGAGCGCCGGCACCTTGAGCCGGTAGCGAGCGCACCACAGCAACACCATGGACGAGGCGTAGATCATGCCGTCCACGGTGGCCGGCACCAGATGCGCCGACATCTCGTCCTCGGCGCCGTACTTCTCGATCACCGCCACCGCGTGCCAGTACGACACCCACGCCGCCACCGCCGCCACGGCCAGCACCACGACTGTCATCGACACCCGGATCAGCTGATCCCCGCCCCGACGGGCCTGCTTGATCTCACTCACCCGAGGCATGCTCCCATGTCCGATATGCCCGTGTGCCCGGAAGCGTCACAAGCGAGACTCGGACCCGCGCACGCATCGCGACGCGGATCGGGATCGACGGTGCCCGAGCGAGCCGCCGAGCCGTCACCGACTCGCCCGAGCGCTCGCCCCGAGCGGGGGCAAGCGAGAGAGGCTCGCCGAGCGCTCGCTCGGCGGTGGCGAGCACGTCGATGCTCGGGGAGAGGGGTGGGCAGCAAGGGCAGCTGCCACCCCTCCGTTGATGATCTTGTCTACCAAAGACAGGAGTTGGTAGACAAGATCAACGTTGTTCGTCGGCAGGCGACAGGTCCGCCTCCAGCTCTGCAGCCGCCTGTCTGAAGCGCGCCGCGAGCTGCCGTGCTCGATCCGGGGCCTCCAGTGCCACCTGGCGCAGACCCCGAAGGTCTTCCAGGGCGCCGAACACGGGCTCGTAACGCGCCCACATCGGCAGAGGCTGCTTGTCGCTAGGCGGTTCGATCGCCGGCCGGTAACCCAGATCCGCCGCCGCCCGCTCCAAAGCGGACCCCGACGTACGGCCGCGTTCCTCGGCGAGCTTCCATACCTGCTGTGCGGCCGCGGCGCCGTGGGCGTCGCCGACCGGAAGGATGGCGCGGAGCTGCCGTTCGTTCGGCACCTCGCCGGTGACCCCCTCCAGCCACTTCATCGCGCGGACGGAGTCGATGAGCTGGTACGCGCGAGGGCGCGACATGTCCCACCGGTCGGCGACGTAGCGTTCGAACGATGAGAACCCCGCGGTCTTGTAGAGGCCGTTGTCGCGGATCTCCTTCAACGCCGGGCCGGCCGTCAGCCGCCAGTACCGCTCCGCCTCGGACAGAACTCGCTCGACCTTCACGCGCGCCCGCGAAATCAGGCCCTCGTAGTGGACGAACTGCTCGGTTGGGTCCTGCGCGGTCGACGGCGTGAACTCCGGTTCCTCTGGGAAGCCGGCTGACGGCGGTACGACGGTTCCGCTGACGACATGCTCGACAGTGGCCGTCGCGGTCGGCGCGGGCGCCGGTTCGGGGACCGGACTGTCGGCCTGGCCGACGTTGAGCGCCGCGAAGCTCGTACGCCTCCCCGCGCTCTTCATCGGCTGCTCCGCTGACCGAGTTCGAGCGCCAGCCGGTAGAAGTCCTCGCGAGCCTCCATCGCGACCCGGTTCTTCGGATACTGCGTGACGACCAGGCCCTCGGCACTCGCACGGGTGTGGATCTTGTAGTGGCGGATGACCGTACGGGACAGCGGCCACCCCTGCTGCAGGATGAATTCTTCGGTCTGCTCCAGGTCGGCGCGGCCGTCGCGTGGATCCCAGTTGTTGATCACAACGAGGAAGGCCAGCCCTCGCGGCTTGACGACCTTTTCGATGGTGTTCCACGTCGGCTGGAACCCGAGAGGCTCGGGCTCGACCGGGACGAGTACGTCGTGGGTGTTGTCCAGCACGACGCGCAGGGCCTTGGCGTCGTCGCCGCTACCGAGCGGGTCGGCCGAGGAGCCGGACCCGGACAGGTCGATCCAGCCCGGGGTGTCGACGACGATGTTCCCGACGCCGGCCAGGTCCGGCATGGTGGCCAGGCCGGCGATGTCGTCGTGAGCCTGGATGAAGTCGAACGGCAACGCGCGGGACTCCGCACGTGCAGGGTCGGTCTTGGACAGTTCCTCGAAGACCCGGGATACCTGGTCAGACCACCAGGTGGCAGAGCCTTGAGGGTCGATGGAGACGGCGACGGTCTTCTCGTCGGGGTGAGCGGTTTCGGCGAGGACGGCTGCGAGGTTGACCGCAAGGGTCGATTTGCCGACGCCGCCCTTCTGATTGAGGACCGTCGTGACCTTGGCCATTAGGAATCCTGTTCCGTGTGCTTCCCAGCCGAGGCTGGTACTTCGGATGTCGGTAGACGACTATCCCAAGGAAACGACGCAACAGGAAAGAACCCGGTGGGGACACGCCGCGCCGGTCTCCTACCAGATGTGCGCAGGTCGGAGATGCTCTACGCGGTCGATGCCCGTGGTCCCCGCTATGACTGCCGATCGGGGATGGTCTGCCGGTACATCAGCTCGTAGAGGTGGCCGCCCTTGATGAGGATGGACACCTCGACCGGGCGGGCATCGTCGGAGTAGACGACGCGGAACTGGCGGAACACCGGGATCCCCTCGGGCAGCTCCAGCATTTCCGCCTCTTCGACGGTGGGAGGGCGGACGGACAGGCGGTCCGCGAACTCGCGCTCGGGATGACCGAGCTCCGTCAGGACGGCGGGCGCCCCTCCCGGCACTCGTCCACGACGGGTCAGGGCGCTGCCGGCCACGAGGCTGAGCGGGTAGTACGACCAGGACACCTCGACGGGCTCATCGTCTCGGAGCATCAAGCGATGCCGCAGGACTGCGTGGTCCTCGCCGAGTTCGGCGGCGACGTCCTTGGGCGCTTCGACCTCCGCGACATCGAGCAGCCTGTAGGTGATGCCTCGTTCGGCAGGATCGAAGTAGGCCGCCGTACGCACGACGAACGGTCGTCGGTCTCGCACGAACACGCCCTTGCCGGCCTGGCCGTACGCGAACCCCTCCGCCTGGAGGAGCTTGGTCGCGTTGTGCGCGGTGGCGGGAGCGGCCGAGTAGGTCTCCGAGAGTTCGGCGGTGGAGGGAAGCTTCGCGCCCGGCTCCAGTTCGCCAGACATGATCTTCGCGCGAAGGCCGGCGGCGATCTTCAGTTGCGGGGGTCGCTTGTCCGACTTTCTTGCCACGTGAGGATGCCTCTCAATCACAGAGTCGTGTCATACCGCAGATGACGCCCCGGCGCGATCATCTTCATGTCGCTGACCTCGACCGGCGTGCCGTCTTCTGCTCGCAGCGTCCGCAGCACCACCAGGACCCACCCGTCGGCGTCCATCCGCAGCATCTGCCGCTCCTCATCGGAGGGAGGCCGGGCGGAGACGTCCTCCTCGGCGCTTCGGGGCTCGTATCCGAGTTCCCTCAGCAGCGCTACCGCTCCACCACGAATCTTGCGGTTCTCCGCCAGTCCCGTGCCCTGGGCGACGGCGAGGGGGTAGTAGGAGTCGGCGAGCTCTACCGGCTGGTCGTCGAGGAGCACCGTCCGACGGCGGACGATCACGCGGCTGCCTGGTGGGAGTTGAAGCCGCTCGGCCACCTCGCCGGGAGCGACGGCTTCCACCACCTCGCGAAGCAGCTGAGTACCGGTGCCGCCGTGCTGGGCCGCCTCCTCGGACCAAGCGTCCCCCTGTCCCTCGGAGCGAGGGCGGACGTACGGCATGGAGGTGCTCACCCATGTGTGCTCGCTCAAGCCGCCTCCTGCACAGTCCAACATCACGGCTTCCTGCCTCCCCACCTTACTCGGTAGGTAGTAAGGCGTTACTGGCAGAACCTTCCGGGCAAATCGTACAAGAGATCCTTGCTGGCTTCCATGAATGGCAGTAAGGTGAGCTTCGAGCGTCTAGAGCGTTAAGGGGCTCTCTGAGTAAGGCGAGGCCTTCGAATGCCCTAACGCCCGAATCGACGGCAGTGTCGGCGACCTGTTCACACATCGACCGTCGACAAGTTCCGCACACAGTTGCGGCCTCGGTGTGTCCAGCACCGAGGCCGCGCGAGTCGAGATCGTTGAAAGGAACCGACTCATGCGCATTGTCGCTGACGCACGCCCGATCACGGAACCGTTGCTGACCTCGGCAGAGGTGGCGGCGGTTTTCCGTGTCGATCCCAAGACCATTTCCCGTTGGGCTCGTGAGGGTCGTATCGCGGGCATCCGCACGCCTGGCGGGCGGTTGATCCGGTATCGCGAGTCCGACGTGCGGGCCGCGCTAGAGGTCTCTGTGACCATGCCGGAGGAGTCCATCGGCCAGGAGTGCGACGGCGTCGCCTCGCTGGCGGTGAGTGCCTGATGAGCTCTCCGACTCCGATTCCGGCCTCTGAGCCGGACGATGTCGCCCAGGGCCTGGCCGCGATCGAGCGGTACGTGGCCGGCCACGCGCCGAGTACGCCGGTCCCGGTCCCGGCCGCGGCCGCCGAGATGGCTGCGGTGTCGCAGGTGGGCGAGACCAAGCGCGTCCGCGAGCTGCGCGCGGCGGTTGCCGAGGCGCACCGCCTGGTGGAGCTGCAGGTCGACGGGTGGGTCATCGGCGCGAGCGACCCGCACCGGGCCGTCCAGGCGCACCAGCGGGCACAGCAGGCCGCCCAGCAGCAGCTCCAGCAGGCCCCCGCCGCGCTGACCGCCCCCGCCGCGCTGGTCGACGTCGTCGGCGACACCCCCACCCGCACAGGCGACCTGGTCGCCCTGGACGCCGGTCCGGGCGTCGACCCGGCCGGAAACGAGCACGACCGTGCGGCCGCCGGGGTGGCGCTGGTGGTGGAGGCCATGGCCATCGCCGGGCTGTGGGCGCACCTGACCACCGCGCCGATCTGCGAGCTGGTGGAAGCCGGCCGCACCTGCCCCGACCCGCACGTGCGCGCGGCCGCTGACCGCGTCCTCGCCGAGGGCGAGCAGCTGCGCGGCGCGCTCGTCGACGCCGTCACCGATGCCTACCGCCAGGTGCAAAACGACCCGGCCGCCCCGCGCCGCGCGCAGGACCCGGGCGGTGAGCACTGATGGGCCGCGACCGCGTCCTGGTGAGGCGCGGGTGCCGCACCCACAAGGGCCGGGCATGCCAGGTTGCCGCCGGCAGCCAGCCGGCCGACGCCACCGCCGTCCCGGACCCGGCTCGCCGAGCGCAACCGGCACACCCTGGTGCTGCTGGCCGAGCACGACCAAAGCGGCGAGCAGGGGCCCTGGCCGATCGGCGGCCGCCGATGACCGCCCTCACCCTGCCCCCCACCTTCCGGGACCCCACCGCCCTGACCGGCTTGGCGGACCTGACCGAGCTGTCGGCGCCGCCGGTGGCCAGGCCCGCGGCACCAGAGCAGTGGTGCGGACACTGGTCGACCTCGGCCGGGCGGTGCACCGCCACCGGAGCCCGGCTGTACATCGTCGGCCCGCGCTGCCCCCAGCACACCCCGGCCGCGCTCGCCGGCGAGCCCGAGCCCGGCGCCGAGGCGCGCTGCCCGCCGGCGCGGTGCTGGTGCGGCCGGTGCGCGATCGCAGAAGCGCAGGTCAGCGCAGCGTGAGCGAACGAGAGACGAAGACGGGCGGGAGCCGACACGGTTCCCGTCCGTTGGCGCGCGGTCACAAAATGCGACACGCCCGCGCCTGCAGGGCCGTCAACGCGCACGTCGCGCCCGGGTTCCTGGCATGCTGTGGCGTTGAATCGATCTCAAACCTGATCGGCACCAGGAGTCGCCCAAGGCCAAAAGAAAGAAGCGCCCTTGTTGAAGGGGCGCTTCTCACCAGACAACTTCACAACCCACACGTCATTGACGTTCTGCTCCTGAGCTTGGCGGCAATCGAGCGGAACGGCGTAAGAGGCGTGCCTTACTACGTCTGGAGCCGACGATAGCAGCTCGCCAGGCGGTCAGCCCACCATGCCCGGACGACACGCCGGGCGGTCTCACCGCTTCCCGCCCCCCTCTCCTGGAGGATCAGGACCACCAGGAGGAGCTCGAGGAGTTCGCGCCGCGGCCGCGGTATGCCCACTACGAGGGCGCCGACGAGCTGCCCTCGCTGCCGCCGCGGTTGTGGTACCGGCTGGTAGCGCTGCTGTGGTGGCGCGGCCAGCACACGCACCCGGCGCTGAAGCGGATGCTCAAGCATGTGGCCCTGCACGCCGACGAGCACGGCGTGCTGCGCGACATCCCGGCGCTCTTGGCCGCCTACTGTGCCCGGCACGCGGTCGGCTCGCGGACCGCTTGGTATGACCTGATGGATCGGGCGGTGGAGGCCGGGCTGGTGCGCCAGCTGTTCGCCGCGGCGCCGGAGCGTCAGGCCGTCTACATCCTGTGTCTGGATGTGGCCGCGCTCCCGGCCGATCTGCCGGCCGATCTGCTGGCGCTGGTGCGCCGCTACGTCGACAACCCCGCCGTCGCCGCCAAGGGCCGCCCGACCCGGGCCCAGAGGGACCGGGCGCTGGCCGAGTGTCAGGTGGTCCGCTACGGCTCGGCCCGCCGTGCTCCGATCATGGAGCAGGCCGGCTGTGGACGACTGCACACGTCTCCCTTTACACGCGAGGGGTCTCCCCCCTCCCCTCAGCCCCGTCAGTCACAGTCGTCACAGCGGGCTCGTCGGTTGCCGTTCGGGGGTCAAAATCTCGGCGAGGAAAGGTCCGCCGCCCTTAACTTTGTAAAGGAACTTTGCCCGGTTTGGGCTGCGCAGCGAAGTACGGGGGAGATTCCGTCGGACGCCGAACTGGCCGAGCTGGCCCGGCTGGCCGGGTTGCTGCTGCGCCGGATGCCTCGCCATGAGGTGGCCGAGCTGCTGACCGCGCAGGTGGCCAGTGCCGCTGACCTGGCCGGAGTGCTGCGCTGGCGGATCGGCCGCACCCTGGCCGGCCTGCGCCGGTCCGAGCGGCGCGCCGCCGAGTTGGCGGTCGACGACGATGGGGCGCGGCATGCCGCCTGGCTGGAGTCCAACGCCACGGCGGCCGCGCGCCAGGCCGCCGTCAAGGCTGGGGTGGTCGAGCAGGCCCGGCGCCGGGCCGAGGAGCTCCGCGGGCGGCGCGCGGCCGCCCAGGATCGCCACAGGCGGCCGCAGAACCCTGCCCCGGGCCGATCCGTCCCACCGGAGGCGATCGCGGCCACGGAACCGCCCCGCGGGCTGGAGATGATTCCCCAGGACGAACAGCCGCCAGCCCTGCCGCACCGCCTTACCCGCGCCCGCGCCATTGCGCGGGCCGCCGCCGACCGCGCAGCCCGCGGCCAGTCCGAGACCGCGCAGCCCGTCCCGCGACGGCTCCCGATCGATGGCGAGCTCTCCGAGCGCCTGGCCGCCCTCGCCGCCGGCGCCCGCCCTGTCCCGCGGACGCAGGCCTCGCCGGCCACCGCGGCCGTCAAGCGCACCGCCTTGCAGGCCCGCCTGGCCGCGCTCGTCGCCCGTGCCCGCGAGTGAGGGCCTGGAAAGAATCAACGCTACGGGGCTTCAGCACCTGGCCGACGGTCGCTGTCACCCTCATCGTCCGTTGGGCTGGCGGTTATCGCGCGTCTGCTTCAGCCGAGCGAGTCCTGGGGGGCGAGGGACGGCGGATGGCCGTGCGCCTAGCGCGGCGACCTGGCTCGACGCGCCGCCCTCGGCACGAAAAAGGCGTGCGGGCCGTGACTGTGGAAGTCACGGCCCGCACGCCGCATGGCAGATGATGTCCGAGCTCGGAAGGGTCAGACGCCGGGGACCACCAGTACGGCGTCCGCCGAAGGCACCTCCGTCTCGGTGCTCGCCGCGTCGCCGGCGTTCTCAGGGGAGGCGGCCGGGGCGTCCTTCTGCGTGGTCTCGGTCTCGGGAGCGACCGTCGAGGGCGCCTTGTCCTCGGCGGGAACGGGCGAGAGCTCTCCTTCGACGGCCGGGCCGGGAAGGTTGGGTGTGGGGTCGGCGCTGGGAGCCGGGATGACAACCGGAATGTTTGCCGGGTTCGCCCCGATGTGCTCGATGTCGGTGACCGCGGCGGGGCGGGTGCTCTCCTTGACCACGTCAGGAGCCTGGACGCCGGTCTGCTCGTCGGCCACGGCCGGAGCGGCGGTGGCGTCCGCCGGCTTCGCGGTGGCGTCCGCCGGCTTCGCGGTGGCGTCCGCCGGCTTCGCGGTGGCGTCCGCCGGCTTGTCGGCGGTCTGCGGGTCGCCGGCCTCGGAGGTGACGACGGACGGCTTGTCGGCGGTCTGCGGGTCGTCGGCCTTGGGCGTGACGGTCGACGGCTGCTGCGAGGTCACCGGGTCGTCACCGCTGGGCACGTCCGCCGAGGCGCTGCCCACCCCCAGCCAGACGCCGCCGGCGGTGACGGCGACAAGTGCGAGGATGCCGCCAATGTTGCGAGAAGTTCGCATGAAACCCCCTGAGTACGTTTCGTGAGTGAACGAGGACCGAAAGTAGTGGCCATGGTCCGCTGTCGGCAGGTCGTTCACCCAAGGTGGGCGAGTTCCTTACCTGGGGGAATGCCAAGCGCCGTTAACCAACGGGTGACCAGCCCGAACGCGGACGATTACAGGACCCGGGGAGCCGGGGGGCCGGGGGCGTGCGCGGCAGCAGTCCGGTGGGCCGTGGCGACGACGCCGGCGACTCCGGCGCGAGGTGCGCCCTGAGCCGGTCACGGCCGATCAGGCGACGATCGCGGGCGCCGCGGCCGGTCGGCGTGGACGGCCACGTCCCGCCCTGGTGCCGGTGAGCCGGGGACGAGCGGCGAACCGGTGGCGTCGCCCGAGGGGCGACGGCCGGCTCACGACCCTGATGACGTGCGTCGGAGCAGAACGCCGCCGTGCGCCACCTGATTGCGATGCCTTGACCCGCCGGAGTCCAGAAGCATGATCGAGGGCTGGGTAGCGTGACAGCAGTCACAATCGGTGACTGCATCCGTACAGGAGGTTTCGCATGATTCGTCGACTACTTCTGGTCGGCTCCGCCTGCGCCGCGTTCGCCGTCGCGGTACCGGCGGCCGCATCGGCCGAGGCGGCCGCCCCGAGCCACCCGGTGAAGGCCGCGCAGGCCGACCGGGGCAACGGCGGCGGCTGGGGGAACGGCGGCGGCTGGGGCAATGGCGGCGGCTGGGGGCACGGCGGTGGCGGCTGGGGCAACGGCGGCTGGGGTCGTCACGGCCACTGGGGCCACTGGGGCCGTTCGTGGGGCGGCGGTTTCTGGGGCGGGGGCGGCTACCTGCCCGGCTACGTCTCCGGGGGCTACCTTCCCAGCAGCGTGGTCGTCGTCGACGCCGGGATCGCCCCGGTCGCCACGGTGGGCGTGGTCGGCTCCGCCTGCGGAGGCGCCGTCGTTGTGACGTCTCCCTGCGGCTGACTCGGCATCAGGGGACGCAGGGCGAGGAGCGTCCGGGAAAGCCTTCCGGCGGGTACACCGTGACCAGTGCCCGTGGGGAGAGGCCCGACCCAAGTCCAAGTGGCTCCGACAAGTTCACCGTCGGACCAGGAGAACTCGAGTCGTTTCCGGCGGCGACGTGCGCATCGTTTGTCATCAAAATCTGATGACGATACGATCCACGTGCGGCGGAAGCACATCCACGTGCTTCCGTGGCGGCGCTTTCGAGCGCCTCTCCGCCTGCGGCTCGGCCGCGCTCTGGGGACGGATGCGGCGTCCGGAGCCAGGGTGCGGCGTGATGGGTGGCCGCGCTCGTCGCCGACGTACCGGCGGCTTCATTCCGAAGTTCCCCGCCCTGGCTGGTGGCCGGTGATGCCGGCCACCAGCTGCCCCCTTCCGGCTCGCCTGATGCCACTTCGGCCTGCACGCCGCGATCGGCGCACACCAGGGGCGTCCGCGGGGGAACCTTTCGGTTCACCTGCGCCTGCGCGCCCGAACGATTACAGTGCGAGCCGTAGCCGGGTTGTCAGCAAAATCTGATGATGGAACACTCCATCGGAGAGGTTGGCGATGGCGGGTAAGCCGCAAATGCACTTGCGGAGCGCGGAACTCTTGCGCCTCCTGATGTGCGGAGAGGCGGCCGGCAGCGTGGCGGAGTTCGCCCGCCGCGCGGCCCTCACCAGGCAGTGCATCGACGGCCTGCTCAAGCGAGGCACATGCCGACGCACCACCGCGGACGCCGTCGCATCGGCGGTGGGACTGCGCACCATCGACCTGTTCGACGTCAAGACGTCATCGAACAAGGTCGACAAGCGAAACCCATGACCGGCCGTGATCGCCCGGGGTGCCCAGAGGAGCGCACGTCCTCGCCATCGGCGATGACGCTCCTCAAAGCCCCGGGCCGTCCGGTCTCCCTATGAAGACGTGTTCCGTCGCGTTGTCAGCGCCGGTCGGCTCCCCTGGGGGAGCCGCGTCCGATATGGCGCAACTCTGGTGAACTCTCCGCATCCGTGATCGGGAGCCTGCGGATCGGCGGCGAAATCCGCAGGCGCCACCACGGCCGGCAGCGCTCGACAAAAGATCATATGGACACGTCGCCGCATCGGGGCCGGGCTTTCGCATAATCAGTTCCTCAGTCCGTCCGGTTACTTCGCCTGATCAGAGTCCCGGGACCCTTCCCCGCCGGTGACGCTTCCTCCTCGCACGGGCTGCCGCCTTCCGGATCCACCTCGCCGCAGCCGCCGGCGGGTGTCCCGGCGGCTTCCTGCCACGGCCGTCCCGATTCTGGCGGCCGTTCATCCTCGCCTCGCCCATGCGTCCAGGCCGTGACCCGGATGCTCCGGGCCACGGCCCTGCGGTGCCCAGCGTTCCACCGCCGACCGGAACCGCTCGCACCTGTCAGAAGGACCGCCCAGGGAATCGGGCAAATACTGCTAAAGTAAGTCGCGAGGTCGATCATGGTTCATTGGTCGCCGAATATGGATGACCTTCTCTGAAGCGCTCCTCGGGTATGGAGCGATGCTCTGACATCCATCTTGTTGACAAGACGATCCCGGATTTTACAGAGGATCGCTTCCTGTCGTCAGGATCTAGCGGGCATCATGAGGGCGATCGAGTTGGAAAAAGTCGAGGAGCTGACAACCAAATGTCGCTATCGCGCGTGACAGCCGGCCCGTCGCGCACCCCCCTGAGCGACTGCATCCGCGATCACGTCAGAGACAAGGCCCCGAGCATCCGCACCTTGGCCCTGCAGTCGGTGGATCCGGCCACCGGCCAGCATCTCACCGCGCAGTGGATCACCGACGTGCTCAGCGGACGGGTGCCCCGGATGCCGGATCTGTGGCGTTTGGACGCGTTGGCGACCGGGCTGAGCCTGGACTCCGACAGTGTGAAGGCGATGGCCATCACCCAGTGGATCGGCTGGGACATCGCCGATGTCCGGACCGGCGCGGGGCAACGCCTCATTTTCCGGGTGCCCAAGGATTACACCCCTGAGCAGTCCGCCCGCCTGGCCGAGGAACTCAACCGCGTGATCGACTCGGCCGAGTCTGTGACCAATGGTGATGCAGGAGAACAGTAGTTTTTTTGATACTCCCGTCACCGCCGGTGTCTGATGCGTCAAGCTTTTCCGATGGAACTAGTGGCCGCGTGCCGCTAAACGCTCGGAAGTACTGGCAAGAGAGGCTCCGGTGGATGCGATGATCCATCCGTCATCGCCGTCACGACCATCGGTGGAGTATCGCCGTGTTCCTCTGCGTGGCAATCCCGGGGTGATCAACCTCACGCTCGCGGGCCACCTGATCGTCGCCTACGTCGACGAGATGCAGTTCGACCCCGCTTTGAAGCTCCCCATGGACGAGATCAGCACGACAGCGCTCAACCTGCTCCAGCCCGTGGGAGAGACGCGTCCGGTGCCCGCGCTCCGGGTCCGCGTCCGCCGGAGCGGAGAGCTCGGGCACGAGCTCGCGGTCGCCGAGTTCAGTCCAGGAGGGATCACCATAGGGGTTGATAAAACCCTTATGTCCGAGGATTTGGCGACCTTCTTGAGTGACGCGGGCACGATGATCTCCCGTGACTACATCCGTCGCACGCCCTAGCGGGCCGGGCCATCCCCATCGGTGTCGAATCGGCCGCGCTTTCCAGAATCTGAGAAAAAGGCGAAAAGGCGGGAAAAGCGAGGAAATCCGACGGCCGCCTTTGCCGTCCAGCGCCGCCGAGAACCTTCATGCCGCCCGGAGCGGGGCGCCGTCCAGGTGACATACGCGATGTCGCCGCGCGGAGCCGCAGTCCGCCCGCCGGGGTTCCTCATCGCCTCCCGCCGTTCCCGCTCGCCCGCCTCAAGGCGGGCGAGCGGGAGGGGTATTTCGTTGCCGGCCCCTCGAATGCGATTCCGGCCCGTCGCCTTGATGACGGCTGCTGAATCCGGTGACCCGAGACGATCGCCGGGCGAAATCCGGGCCGTCCTGTCAACAAGATGAGCGGCACTCCTGAGGCGGGTGGTGTGGAACCTTCCAAGTTTTCCTGCGCCCGCATGCCCATTCGATTACAGTGCCACCTGCAGTCGAGTTGTCAGCAAAATCTGATGACGTAGTGATCGTCGGAGAGGTTGGCGATGGCGGGAAAGCCGCAATTGCGCTTGCGGATCATGGCCGCCGCTGTGCGCGGACGGAGCCGCGATGGCGACGGCCGTGCAGGCGATCGGCCTGGCAGTACTGTCAGCGAAATCTGATGACAGTTGTGCCGGTAACGACACCCGTCCTGCGCCGGCCTCATCCGAGCCCTCGTGCTGGTGATCCTCGGGCGGGGATCTCGGTGAAAGCCCGATTCGCGCCGTGCTCAAGGACGGCTCCCGAGACACGTGCTCCGACACTGCGTCGGCTAGGCCCTGCCTAGCGCGGTTCCCAGTTCCACCCTCACAGAAGGAGTCGTCTCTTGACGATGAAAAGCACTCTCGTCACCGGGTTGCTCGCCGCGTCCGCGCTGGTCGTTCCGGCCGCCGTGGCGATCGCGCCCGCCGGCGCGGCGACCAAGGCCGCGCCGCACGCGGCCGGCAGCCCTCACCACGAGAGCACGTTCACCCAGGGCGCGCGTAACCGCCCCGGCGAGCACGGCCCGGACGGCCACTGGCGCGGCGGACGCGGCGGGCACGACTTCGGCTACGGCCGGCGGGGGCACCGCTGGGACCCGCCGGGCAACCGGTACGTCTTCGGTGGCCGCAGCTACGCGCTGCCCGGCTGCCAGTCCATCGTCAACGGCGGGGTGTACATCGCGCCGGGCTGTGCGCAGACCCGGCCGGTCTACTACCTGGGCGGCC
>NZ_JBHSFP010000062.1:0-25016 GCF_042654065.1 Sphaerisporangium dianthi | reverse complement strand
CCGGCCAACCAGCGGGGGCACTGTCTTTCGGCAGGACTCGAAGTCCAGGACACGCAAGTGCTCACCCACCGGACGGCTACCAACACCGAGTCTGCCGCAAGGCGACTCGCTAACACTGATTAGGACATTCCGGCATCGGCGCGTCGCCCGAGTGGGACATGAGGCCCCGGCGGTGCGACACTGCCACGTATGACGGAGAACGAGCCGCGTTCGGTCATCCCGAACATGCGGCTGGACGACCTGCTGTCGGAGCTGCAGGTGCGGCTGGAGGCCGTGCTGGCCACCCGCGACCGTGTGCACGCGCTGCTGGACGCCGTGGTGTCGGTGGGCAGCGACCTCGCCCTGGAGACGGTGCTGCACCGCATCGTGGAGACGGCCGCCACCCTGGTGGACGCCACCTACGGCGCCATGGGCGTCATCGGCCAGGAGAACACGCTGGTGCAGTTCGTCCCGGTGGGCCTCAGCGAGGAGGAGATCGCGCGCATCGAGCACTGGCCGCACGGGCTGGGCCTGCTCGGTCTGCTGATCAAGGAGCCGCAGACGCTGCGGCTCTCCCACATCTCCCGGCATCCGGAGTCCTACGGTTTCCCGCCCGGCCACCCGCCCATGGGCAGCTTCCTCGGCGTGCCGATCCGGGTGCGCGAGGAGGTGTTCGGCAACCTCTACCTGACCGAGAAGCGCGGGGGAGGGGAGTTCGACGAGGACGACGAGGCGATCGTGGTCGCCCTCGCCACCGCCGCCGGCGTCGCCATCGAGAACGCCCGTCTGTACGAGGACACCCGGCGCCGCGAGACCTGGCTGCAGGCGTCCTCCGAGATCACCACCCGCCTGCTGTCGGGCGCCGATCCGCAGGAGGTGCTGACCCTCATGGCGCGCCGGGCCCGCGAGATGGCCGACGCCGACACCTCGGCGGTCCTGCTGCCCGGCGCGGACGACGAGGACGGCAAGACCTTGCGCGTGGCGATCCAGGACGGCGAGCCCGGCACCTGGCAGCCCGGTGGCGAGGTGCCCATCGGCGACTCCCTGGAGGGCAGGGCGTTCGTGCACGGCGAGCCGCTGATGCTGAACGACCCCCGTGCGAGCGAGATCGTCGGCGCCATCGAGGACTACTCCCTGCTCGGCCCGATGGTGGCGGTGCCGCTCGGCGCGGCCGGCGCCGTGCGCGGCGTGCTGTGGCTGGGCAAGAGGCACGGGCGCATCCCGTTCAGCCACTCAGAGCTGCGCACCCTCTACGCCTTCGCCGGGCAGGCCGCCGTCGCGCTGGAGCTGGCCGAGACCCGCAAGGACGCCGAGCGGCTGGGACTGCTCGAAGACCGCGACCGCATCGCCAAGGACCTGCACGACGTCGTCATCCAGCGGCTGTTCGCCGTGGCCATGACGCTGATGAGCGCGGTGCGCCTGGTGGAGCGGCCCGAGGCCTCCTCCCGGTTGCAGAGCGCCATCGACGAGCTGGACAACACGATCAGGCAGATCCGCTCGACCATCTTCGCCCTGCAGACTCCGCGCGAGGCCGCCGGGCCGAGCCTGCGCGCCAAGATCGTCGAGGTGGTGGAGAACGCCCGCGGTCACCTGGGGTTCATGCCGGCGCTGAGCATGGAGGGCCAGCTCGACAACCAGGTGCCGCCGCACCTCGCCGATCAGGTGATCGCGGTGCTGAGCGAGTCGCTGTCCAATGTCGTCCGCCACGCCAAGGCCTCCCGCGCCGAGGTGGTCGCCCGCGCGGAGGGCGGCCGGCTGACGGTGATCGTGGAGGACAACGGCGTCGGCGTCCCCGAGGGAGGGCGGCGCAGTGGGCTGCGCAATCTGGAGGAGCGCGCCGCGAACCTCGGCGGTTCGTTCGAGCTGAGCTCGCCCGAGGCCGGAGGGACCCGGCTGCGGTGGAGCGTCCCGCTCGACTGAGGGGGACCGGCGGTTCAGCGGCGGATGCGCCGGCCGGAGATCTGCTCGGTGGACACGACGATGAAATGCTCCCGGCCGCCCGGCGCCCACGGCGTCAGCGGCAGCTCCGACAGGCGGGCGATCTCCTCGGGGTCGCTCACGGCCCGTGCGTGTCCCACCGCGGTCACCGACCAGCCGGTGCGGGCGCCGGGGTCGATCTCGTCGGCCTCGAACGCCACGATCGCGTTGCCGGCGGCGGCGGCGAGCTTGGAGCCCACCCCGGTGCGGATCACGATGCTCGTGCCGTCGAGATGGAAGTTGACAGGCTGGCAGGCCGGGAGCGCTCGGTCGGTGTACACGATCCGCCCGATAGGGGTCGAACCGAGCAGTTCCATGCACTCGTCACGAGAGAGCACCTGCAAACCGGCAGCATCGATCTTCACCCGTCAAAGCCTGCCCGAGTGAGTGGCGGCCCGGTTAGGGGCTAAGGTCACCTTTTTGGCCACGTCGCCGCGTGTGCCATGAGTCCCTCCGCGTGAGAGGCCGAGGGCATCATCGTGATCCGGCGGGCTCCCAGAAGACCGTGATCCGCCTTGAGCCCTGCGCCGGAGTCCCGGCCGCGACCGCCGCACGCGAGTCGGCGGCACTCACCGCGACCGGTCAGCCTCAGACGCCACCCGGACCACGAGCGGCGCTCAAGGCCATCACCCGGCACCTCGACCACGACGCCGCCCAAGCTCGACGTACTCGGGCGGCGTGAAACGTGCCACGAACCTGCGGAAACCCGCGACCGAGATCGCTAGGCGTCGCGGCGCAGCGTGAACCAGAAAGTCGGCACCGAGTTGGTGCCCGGTGTGACGTCGAGGAGTTCCCAGCCGGGGAACCTGGCGCGGAGCTCGTCGGCCGTGACGCCTGCCGCCCACGACGTGATCTCGGTGGTCGAGCTGCCGAGCGGCTCGGGGCCGTACCCGAACATCAGCAACCGTGCTCCGGGAGCGGCGCGGTGGGTGAGCCCGGCGGCGTAGGCGTCGCGGCGGTGCAACGGGATCCCGCAGTAGCAGCTCAGGTCGAAGAACAGGTCGAAGGGGCCCGGTACGTCCAGCTCGTCGAGGCGGGTGGCGTCTCCGTGCAGCAGCCGTACCGCCACTCCCGCCGCCGCGGCCTTCTCCCTGGCCTGGCCGACGGCGCGGTCGATCAGGTCGACGGCCGCCACCTCCCAGCCGTGCCGTGCGAGGTAGGTGGCGTTGGTCCCCGTGCCGCAGCCGAGTTCGAGGGCGCGACCGGGTGGCAGGCGCCGTGGCCCCTCTATCAGGGCGACCAGCTCGGGCGGCGTCACGCCGGTGTCCCACGGTGGCTTGCCGGTGCGGTAGTAGCCCTCCAGCGCGCGGTGGACGGACTCCTCCTCCGGGTCTCGCCGCGTTGAGGCCAGGTCCGGTTCCGGCTTCTGGGTGGCGCTGGGCTGGTCCATCATCTCCCCCAAGGATTTAGAGTTGAACTCTAGTGACATGCTCTAGAGATATACTCGCAATATGGACGAAGTCAAGCGGCCGGACAAGCGAGCCGAGCGCTCGCGCCGCACCCGTGAAAAGGTCGTCGAGGCGGCTCGCGAGCTGTTCGTCGCGCAGGGTTACGGGGCGACGAGCCTGCAGGAGGTCGCGGACCGGGCGGGCGTGGCCGTCCAGACGGTCTACTTCGTCTTCCGCAACAAGCGCACGCTGTTCAAGGACGTCGTCGACACGTCCATCGCCGGGGACGCCGAGCCGGTCGCCACCATGGATCGTGAGTGGTTTCGCGCCGCGTGCGCCGAGCCCACCGCAGCCGGGCAATTGCGCGCGCACATCCACGGCACCCGCGAGATCCTGGGCCGGGTGGCCCCGATCATGCCGCTGATCGCAGCTGCCGCGGCCACCGACCCTGAGATCGCCGCACAGTGGCCGGACGGCCCCGACCCGCGTTACACCGTGCAGTACGCAGCGGCCGAAGCGCTGGCCCGCAAGTCCGACGCCCGTCCCGGCCTCTCCGTCGAGACGGCGGCGGACTTGCTGTTCGGGCTGCTCAGCCCGCAGCTCTACCTGATCTTCGTCCGCGACCGTGACTGGTCACCGGACACGTGGGAAGAGTGGGCCCGCACCGCCTTGACCTCCCAACTCTGCGCCGGCCCCGGCTGACACTCCAGTGACATTTCGCGATCATGGGTCGGATCCGCCCTGGCCGGCGGCCCGCCGCCTCCTGCGCCGTGACCGGGGCCTGGGAACGTAGCGGCAGGACCCGGCCGCGGTGGTCACGACGGGCCTACCGGATGGTCGGCCTTCTTCCCCCGTCTCAGTTGTCCGCAACGTGATCAGATTCCTGGGGAGGATTCTCGCTCGGCACGGCGGCGGGCGTCGCCGAAGGTGAGGTGAACCTGCCGGCGACGGCCGCCAGGATCGAGCATGCCGCGGCCGCGACTGCGGCCGCGGCGAAGGCGGTGGCGCCGGTGTCGTGGGGGCCGGTGAGGCGGCCGGCGACGGCGGTGCCAAGGCCGTAGCCGACCCACATGAAGGTGTTGAGCCAGGCGAAGACCTCGGTGTGGTGATGGGCGGGGGTGTGATCGGCGAGCAGGGCGGGCACTGCGGCGTCGCGTGGGCCGTTCACCAGGCCGACGATAGTGATCAGTAGGGCGAGCGTCACGAAGCCGGGTGCCCACGCTCCGCCGAGCAGGACGGCCGCTTCGGCGAGCGAGAGCAGCACGAGCAGGCGCCCGCCGCTGAGGGGCCAGGCCCGCGCGCCGTACCCGAGGGTGCCTAGGAGGGCCCCGGCCGACAGGAGGCCCATCAGCAGGCCGGCGGAGGCCGCCGAGCCGAAGGTGGCGGCCGAGGCGACGGTGGCGATGCGCAGGCAGCCGAAGGTGAAGGTGCCGAAGGCGGTGATGGTCAGGAGCAGGAGGGTGTATCGGTGGGTGAGTGGTCCGGCCAGGTGGAGTCTGCCGGGCGGGGTGGGCGTGGCCTGCCGTACCGCGGGGGAGACCAGCAGCAGGGCGGTGCCGGCCAGGACCGCGGCGCCCGCGGCGGTCACCACGCCCTGGGCTGGGACGACCCAGGTCAGGACGGGGACGAGCAGAGGGCCGGTGATGAACATCAGTTCGTTGATGGCGTTGTCGGCGGCGTAGGCGGCGGGCAGGGAGGCGGAGGGGACGATGCGTGGCCAGGCGCTTCTGATGACCGATCCGGTCGGCGGCGTGGTGGCGCCGAGGAGCACCGCGGCGCCGATCATCAGGGCGGGCGGGGCGAGCAGGAGCAGGGTGTAGGCGAGGGTGTGGGCGGCCAGGTAACCGGTCAGGGCCGGGCGCGGGCCGTACCGGTCGGTGATGCGTCCTCCAAGCGGCCCGCACAGGGCCAAGGCCAGCGCGTGGCCGGTGAGCACGAGTCCGGCGGTGGCGTAGGAGCCGAGCCGGTCGACGGCGGCCAGCAGCAGGGCGAGGCTGAGCACGGGTGTGCCCAGCTTGACGATGATGCCGGTGGCGAGCAGGTGGGGGACGCCTCGATGGGTGAGCAGACGGCGATAGGGCGTGAACATGGCGACTCCGTTACTATCTAACTGTCTTATGCCTATGACACGCAGAAAAGAGTGTTACCGGTCAAGTGGAGATAGCCTGTAACGTCACCCGGCAGGCGCCGCTGATCGCCGAGCTGGTCAACCTGGCCACGGCGCACTGGCGGGGCGGCGCCTCGGTGCGGCCACTGGCGGGCGAGGACCTGGCCACAACGTTCGCCGCCCAGCTCGGCGACCGCGCCGGCGCGGCCCTGCGAGCCGTCGCGGATGCGGGCCGGCGCCTGACCGACCTGGCCGCCGAACTGCGGCAGGCACTGCTGGCCGAGCATCCGGCCGACCAGGCCAGTCGCATCAACTCGATGATCGGCCGGTACGGCGCGCAGCCGTACCTGGTCGAGGATGTCGGCCAGCCGTTCCATCTGCACTTCCACGGCTCGGGCGGCACCCAGGCGGAAGCGCTGGGCGGCGAGTTCGCCACCGCGCTGGCCCTCATCGTGGACGGCTACGGCCCCGACCGCTTCGGGGTGTGCGGGGCGCACCAGTGCGAGGCTGTCTACATCGACCTGACCCGCAACGCCTCGCGCCGCTACTGCAGTGCGGCTTGTACGGCGCGAGCCAAGACCGCCGCCTACCGCGGCCGCCGCCGAACCTGATCACGCCATGGTGGAGGTGGCCAAGGTGCTCCTGGCGCTCACGGTGATCGGGTGGGACGCCGGACGGGCCTGGCAGGCATTCCGGACAAGGACGGCGCTCCCGCGTCGCGGCCCGGGGATCCGGGAGGCGTCGGGATCGCCGGCGGTCGAGCGGACGCTGGAGGGCTGACGCTGAGAAGTGGCCGTCGAGCCGTACTTACTTTGTAAAGGCGATCGCCGGTCTCAGTCACGTCCGGTCCGATCATCGACTCTGGTGGGGCGGGCGCGCAGATGAGCGCGCTCACCTTGCCTCCCGAAAAGAGTCAGCAGTTCCACCGCCTCATCGTCGGCGCTGCCGAACCAGTGGGGGACGCGGGTGTCGAACTCCGCTGCCTCTCCGGGACCCAGGATGAGATCGTTGTCGCCCAAAATCAGGCGGAGTCGTCCGTCGAGCACATAGAGCCACTCGTAGCCCTCGTGGCTGGACTGTTCGGGTTCCCGTGACCGGGTCTCGGGCGAGACGATCAGTTTGTAGGCTTGGAGGCTTCCTGCCCGGCGCGTCAGAGGGAGCAGGGTCATGCCGTTGTGAGTGACGGGCTTCAGGTGCAGCCGCGGGTCCCCGGTGTGCGGCGCGCCGATCAGTTCGTCGATGGGCACGCGGAGCTCTCGCGCGAGAGGCAGCAGGAGTTCCAGGGACGGCCGGCGCTGCCCGGACTCCAGGCGCGAGAGCGTGCTGATGGAGATGCCGGTCGCGGCGGCGAGGTCGGTCAGCGTGATGCCGTTGCGGCTGCGCAGTCCGCGCAGCCGGGGGCCGACGGCGGCCAATACCGACGTGAACTCTTCATTCATTTGTCCACTTTGCCACGGCACCAAGACCCTCGCGCCCCGGAGCTCGTGGCGTACGCGGTGGCAGAATTCGCGCACGCGGGTCTTCGCCTGCCAGAGGGCCGGCGCGACCTTTGCGGGTCGCGGTGAATCGCGGCGGCGTCGGCGGCCGGCCGCGCGTGGGCAACCCCGACCTGGGCACTGACCCCCTCGTGCGGTGCCTCGCGTCAGACGCGGTGCCAGTCGTGGTGGTCGAGGAAGGCGCGGCCGCCGGTCGCGTACTCGGCGAAGGCCTCCCGGACGACTTCGAGGTCGGCCGTGTGCGTGCGCAGCAGGACGTTCCGGAGGCTGTCCTTGTACTCCAGTTCGTATCCGGAGGGCTCGGGGGAGACCTGGACGAAGTGGTGGCCGAAGACGACCAGCGCGGCGAAGGGGTTCTCCGGGGACAGCGTTGCCGCCACGTCCGAGACCAGCCCCAGATCGGGGTCGGTGATGACGAGCCCGTCGCCCGTGTGGAGTTGCATCTCGCGGTACGCGCCCGTCGGCGCCAGGTTGTGCACCAGATCGCGCTGGGGGTCGTAGCAGACCAGCTCGCACCGCCGGGCCAGGGCGAAGGCGGCGCTCGCGACCTCGTCGGATCTCTCCAGGTCCACGATGACCAGGGCGAAGGCGGGGGAGACCGGCACCGTTTCGGGGAGTCGCTCGGCGAACGCCGCGACGCCCGGGTGCGGCCCGACCGAGGCCGCGACGGCCTCATGCGACGCCGCCGCTGCCGGGGTGTCCGGGTGTGGCCCGGCGGGCGTCGCGGCCTCGCCGCCGAGGGCCGTGAAGACCTCTTTCGCCCGCTCCTTGGTGATCGGCTTGGGTTCGTGCCAGACGGCCAGGACGAAGTTCACGCCTCCCATGGTCCTCCATCGCGGGGAACGGACGACCGGGCGGTGGTGACCGGGACCCGCGCAGGGCGGGGGCGCGGCGGCGGGAATCGCCGGGCACGTGGGCATGGCGGTTGGCGTGGCGGCCGCCGCCGTCGGGGTGTCCGTGACGGCGGCCGCGGTCTGAAGGGGCGGGTCAGAAGCCCGCGGTGATGCGGGTGAAGTCCCAGTTGTTCTGGCTGACGCCGCTGCAGGTCTCCGTGACGCCGCCGCCGGGGCAGGGGCGGTCGCGGTTGACCGACCAGAACGCCAGGCGGGTGAGGCCCTTGGACCTGGCCCAGTCGCGGATCTGGGTCCAGGTGCCGGTCGAGGTGACCTCCTGCTGGTCGGACAGCCCGTTCATGCCGGAGATGCCCATGTGCGCGTACGCCTGGGCGTCGGTCCAGCCCCAGGCGCTCTTGAGGGCGTTCTTCAGCCCTTCGGAGGCGTTGACGGTGCTCTGGTACATGTTCGCGCCGCCGCCGAAGTCGAACGGCATGATCGTGTAGTTGTCGATGGGGATGTTCAGCGCCCGTGACTGGTTGATCAGCCGGATGCCGTCGCCGGTCGGGCCGCTGGTGCTGGTGCCGAAGGTGAGCACCACCTTGACGTTCGGGTTGTTCTGCTTGACGATCTTCAGCCCGCCGAGAATGCGGTCCTGAACCGTGTAGTTGGAGAACTCGTCGGTGTTCTCGACGTCGAAGTCCACCACGGCGGGCCCGACCGCGTTGATGACCTGCTGGACGGCGCCGGCGAAGGCGCTGGAGGAAGAGCAGTTCGGGCCGAGCTTGTTGCCGGACCACCCGCCGAAGGACACCTGGACGCTGCCGCCCGCGCCCTTGACGGCGGAGATGGTCTGCGCGTCGACGCCGCCGGTGAGCGGCCGGGAGCCGTCCCACATCGGCGTGCATCCTCCGCCGGACAGGATGAAGGCCATGGTGAAGGACCTCACCCCCGTGGAGCTCATCACCGAGGTGGCGCTGGGCGGGCTGCCCCAGCCCATGTAGAGGTAGGGGGCGCCGGCCATCTTGCCGGGAGTGGGCGGGGGAGTGGTGCCGCCGGGCAGGGTCCATTTCTGGTTGGCGCCGGCGAAGCAGTCCCAGATCTGCAGCGGGGTGCCGTCGGCGGAGCTCGGCCCGGTGGCGTCCAGGCACTTGCCCAGCGCGCGCAGCGTGCCGTCGCTCTGGGCGGTCCAGACCTGGGCGGCACTGCCGTTGCAGTCGTACAACTGCACCTTGGTGCCGTTGGCACTGCTGGCCGCCGCCACGTCCAGGCACTTGCCGAGCGCGCGGACGGTGCCGTCCGAACCGGTGGTCCACTGCTGGGCGGTGGTGCCGTTGCAGGTGTACAGCTGGATCTGCGTGCCATTGGCGCTGCCGGCCGCCGCGACGTCGACGCACTTGCCGCCGTAGCCGGTGATCTGGCCGGTGGCGGCGGAGGCCGGGGTCAGGCCGGTGGCCAGCAGGGGCAGGGCGGCGGCGAGGACGATCGTGAGCAGCCGGGCGCGGAATCGGGAGCGGGGGCGGACACGGCCGGAGTTTTCCGGATTCATGGGGGGTGTCGCTTTCTTCGTACGAGGGGAGTGCTTGCGCTTGTGCGGGGACGGGAGCGAGGCGGCGCCTCTCTCGGGGGCCGGACTTCCGCGGAGCCGGGTGGGCAGCCCCGAACTCTTAGGAAGGTTTCTTAATTATTGAGTGGATTCAACGCCCTGAGGCCACGGGTAGTCAAGAGCCGCGTTGCCGCGTGGATCAGCTTTGGAGGGTCCATTTCTGGTTGGCGCCGGCGAAGCAGTCCCAGATCTGCAACGGGGTGCCGTCGGCGGAGCTCGGCCCGGTGGCGTCCAGGCACTTGCCCAGCGCGCGCAGCGTGCCGTCGCTCTGGGCGGTCCAGACCTGGGCGGCACTGCCGTTGCAGTCGTACAACTGCACCTTGGTGCCGTTGGCACTGCTGGCCGCCGCCACGTCCAGGCACTTGCCGAGCGCGCGCAGCGTGCCGTCCGAACCGGTGGTCCACTGCTGCGCCGCGCTGCCGTTGCAGGTGTACAGCTGGATCTGCGTGCCATTGGCGCTGCCGGCCCCCGCGACGTCGACGCACTTGCCGCCGTAGCCGGTGATGGCCTTCCCGCCGCCGCCTGAGGGGGTGCCGGACCAGGTGAAGGTCGCCGAGGTCCGGGTGGGGAGGGTGTAGGTGAACGACTGGCCGCCCCAGTTGACCTTGACCGACTGCGCGCCCCCGCTGGTGTTGTAGGCGATCAGCGCCTTGGAGCCGTCAGGGTTGCGCCAGGCGACGTTCTTCACCGCCGAGCCGGCCGTGGAGGCGATCCGGACGGCCCCGGGCCTCACGAACTTGGTCAGGTGTCCCATGGTGTAGTACTCGATCGTGTAGTCCACCTGCCCGTGGCGGCTGTCGCCGTTGTGCACGGTGATCAGGCCCGTGCAGACGTCGCAGCCGCCGTTGTGCGGGTTGTGGGCCTGGTCGGTGGCGAGGCTCCACTTGATCCAGCTGCGATCCCAGTTGCGGGTGTAGTCGATCAGGTTGTTCATGTCCTCGCGGTGCTGGTCGGTGATCCAGGTCCCGCCTGAGTGCTCGGTCATGTACGCGTTGACGTTCGGGTACTGGTCGTGCACCGAGCTCTGCGTGCCGACGTCGCCGCCGTAGCCGTGCCAGGCGATGCCGCCGAACAGCGGGTCGTCACGGATGGCGGTGTCGGCGAGAAGCGGGGCGCCCCAGGTGGCCCAGCCGTCCCAGTTCCAGTCGTGCACCAGGGTCTGAGTGGTGATCCCCGCGTTGCGGAACGCCGGCCACAGCGCGCTCTTGATGAAGTACTGCAGGCCGGCGGCGTTCCAGTTCATCGACGGGTAACCGGCGCAGCAAGTGGGCTCGTTCTGCGGGGTGACGTAGTCGATGCGCACCCCTTGGGCCTGGTAGGCCTGGATGTACCTGGCGAAGTACTCGCCGTACATGCCGTAGTACCGCGACTCCAGCCAGCCCTGACTCCACGCGTCGTTGTCCTTCATCCAGGCGGGCGCGCTCCACGGCGACGCCATGATCTTCAGCGCCGGGTTGAGCGCCTTGGCCTGTTTGGTCAGCGGTAGGACGTCGGCCATGTCGTGGCTGATGGAGAAGCCGGACAGGTCGCAGCAGGTGTCGTCGTAGGAGTAGCTGTAGCGGGCGAGGTCGGAGGACCCCATCGGATTGCGCAGGAAGCTCACCCCGATGCCCTCGTCCGGATCGAACAGCTTGCGCATGACCGTGTCGCGGGTGCTCTGGCCGAGCACGCCGCTGCTGTTCATCAACCAGGCGGCCGAGTCGGTGAACGACGCCCCGGCGCCCTCGAACCGCTGGTAGGTGGTGTTCTCGTCGACGGTGATGGTCTGGGCGGCGGCGGGGCTGCCGGCGGCGAAGCTCAGGGGCGCCTGCTGCTGCAGGCCGCGGGTCACCGTGCGGCCCGCGGCGTCGGAGGTCGTGGTGAGCCAGATGGCGACGGTCTCGCCGGCCGCCTGGGCGGGCACGGCGCCGGCGACGTCGAGCGTGGTGCCGGCCAGCAGGAGCACGGCGGGCAGCGCGAGTCGCAGCCTTCGGAATCGGCGGTAGGGCATGAGCCGGTCTCTCTCGACGGAGGTGAGCGAAGAAACCGCCCGTACGGCCCTGCCCGGCGGCACACGGCGTGGTGTGCCAGTGGTAACACGGGCGAATCAGGGAGCGCAATGCGCCCCGGCCGGGCAGGGAGGCTCTGACAGGGCTCCTCACCGTTTCCGTACTGGGGATTTACTCTTAAGAAACTTTCTTTTATATTTGCCGCACCCCCCAGCGAAGGAGTCCGGCATGCGAAAAACGATCTTGGCGGTGGCCACGGCCGTGATGACGGCCGGCATCACGGTGTTCGCCGCCTCCCCGGCCCTGGCTCACGGCTATGTGAACTCGCCGCCCAGCCGGCAGGCCATGTGCGCACAGGGGCGGGTGAGCGGGTGCGGCGACATCATCTACGAGCCGCAGAGCGTCGAGGGCCCGAAGGGCCAGCGCAACTGCCATGGCGGGGTCGCCCGCTTCGCCCAGCTCAGCGACGAGGGCAAACCGTGGCCCGCCACCTCCGTCGGCTCCACCGTCACCTTCAACTGGGTGCTCACCGCGCGCCACGCCACCAGCACCTGGGAGTACTACATCGGCAACACGCGGGTGGCGGCGTTCGACGACGGCGGCCGCCAGCCGGGCGCGACGGTGTCGCACACGGTGAGCCTGTCCGGCTGGAGCGGCAGGCAGAGGATCCTCGCCATCTGGAACATCGCCGACACGGTGAACGCGTTCTACTCGTGCGTCGACCTGCAGATCGGCGGAGGCGGCCCGCAGCCCACCCCGAGCCCCACGCCCACGCCGACCCGCACTCCGACGCCCACGCCCACGCCGAGCGTGCCCGCGCCGGGCGGCACCTGGGCCGCCGGCACCGCGTACGCCGTGGGGGCCCAGGTGACCTACGACGGCCTGCGATACCGGTGCCTCCAGGCGCACACGGCGCTGGTGGGGTGGGAGCCGCCCAAGGTCCCCGCCCTGTGGCAGCGGATCTGACCCGGGCCCTCTATGGCCGACGCGGCGGCTCCACATGCATGTGATCTACAATGTAAAGGCGCTCGGTTCGGACACCTGACTCCGAACACAAAAAGAGCAACCTCAACGACGTGACAGCCTCGGACAACGAGCGCCGTATGTCCGAGGGCCGCCCGCCGCCGCTGTGGTCGCTGCGGCGTTCAGGTGCCGACGTAGGCCGCGAGGTGCTCGCCGGTGAGGGTGGAGCGGGCGGCGACGAGCTCGGCGGGTGTGCCCTGGAAGACGACCTGGCCGCCGTCGTGGCCGGCGCCGGGGCCGAGGTCGATGATCCAGTCGGCGTGTGCCATGACCGCCTGGTGGTGCTCGACGACGATGACCGACGAGCCGGAGTCGACGAGCCGGTCGAGCAGGCCGAGCAACTGGGCGACGTCGGCGAGGTGCAGGCCGGTGGTCGGTTCGTCGAGGACGTAGACGCCGCCCTTGTCGGCCAGGTGGGTGGCCAGTTTGAGCCGCTGGCGCTCGCCGCCGGACAGCGTGGTGAGCGGCTGGCCGAGGCTGAGGTAGCCGAGTCCGACGTCGGCGAGCCGGTTGAGGATGGTGTGCGCGGCCGGTGTGCGTGCCTGTCCGGCGCCGAAGAACTCCTCGGCTTCGGTCACCGACATCGCGAGCACTTCGCTGATGTCGCGGCCGCCGAGGTGGTAGTCCAGCACCGATGCCTGGAACCGCTTGCCCTCGCACTCCTCGCAGGTGGTGGCGACGCCGGCCATCATCGCCAGGTCGGTGTAGATGACGCCGGCGCCGTTGCAGCTGGGGCAGGCGCCCTCGGAGTTGGCGCTGAACAGCGCCGGCTTCACGCCGTTGGCCTTGGCGAACGCCTTGCGGATCGGGTCGAGCAGTCCGGTGTAGGTCGCCGGGTTGCTGCGTCGTGAGCCGCGGATCGCGCCCTGGTCGATCGACACCACACCCGCGCCGGCGGGGATCGACCCGTGTACGAGCGAGCTCTTGCCGGAGCCGGCGACGCCGGTGACGACGACGAGCACGCCGAGTGGGATGTCGACGTCGACGTCGCGCAGGTTGTGCGTTGTCGCGCCGCGGATCTGCAGCGTGCCGGTGGGCGTCCGCGCTTTTTCCTTGAGGGCGGCCTGGTCGTCGAGGTGGCGGCCGGTGAGGGTGCCGCCGGCCCGCAGTCCTTCGACGGTGCCCTCGAAGCAGACGGTGCCGCCCGCCGTGCCGGCGCCGGGGCCGAGGTCGATGACGTGGTCGGCGATCGCGATGGTCTCGGGTTCGTGTTCTACGACGAGTACGGTGTTGCCCTTGTCGCGCAGGCGCAGGAGCAGGTGGTTCATCCGCTGGATGTCGTGGGGGTGCAGGCCTGTGGTGGGTTCGTCGAAGACGTAGGTGGTGTCGGTGAGCGAGGAGCCGAGGTGGCGGATCATTTTGACGCGCTGTGCCTCGCCGCCTGACAGTGTGCCGGCGGGCCGGTCGAGTGAGAGGTAGCCCAGTCCGATCTCGACGAAGGAGTCGAGGGTGCGCTGCAGTGTGGTGAGCAGCGGCGCCACCGACGGCTCGTCGAGGCCGCGGATCCATCCGGCCAGGTCGCTGATCTGCATGGCGCAGGCGTCGGCGATGTTGGTGCCGTCGATGCGCGATGAGCGGGCCGCTTCGCTGAGCCGGGTGCCTCCGCAGTCGGGGCAGGCGGTGAAGGTGACCGCCCGGTCCACGAATGCCCGGATGTGCGGTTGCAGGGCGTCGGGGTCCTTGGAGAGGAATGACTTGTGCACCTTGGGGACCAGTCCCTCGTAGGTGAGGTTGACGCCGTTGACCTTGACCTTGGTCGGTTCGCGGTAGAGGAAGTCGTGTCGTTCTTTGTCGGTGTAGTCGCGGATCGGCTTGTCAGGGTCGAGGAAGCCTGACTCGGTGAAGATCTGTACTGTCCAGAAGTTGTCCACCTTGTAGCCGGGGACGGTGATCGCGCCTTCGGTGATCGATTTGGAGTCGTCGAAGAGCTGGGTGAGGTCGATGTCGGAGACGGTGCCCCGGCCTTCGCAGCGTGTGCACATGCCGCCGGTGCGGGTGAAGGTGGCCTTCACGGTCTTGGTGGCGTTGCGTTCGACGGTGATGGCGCCGCTCGCCCTGACCGAGGGGGTGTTGAAGGAGAAGGCGGTGGGGGGGCCGATGTGGGGCTGTCCGAGCCGGCTGAACAGGATGCGCAGCATCGCGTTGGCGTCGGTGGCGGTGCCGACCGTGGAGCGGGGGTCGGCGCCCATGCGCTGCTGGTCGACGATGATCGCGGTCGTCAGGCCTTCGAGTACGTCGACTTCCGGTCGTGCCTGTGTGGGCATGAAGCCTTGTACGAAGGCGCTGTAGGTTTCGTTGATCATCCGTTGTGACTCTGCGGCGATCGTGCCGAACACCAGCGAGCTCTTGCCCGAGCCGGAGACGCCGGTGAACACCGTCAGCCGGCGCTTGGGGATCTCGACGCTGACGTCTTTGAGGTTGTTGACGCGCGCGCCCAGCACGCGGATCAGATCGTGGCTGTCGGCCAGGTGCGGCGCAGGTGACTGCGGGTCCGTCCTTGTGGCCATGCTCATCGTGTCTCCATCTTTTGCGCGGGGCGGCTTTGGCGGTCCGCGCCGGCGTCGCCTGGCTCGATCCGGCCGGCTTTGAGCGTATGTCTGGTTCGCCTTCGCTTCGGCCGGTGGCGCTTGCGGGGGCTCGGCCGTGGGGGGCTGGGCTGGGGGCTTGGTGCCGGGGTGGACGCCGAGCGCGGGGGCGGGGGTGTGCTCAGCGGTCCTGGAGCAGGCCGAGGACGTTGCCGTCGGGGTCGGTGACGGTGGCCACCAGGCGGCCGCCGCCGACGTCGTGCGCGGGCTCCTTGACGGTGGCGCCCGCGGCGGTCACCTCGGCGAGTTTGGCCTGGAGGTCGGGTACGTGCCAGTAGGTCACGGGTGAGGTCATGCCTTGTGGTCCGCCGCCGGGCACGAGTCCGATGTGCTGGCCCGCGGCTTCGAAGCCGACGTAGTAGGGCTCGTCGGTCTGGGGTGGGACGCCGAGCAGGGCGGTGTAGACGGCTTTGGCGGCGGCCAGGTCGGATACGGGGTGCAGGACGGTTTTGATTCCCTGGGTGGAAGGGTCGGTCATGGTCGTTCCTTTGGTCGTGGGTCGGAGGAGGATCGAGGATCGCCGGGCCCTTGGCGGGTGTTCGCGAGAGGCCGGGCGGTGTCGGGGTTGTCGTGTGGAAGGAGGTTCACGTGGAGTGTGAAGTCCATGACGGTCAGGCTAGGTGTGGCTCGGTAAGCGGCGCTTCTCGATTCCTGATCGGTCTGGTCACCTGTTTCGCGAGGCGGAGGGCGGTCTCGCCGTCGCGTGTGCCGCCTGGCGCGGGTGGATCGGGGTGGGGGTGGACCGGTCGGTCATCGCGATATTCCGTCTGGCGGCCTGGCATCGTCTCTGTTCCACTGTGCGCGGGGCTGGGTGCTGTGGGTCGGGGTTGTGTGCCGGGTGAGATGGTCGGGGCTTTGCGGTCTTGACGGTGGGCTGGCGTTGGCGGTGGATTCTCGACCATTCCGGGGTGTTGGCGGGTTGGCGGGGTTACCGGCTGGTTGAGCTTTGAGGGGTAGCGTTCGTACCTACATCCCGAATCGGTTGAAAGGGCGCAGATGGCCGCACAATTCAAGGTGTCGATCGCCTATCGGCCACCCGTCGCCGTGCTGGCGCTGGCGGGTGAGCTCGATCTGGCCACGGCCGACATCCTGGCCGCGAGCGCGAAGGATCTGATCGGCCGCGGTCACACCCATCTGGTGATGGACGTCACCGGCCTGCGGTTCTGTGACTCGACAGGGCTGGAGGCGATCTTGGACGCCGCCGAGCGGGCGGCGCAGGCCGAAGGCTCGCTGCGGCTGGTGTCCGTGGGGGGCGTCCTGCGGAGGGTTTTGGAGATCACGCGGCCGGAGCATCCTTTCCGGCCCGACGACCTCGGCGAGGGGGCGTGGTCGGCGACCGCGTTCCGGCCGGCGCAGCCCTCGAGGCGCGTGGCCCCGCCGCGCGCCGGTGGCAGGGCGCTTCTCGGCCGTCCGTGTGGTCAGGCGCCGAGGGCCGCTTCGGCGGTGTGAGCGAGACCGCCGCCGATACGGGGCGGCGATGGAAGCCCTGTGGCGCCGAGTCCGGTCCGCGAGCAGGGTAGTGGTGGGCGCTCCGCCGGTTGCGTGGTCCGGATGAACGACTAGGCGACGGTTTCGTCAACGACGGGCGGCGCGGGCCGGCGGCCGAGTACGACCTTCAGTGCCCCGGTGCGGCCGGGGTCGGCGAAGACGTCGTAGGCCTGCTCGAACTCCTCCAGCGGGAAGTGGTGGGTGACCAGGCCGTCGATGTCCAGGCGCCGGCTTTCCAGCATCTGCAGCAGCGTCGGCGTGGAGAAGGTGTCCACCAGGCCGGTGGTGATCGTCACGTTCTTCGCCCACAGCTGTTCCAGGTGCAGCGTCACCGGTGCGCCGTGGACGCCCACGTTGGCGATCCGTCCGGCCGGGCGGATCAAGGTGGTGCACAGATCGAACGTCGCCGGGGTGCCGACGGCCTCGATGACCACGTCGGCTCCGAGCCCGCCGGTCACCGAGCGGACGATCTCCAGGGGGTCGTCCTCGGGCGTGACGGTGATGTCGGCGCCGAGGCGCTTGGCCGCCCGCAGCCGGGGTTCGGCCTTGTCGACGGCGATGATCCTGGTGGGGCTGAACAGCCGTGCGGTGAGGATGGCCGCCAGTCCGACCGGCCCTGCGCCGATCACGACCACGGTGTCGCCCGGCTTGACCCGGCCGTTGAGGACGCCGACCTCGTAGGAGGTGGGCAGGATGTCGGCGAGCAGGACGGCCGCCTCGTCCGGGACGTGGGCGGGCAGTTTGTAGGTGGACAGGTCGGCGAAGGGGAGGCGGGCGAACTCCGCCTGGACGCCGTCGATCAGGTGGCCGAGGGTCCAGCCGCCCCCTTGGCGGCATTGGCCGTAGATGCCCCGCCTGCAGTAGGCGCACGTCCCGCAGGCCGAGATGCAGGAGGCCACGACGCGGTCGCCGGGGGTCAGGGAGGTCACCGCGGCGCCGATCTCGGCCACCGTGCCCACGGCTTCGTGGCCGAGGACGCGTCCGGGCCGCACCTCCGGGACGTCGCCGGCGAGTATGTGGAGGTCGGTGCCGCAGATCGTCACCGTGTCGACCTGGATGATCGCGTCGCGTGGGTCGGTGATCGCGGGGTCGGGGACCTCGGTCCAGGTTCGTCGCCCGCGGCCCGCGTATACCAGAGCCCTCATGTCCGCTCCTTCCGCGTGAGCAGGAAGGGATTTCCTTTGTCCCCCAGTCTCCGGCGGGCCGTCCTCGGCGGGCAGTGGCGCCGGTCCTGGGGTTGGGGGACGAAGGTCCTGATGGCCGGGGCCGTTGGGCAGAGGCGGCGTGTTCCCAGGTGGGGCATCGTGAAGGTGCCTTTGCGGAGCGATTCGATTGACGAGGTGGGGACAGTGCCCAGCCAGGCCGAAGCGACCGGCGCGCGATCACGCGAGACCGGAGGGCTCAGCGCCTACTTGGCGCAGATCAGCGCGACTCCGTTGCTGAGCGCGTCGCAGGAGGTGGAACTGGGTAAGCGCATCGAGGCCGGTGTGCTGGCCCGTCACCTGCTGGAGCAGGGCTGTGCGGGGTACGACCCGCGGGAGCTTGCCGCGGTGGCCGAGGATGGGCAGGCCGCCCAGCACCACATGGTGCGTGCCAATCTGCGGCTGGTGGTGTCGATGGCCCGCAAGTACGCTCGCGGGGGGACGGCACTGGAGGACATGATCCAGGACGGCAACCTGGGGCTGATCCAGGCGGTCCAGCGGTATGACTATGCGCGCGGATTCCGGTTCTCCACGTGCGCGACCTGGTGGATTCGCAAGGCGATCCAGAAGGGCCTGGAGTGCGCCCGCACCATCCGTCTTCCCGCCCACGTGCTGGAGGATCTGTCGCGGCTGGCCGTGGCCGAGCAGAAGGCGGCCCAGCGGGTGGGCGCCGAGCCGGCGGTGTGGCAGGTGGCCGAGGAGATGGGCAGGTCGGCGGAGCGGGTCGCGGTGTTGAAGGTCCTGGCGTGCGACTGTACGAGCTTGGACGCGCCGATCGGCGGCCACACGCCGCAAAGGAGTGTGGCCGATCTGCGGGAGGACACGGCCGGGCCGCATCCCGAGCGTGCGGCCGAGCATCAGGCCCTGGTGCGGGCGCTGAGCTCGGCGTCGGTGGCGCTGGCCCCCCGGCAGCTCGCGGTGCTGGATCTGCGTTTCGGGCTGCGGGGGGACGCCGAGCACTCCACCCGGCAGATCGCCGAGCTGATGGGGCTGACCACCGGATGGGTGCGTGACATCGAGCGGGAGGCGCTGGCCCGGCTGCGCGGTCACCGTTCCGGCGAGACTCTCAGGGCCTGGGCCTGCTGAGCGCGGCCGGTCGCCGGTCAACGCGGGTCGGCGCTTCGGTGTGCGCGGGTGGGATGGCGGGTTCGGACGGGCCCGGGTTCGCCGTAGCCTTGCAAGCGCTGCACCGGCAGGCGGTGCCAGCGGCGCACAAGGAGTACATCCATCTTGTCCGACAAGCGGGAACACGCCCGTCCGGGACGCGGCACTGATTCGCTCGCCCTGCTGCGGGGGGATTGCGGCAGCTGTTTCGGGCTGTGTTGTGTCGCCTTGCCCTTCTCGGCCTCCGCGGACTTCGCGGCTGACAAGGAGGCCGGTCGGCCGTGCGGGAACCTGCGCGCCGATTTCGGCTGCGGCATTCACGATCGGCTCGGGCAGAGTGGCTACCGGGGCTGCGTCGCCTACGACTGTTTCGGCGCCGGGCAGAAGGTCTCCCAGCTCACCTTCGCGGGGCGTGACTGGCGGGCCGAGCCGCGTGGCGCCGCGCGGATGTTCCAGGTGTTCCCGGTCATGTGGCGGCTGCATGAACTGCTGTGGTATCTCACTCAGGCGCTCACCTACCCGCAGGCCGCCTCCGTGCACGGTGAGATCCGCCTGGCTCTGGAGGGCGTCGAGCGGCTCACCGAGCAGGGGCCGGAGGTTTTGGCCGAGCTCGACACCGAAGAGCGGCGGCGCGAGGTCGCCCCGCTGCTGGCGCGTGCGAGTGAGCTGGTGCGCGCCGGGGCGGGGCGTCGTGGCAAGGATCGCCGGGGCGCCGATCTGATCGGGGCGTCTTTGCGGGGTGCCGATCTGCGCGGGGCCGACCTGCGCGGGGCGTATCTGATCGGGGCGGATCTGCGGGGCGCGGATCTGCGGCTGGCCGATCTGATCGGGGCGGATCTGCGGGGTGCCGATCTCGGTGGTGCCGATCTGACCGGCGCCGTCTTTCTCACTCAGTCCCAGGTCGACGCCGCCAGAGGCGACGGCGCCACCAGGTTGCCGGCCCCGCTGGGCCGTCCGGCGCACTGGTCGTCCGGTGCCGAGGGCGCCGCGTCGCCCGCTTCTCGCTCGCGCGGGCGGTCGCGTCGTCGCTGACATCCGCCTCCGCGGCGGCGTCAGATGTCGATATTTGACACTCCTCGCGAGTGGACGGAGGGATTTTGCCCGTTCTCCTCTCCGGTGGGGTGAAGATCCACTTTGGAGGTCCTGGCCGCAGACCGTCGCTCCGTGGAGGTGGAGCCGAGGTTTGTTCTGTGACCTCCTGCCGAGGGCGGCGGCCGGTCGGCGGCAAAGCGTTCGCAAAGACCGCGACGTACGCGCGTACGGGGATCCAGTTCATGACGGAGGAAGCCGTATTTTGTCGATATGGACCGTGAGAGGCCACTAGGGGAATTCCTCCGGGCCAGGCGACAGCTCACGACTCCAGAGCAGGTGGGCCTCCCGCCCGGCGTCAACCGCCGCAGGACACCGGGGCTGCGCCGCGAGGAGGTGGCGCTGCTGGCGGGTGTCAGCAGTGACTACTACGTCAGGCTGGAGCAGGGACGCGAGCGCCGGCCCTCGGAACAGGTGCTGCGGGCCCTGGCCCGCGTCCTGCAACTGGACGCCGAGGCCACCGAGCACCTGCACGAGCTCGCCCGCCCGCGTGAGCACAGACGCGCGGCCGCCGGCAATCTGGACCGGGTCGATCCCAACGTGGTGCGGCTGATGGAAGGCTGGGAGCGCGTGGCGGCCTACGTGGTGAACACCCGGCTGGACGTGCTGGCCATGAACGCCGTGGCCGCGGCCTTGTACGACGGCCTGGACCACAACGACAACCTGCTGCGGCTGGCCCTGCTCAACCCCCGGGCGCGGGAGTTCTACCTCGACTGGGAGATGGACACCCGCTACAAGGTGGCCCATCTGCGCGCCGCGTCCAGTCTGGACCAGGACGACCCCTTCCTGGCCGAGCTGGTGGAGGAGCTGATGCAGGCCAGTGACGAGTTCCGCCGGCTGTGGGTGCGCCACGACGTGCGCAGCCGCATCCGGGCGCCGGTGCGCTTCCACCACGCCGTCGTCGGCGACGTGACGACGACCATGGAGGTGATGAGCATCGACAGCGCCCTGGGACAGAAGCTCGTCGCCTTCCAGGCCGAGCAGGGCAGTGCCTCGGAGCGCGCGCTGGCCCTGCTCGGCAGGCGCGCCCGGGAGGCGCGCGTTCTCCGGTCGGCCGGGGCGCCCGCGGTGGGCAGTCCGGCACGTCGTCGCTAGCGCGGCGTCGGGCAGGGCTTTCGGTAGGTGATGGTCACCGTGGCGCTGCCCGACCCCAGGATGCCCTTGTTGTCTCCCGACCAGGTGATGTTCACGTAGGTGCTCAGCGGCCGGTCGCAGTCGGACGGCGTCGCGGGCGCCAGGCCTTGGAGGTCGACGCGGAACGTGCCACGCTCGCCGTCGCCGAGGGTGCCGCCGGCCGGTGAGGCGATGACGTAGGGAGGTCCGGCCGCGCTCCATCGGATGGTCCCGGCGCTCGACCTGATCGACGCGACGCCTTCCCTGCGGTATCCCACGTCGATCTTGCCGTGTGCGCTGAAGAACGGTGGGGGAGCGGCGTCGGTCCGCTTGGTCTTGGGCTGCGTGCCGCGCTTGGGGGTGGACGCCGGGGTGGGCTTCGGGGACGGCTTGGGCGGTGGTGGCGGTTCGCCGGGTGCCTCGCCTGTGGTCCGGGCGGAGGACTTGCCGCCCGTGGGGGTGGAGGCGGGACGGGAGCCGGACGGCGGGGGCGGCGGGGACTCGACCAGCGGCGGCAGGGACTCACCCGGGGTGATGACGATCGTGCCGCCCGCGGCCTCCACCTCCACCGGCCTGTTGCCGCCGGTGGGGGTGAACAGCAGCGACCACAGCACCCCGGCTGCGGCCACCGACACGACCGTCACCAGCAGCACCCGCCCCCAGCGGATGCGGCTCTCGGGGTCGTCGGCCTCGGGGTCGGGCTCCCAGAACTCGGCCGCCGATTCGGCGCCGCTGCGTTCGGGGGTGAAGCCCTCCTCCACGCTGAGCGGCGCCTCGGGTGCCGGGGGGTCCTCCAGGGCGTCGGGCTGCACGGGGAAGCCGTCGGGGTGCCAGCTCTCGGTGCGGGTCTCGGCCGCGGTGAACGAGGCGCCGGCGAACAGCCGCTCGCAGGGAGCCGGGCTCGCCAGGATCGGCATGCGGGTCATCAGCGCCGTCATCGTGACACTCGAGATGGCCGACTCGCACTGCTTGCACGACCGGACGTGCCGGGTGATGTGCGCGCGCAGCAGCCGCGTCGGCGACTCGGCCCACGACCTCACCAGCCCCGGCAGTACCGGGCATCGCGGCTCGCCGCCGCGGGCGTCCATCACCGCGGCCAGCCACTGCTCGGCGTGGCGACGCCCCAGACGGGCCGCGGACTCCACGGCGTCCACCGAGATGTCCAGCACCCGGGCCACCTCGTCGGACTTCAGCCCGTGGCGCAAGGTCAGGTCGAGGATCTCGCGCTCGCGCGGCTCCAGGCAGGCCAGCACCTCGTGCGCCAGCTCCGGGGCGCCGTCGAGGCCCCGCCGGGCGTGGGCCCCCTTGTGACCCGCGCTGTCCTGGTGGGCCTGGCACTCGGCGCGGGCCAGGGCGTAGAGCCACGCGCGCAGCCGGGTCGGGTCGTTCAGCCGGTGGCCCTGGGCAAGGGCTCCGCGGATGGCTCCCGCCGTCGCCGTGGCGGCCTGGTCGTCCTCCAGGACCGACCGGCAGTAGTCGTGGAGACGGTCCCCGTACTCGCGGCACAACCGCTCGGCCGCCGCGGGATCGTCCCTCCTCAGCACCGATCAACACCCCCCATTCAGCCCGGGATGACAGTTGCGCGCCGGCGGTCACCAGATCGATCTTCGGTCGACGCGGGTTCGCCGTGGCGTGTCATTCGCCGTGGCGTGTCAGGAGCAGCGGTGCCCGCCTCGATCTGGATGTTACTTCCCGTTGGGCCGCTCCTCACCGCACAGTGACCGAAACGGTTCGCCTGCGGATCAGGCGCCGGGCAGCCGGTCCTCGTGCCGCGCGGCGCCGGGCAGCTGGTCGCCGGTGACGGCCCAGGTGGCCAGCAGGCGCAGGCCGTCGGCGCTGGGGGTGCCGGGCGGGGCGGTGTACATCAGCAGGGTGAGGCCGGGGTCGGAGGCCAGGGTCATGGCCTCGAAGTGGAGTTCGAGGTCGCCGACGACGGGGTGATGGATCTTCTTGATCCCCGTGCGGTGGTGGCGGACGTTGTGGTCGGCCCACCGCTGGCGGAAGACCTCGCTGCGGGTGGACAGCTCGCCGATGAGGTCGGTGAGGTTGCGGTCGTAGGGGTTGCGGCCGGCCTGCGCGCGGAGCATGGCGGCGATGTCGTCGGCGGCCTTGTCCCAGTCGGCGAAGAACTCGCGGGCGGCGGGGTCGAGGTAGGTGAAGCGGGCGGTGTTGGCCGGGCGGCGCGGGTCGGCCTGACGCTGGGCCAGGACGGGCGCGTACAGGGCCGCGGCGAGCCGGTTGGTCGCCAGGACGTCGTGGCGGTCGTTGCGGATCCAGGCGGGCGCGTCGGTGATCGCGTCCAGCATGTGCTGCAGGATGGGCCTGACCGGTTTGACCGGGGTGCGGCGGCGGGCGGCGGGTGCGGGGCCGGCCTCCCGCCGGGCGAGGTCGAACAGGTGCTCGCGTTCGGCTTCATCCAGGTTCAGGGCGCGGGCGAGGCTGTCCAGGACGCTGTCGGAGGCGCCCGACAGGTGCCCGCGCTCCAGGCGGACGTAGTAGTCGACCGAGACCCCGGCCAGCATGGCGACCTCCTCGCGGCGCAGGCCCTTGACGCGCCGGTTGCCGCCGTAGGCGGGCAGCCCGGCCTGCTCGGGGGTGATGCGGGCGCGGCGGGAGGCGAGGAACTCCTTGATCTCGGTGCGGTCGCGGTCGTCCATGTCTCCACCGTAGGCGAGCCGGCGTGCGGGAGGGGGGTACTGGCGTTACCTGGAACGACAGGCCCTGCCGCCGCGGGGCGAAGGGAAGTTACCTGGAGATGGGCCGCTTCGGCGACGCCGCCCGGCCGGCCGAGAGAGGGACCTGACCAGCTGATACGCGGTTCACGGGAGCCATGCCGTTATGCGAGCGACGTTCATGTACGGGGCGGGGGATGTGCGGGTCGAAACCGTGGACCCCGGCGAGGGCGGCCTCGCGCCGGGCGACCGGCCACTGACATCCGGAAATTCCAGACCTCTTGTAGCTCTGACGAGGAGAGAACGACCATGAAGCATGTGACGCTCGGCGACCTGACCGTCGGCCGGATCGGCCTGGGCATGATGGGCATGTCCTTCGCCTACAGCGGCGCGGGCAGCGACGACGCCGAGTCCATCCGCACCCTCCACCGCGCCGTCGACCTCGGCGTCACCATGATCGACACCGCCGAGGTGTACGGCCCCTACACCAACGAGGAACTCCTTGGACAGGCGCTGAAGGGCGGCTACCGCGACCGGGTCGTGGTCGCCACCAAGTTCGGGATGATCTCCCACACCGGACGCGAAGGCCTCGACAGCAGCCCCGCCAACGTCCGCAAGGCCGTCGAAGGATCGTTGCGCCGCCTGGGCGTCGACCACATCGACCTGTACTACCAGCACCGCGTCGACCCCGGCACGCCCATCGAGGACACCGTCGCCACCCTGGCCGACCTCGTCACAGAAGGCAAGATCACCCACATCGGGCTGTCGGAGGCCGGAGCCGCGACCATCCGCCGCGCCCACGCGATCCACCCGATCACCGCGCTGCAGACCGAGTACTCGCTGTGGACCCGCGACCCCGAACCCGAGATCCTCCCGCTGCTGCGCGAGCTCGGCATCGGCCTGGTCGCCTACTCCCCGCTGGGCCGCGGCTTCCTCACCGGCGCCATCACCGCCGGCACCCGCTTCGAGGCAGGCGACTTCCGGGCCTCCAACCCGCGCTTCACCGGCGCCAACTTCGACCACAACGTGCACCTCGCCGACCAGGTCACCGCCATCGCCGGCGACGCCGGCGCCACCCCGGCGCAGGTCGTGCTCGCCTGGCTGCTGTCCCGCGGCGGCGACATCGTCCCCATTCCCGGCACCAAGCGCGTCACCCGCCTGGAGGAGAACGCCGCCGCCGACGCCCTCACCCTCACCCCCGAGCAGATCGCCCGCCTTGACGCCCTCGGCGGCGCCGCGGGCGACCACCACAACGAGGCCCAGATGAAGATGATCGGGCTGTGACCACGGCGGGCGGGACGCGAGCGGGCCTGCCCGCGGCGGAGTAGGCGGGGGGCCGCCCGGCGCCGCGGCGGGCGCCGGCGGC
>NZ_JBHSFP010000061.1:0-25121 GCF_042654065.1 Sphaerisporangium dianthi | reverse complement strand
AGCCGTACGTCTACATCGACCTGTCCGGCTGGTCGCCGAAGTACTTCCCCCCGCAGCTCGTGCGGTACGCCAACACGCTGCTGAAGGACAAGGTGCTCTTCGGCTCCGACTACCCCATGATCACCCCCGACCGCTGGCTGGCCGACTTCGACGCCCTGGACATCAGGCCGGAGGTCCGTCCCCGCATCCTCAAGGACAACGCCGTCCGCCTCCTCGGCCTCAAGGGGTGATCGACCGCCTCACGGCCCCGGCGGAGGGCCGGCTAGAAACGGCGCGAGCGGCGCATGGACGCCGGGCGGCCGTCGGGGTCCACGGCGAGCCGGTAGAGGGGCGAGGCGAGCAGCCTGCGGAACCGGGTCAGTTCGGGGACGGGGTGCGGACGCAGCCGTCCCGGCGGGCGCGGGCCCTTCCCGCCGCCGGCGTGCCAGGCTTCGAGCCTGGCCGCGGACGCGGCGAAGGCGTCGAACGCGGCGATGGGATCGCACAGCTCGTCCAGCTCCGCTCCGGCGCCGGGCACGTCCAGGTGCTCGGACATGAGCGTCAGCCGCAGCTCACGGGCGAACTTCGCGGCGCCGTGCGGCGGGCGCGGATCCTCCCGCTCGTCAAGGACGGCGCAGCTGAGTTCGGAGTCGTTGGTCCATGAGCGCAGGTTGACGTTGTCGGACCCGACCGAGGCCCATACGTCGTCGACCACGCACGCCTTGGCGTGGACGTAGACGGGGGTGCCCTGGTGGTTCTCCAGGTCGTAGATCGCGACCCGGTCGCCGCCCGCCGTGAGCAGCCGGTCCAGCGCCTCGACCCGGCCGATCAGGCTCGCGGGCCCGGCCAGCCAGCCGTCCTGGTCGGGGTGGCGCGGCACCACGATCAGCATCCGCAGGCCGGGCTCGCGCTCCAGCGCCCGGGCGAACGGCTCGATCACGTCCGTGGACCACAGGTACTGGTCTTCGAGATAGACCAGCCGGCGGGCCCGGCCGAGCACCTTGTGGTAGGCACGCGCGACGCTCCGCTCCCCCTCCGGCGCGAACGGGTAGGCGCTGCGCCTGGCCGGGTAGGTGCGCAGGATCTGCACGGCGTGGGTGCCCGCCGGGGGCGGCGGCGCCCCCGCCTCGGGCAGCGCGGGCGCGTCGTCCATCTTGTCGAAGTGGTCGCGCAGCCGCCGCAGCGGATCCCTGGTCGGGGGCGCGGGGTCCTCCCAGCGCTCGCAGAACACCTTCTCCACCTCCGCGACCGCCGGGCCCCGTATGGAGACCTGGATGTCGTGCCACGGGGGCCGCTCTCCGTAGGCCTCCGGCATGGGGCAGGCCTGCGGGTCGCCCATGTGGTCGACGTCGTCGCGGCGGCTGTGGCACAGGTCGATGCCTCCGACGAAGGCGACGTCCTTGACGGGGTCGGTGTGGCGGAGGATGACGAACTTCTGGTGGTGCGAGCCGCCCGGCTTGGTCCGCGTGTCGAGCACGGCCTGCCCGCCGGCCGCCTCGATCTCCTCGCCCAGGTGCCGGTTCTCGGCCGAGCTGAAGCGCAGCTGGTCCAGATGTGAGCGCCAGATGAGCCCTCTGACCACCGCTCCCCTGCCCGCCGCGGCCGCCATCGCGTCGCCGACGCCGGGCCCGTCTTCTGTGAGCCGCTCGTCGGGATCGCCCCGCCAGTCGGCGAACAGCAGCAGGTCGCCCTTCTCCAGCTCTTCGAGGCGGGTCTTCAACTCGGCGAAGTAGGTCGCTCCGTGGACGAGCGGACGCACGTCGTTGCCCGTGGACCAGGCGTCGAGCCTCGTCGCGGGATTGCCTCGCTCGTCGCCGGTGAGGAACCAGTCCTGAATCCGCATTCGCTCCCGGCTACCCATCTTCGCGGCGATCATTCCTTTTCGGGTCTTCGCGGATTTCATCCGATTTCCTATCGGATATTTCGTGCCGGACGCCGAGGACCCACTACGCTCGTCGGGAACCGCGGCCCCTGAGGAGAGTGGATGACCAGCGAGATCGACGACCTGCTCAAGGGCGAGGTGGCGCCCGCGCGGCGCGGCGTGCTCACCGACGACGTCTACGAGAGCCTGAAGGGCCTGGTCATGGACGGCAGGCTCGCGCCGGGAGCGCGTGTCAACGTCTACGCCGTCGCCCGGTTGCTCGACGTCTCGCAGACCCCGGTCAGAGAGGTCCTCGCGCGCCTGGAATCGGAAGGGCTGGTGACCAAGGAGCCGCTACGCGGCTACTTCATCGCTCCGGTGCTCGACCGCGCGCAGGTCGCCGACCTCTACGACCTGCGGTCGCTGCTGGAACCGTGGGCGGCGGCCATGGCCGCCGAGCGGGCGGGCGCGAGCGGCGCCGAGCGGCTGCGCGCGGAGGTGGCCGGGCTTCCGGACGCCCCCGAGGGCACGACCTACCGGCAATATCGGACGATCCAGCGCCACGACGCCCGCTTCCACGACCTGGTGGCCGAGCTTTCCGGCAGCCCGTCGGTCCGCGAGGCGCTGGCGCGCACCCACGGCCACCTTCATCTGTTCCGCCTGGACTATCCCGGGCGCGACAGCGGGGAGCCCGCGCTCCAGGAGCACCGCCGGATCGCGGAGGCCGTCACGGCGGGCCGGCCGGAGGCCGCGGAGGCCGCCATGCGAGATCACCTGACCTCGGCCCGCGAGCGCTTCCTGTCCGCCTGAGGGCCCCTCGCCCGTCCAGGCCCGATCCCCCGTCGACGCCCCCATGCGGCACTTCCTATAGGAAATCGGATCATGACCATCATCACCTCCGCCACCGCCTCCCTCGCCGACATCCCCGTGGAGACCCTGCGCACCGACGCCGTGCAGGCGTTCGTCAAGCAGGAGACCGTCCTCGTCGAGCTCGCCACCGACGACGGGCTGAGCGGCACCGGATACACCTACACCATCGGCACCGGCGGGCGGGCGGTGCTGTCCATGCTGCGCGAGCACCTCCTGCCCCGCCTCCCCGGACGGGACGCCCGGGACGTCGAGGCCGTCTGGCGCGACCTGTTCGCGGCGACGCGCGCCACCACCGTGGGCGCGATCACCTCGCTCGCCCTCGCCGCCGTCGACACCGCCCTGTGGGACCTGCGCTGCCTGCGCGCCGGGGAGCCGTTGTGGCGGCTCGCCGGCGGATACCGCAGGCGGGTTCCGCTGTACGACACCGAAGGCGGATGGCTGCATCTCGGCACCGCGGAGCTGGTGCAGGGCGCGCTGGCCGCCAGAGACGCCGGCCTGCGCGGGGTGAAACTCAAGATCGGCAAGCCGCGCGCGGAGGAGGACGCCGAACGCGTGGCCGCCGTCCGCGCCGCGGTGGGCGCCGGGCTGGACATCATGGTGGACGCGAACCAGTCCATGACCTACGCCGAGGCCAGGCGGCGGGCACACCTGCTGGAGCCGTACGGCGTCTACTTCTTCGAGGAGCCGCTGCCGGCCGACGACGTGCAAGGACATCGCGAACTCGCCGCGTCCACGTCGATCCCGATCGCGGTCGGCGAGTCGATGTACTCCCTCGGCCAGTTCCGCGACTACCTCGCGCGCGGCGCGGCCTCGATCGTGCAGGCCGACGCGGCCCGCATCGGCGGGATCACCCCGTGGCTGAAGGCCGCGCACCTGGCCGAGGCGTTCAATGTGGCGCTGTGCCCGCACTTCCTGATGGAGCTGCACGTCAGCCTCGTGGCGGCCGTGCCGGCGGGCGCGTACGTGGAGCACATCCCGCAGCTGCGCGCCCTCACGCACGGCGAGATGACGATCGAGGACGGCCACGCCGTGGCGCCCGATCAGCCGGGGCTCGGCATCGCCTGGAACCGCGACGCCATCGACGCCCTCACCGTGGCCTGACGCCCGGCGCCCGGCGCCGGCCGTGAGGTGGTGATCATCTCATCCTCGGGGCCGGGTCAGGTGGTCCGCAGGACCTGGCGGAGTCGAGCGGCATAGGCGCGGGGGTGGCTGGTGTTGCCGTTGTGGCCGCCGGGGAACTCGATGAGCTCGGTGCCGAGCAGCACGGCCAGCTCCCGGGCGCATCGGTGGTCGAAGACGCTCCGCGGGGTGGTGCGTCCGGCGGCGGGCACGATGCGCGTAGGGGTCCCCTTCAGCTCGGTGACCGGCAGGGTGTCGCCGATGACGGCGGTGAAGTCGTGCTCGATGAAGAAGCCGAAGTCGGCGATCCGCCCGGGGGTCATGGGCTGCGGGGTCAGGCCGGGTTCGGCTTCGGGGCCGGCCGGGTCGATGCCCAGCACCTCGGCGATGACCTTGAACGCCGGCACCAGCCCCTCACGGCGGTAGAGCCGCTGGATCTCGGCCAGTTCGGCCTCGTGGTGAGCGCGTTCGGCCGCCGGCAGCAGGCGTGGTGCGACCGGCTCGTGGGCGACGAGCACGCTGAGCTGCCCGGGATGCCGGACGCTCAGGTGCAGGCCGATGACGGCGCCCAGGCTGCAGCCGAGCATCAGGGCCGGCTCGTCGGTGAGCTCGGCGAGCAGGCGGTGGACGTCGTCGGCGTGCTCGGCCATCGTCACGCCGCGGCCGGGGTCTTCCATGACACTGCGCGACAGGCCGCGCCGGTCGTAGGTGACGACGGTGTAGGCGTCGGTGAGCCGGTCGACCAGGTCGGCACTGCGCCCGGCGCCGCCTTCGCCGCTCTGGGAGATCAGCAGCATCGGGCCCCGCCCGCGCACCTCGTAGTGGAGGGTGGCGCGGGGAACGGTCAGACGGCCGGTCGTGGTGGTGGCCATGGCGGGTCCTTTCACTGAGGCGTGGACGCCGTGCTCGGCACCGACGGTATTACATCGGAATTGATACATCAACTTAGATGCATCAATTCCGATGTATCCTGGAGCACATGAACGGAGTGGACCTGTTCCTGCTCGGGCGCACCCTGATGAAGATCGGCGAGGACGCGCTGCCCACAGAGGGGCTGGGCGAGCAGCCGGGCAGCGTCCGGACGGTGCTGATCGTGGTCAGTGACGTCCGCGCGCATCCCGGCGGGGCGATCAGCGAGATCGTCACACGCACCGGCCTGCCGCAGAGCGCCGTATCGGCGGCGGTGGCCCGGCTCCGCGAGGCCGGCGCGGTCGTCACCGAACCCGACGTCCGCGACCGTCGTCGCCTCCGCGTCCTGCCCGCCCCTGAGATCTCCGGCCGGGTGGAACAGGTCCGCTCGGCCTCGATCGACGCCGCCCTGGGCAAAGCCCTGGGCACCGCCGACCCTCACCGGGTCGCCGAGATCGCCTCTCTCCTGGAGGAGCTCGCGCGGCACCTTTCTCCCCAGACGCTCACCCGTCTGCGCGAGTGACGTCGCCGGCCGGGCCGTGACAGGATGCTCCCTCGAATCGGGCGCACGGCCGGCCGGTCACACGGCAGGGGTGGTGACGTGCGAGGACGTCACGCCGGGCCGTCCTTGGTGAGGGCACGGGAGATGACCACACGCTGGATCTGGTTGGTGCCCTCGACGATCTGCAGCACCTTGGCCTCGCGCATGAGGCGCTCGGCGGGGAAGTCCTCGACGTAGCCGTAGCCGCCGAAGACCTGCACGGCGTCGGTGGTGACCTTCATGGCGGCGTCGGTGGCGAACAGCTTGGCCATCGCGGCGCGGGTGCCGTACGGGCGGCCGGCGTCACGCAGGCGGGCGGCGTCCAGGTACAGGGCGCGGGCGGCGGCGATCTGGGTGGCCATGTCGGCGAGCAGGAAGCCGACGCCCTGGAAGTCGGCGATGCGCGTGCCGAACTGGCGCCGCTCGCGGGCGTAGGCGGTGGCGGCGTCGAGGGCGGCCTGGGCGACGCCGACGGCGCAGGCGGCGATGCCGAGCCGTCCTCCGTCCAGGGCGGCCATGGCGATGCGGAAGCCCTCGCCCTCGCCGCCGATCATCGCGTCCGGCGCGAGCCGCACCCCGTCCAGGCGCACCTGGGCCGTCGGGGAGGAGCGCATGCCCATCTTGCGCTCGGGCCGCCCGAACGACAGCCCCGGCGTGTCCGCCGGCACGTGGAAGCAGGAGATGCCCCGGGCGCCGTCGCCGGAGGTGCGCGCCATCAGGGTGTAGAAGTCGGCCACGCCGCCGTGGGTGGTCCACGCCTTGACGCCGTCCACGGTGTAGCCGCCGTCGGCCGCCTCGGCCCGGGTGGTGAGGGCGGCGGCGTCCGAGCCGGACTGCGGCTCCGACAGGCAGTACGCGCCGAGCACCTCGCCGCCGATCATGCCGGGCAGCAGCGCCGCCCGCTGGTCTTCGCCGCCGTAGGCGGCGACGGGGAAGCACGACAGGGTGTGCACCGAGACGCCGAGCCCGACGGCGAGGAACGCGCCCGCCAGTTCCTCGACGACCTGCAGGTACACCTCGTAGGGCTGGGCGGCGCCGCCGTGCTCCTCGGGGTAGGGAAGGCCGAGCAGGCCGGACCTGCCGAGGGTGGCGAACAGGTCGCGGGGGAAGCGGCCCTCGGCCTCGTCGCCGGCCGCGCGGGGCGCGATCTCCTTGACGACGATGTCCCGGACCAGGTCGAGGAGGTCGTGGGCTTCGGGGGTGGGCAGGGCGCGGTCGACCGCCATGGGAGCACTCCGGTCACAGGGGGGCGGGAAACGAGGAGCGGTGTCCCGCCTGGCGTGCTCGCGCGGAGCACCCCCGGCGGGGTGGACGGGGACGGGGCGGGGCGGTGGGCACGGTGCGGGCGCCGATCAGACCACGACGAGGCCGTGGGGCTGGTTGTTGAGGCGCTCTCCACCGGTCTCGGTGCACACCACGATGTCCTCGATGCGGGAGCCGTGGCGCCCTGCGAGGTAGATGCCCGGCTCGACGGAGAAGGCGAACCCGGGCGCCAGCGCCTCGGTGTTGCCCGAGACGATGTAGGGCTCCTCGTGGGTCTCCAGCCCGATGCCGTGGCCGGTGCGGTGGATGAAGTGCTCGCCGTACCCGGCCTCGGCGATGATCTCGCGGGCGGCGGCGTCGACCGCCTCGCACGTCACGCCCGGCCGCACGGCGGCGCAGGCGGCCTGCTGGGCGTGGCGCAGCACCTCGTAGTAGGCCGAGAAGTCCGCGGGCGGCTCCCCCACGCTGTAGGTGCGGGTGGAGTCGGAGCAGTAGCCGCTCGGCATCTGGCCGCCGATGTCGACGACCACGGGGTCGCCGGCCTGGATGACGCGGTCGGACAGCTCGTGGTGGGGGCTCGCGCCGTTGGGCCCCGAGCCGACGATGACGAAGTCGACGGTGGAGTGACCGGCGGCCAGGATGGCCTCGGCGATGTCCCTGCCGACCTCGCGTTCGGTGCGGCCGGGCTTGAGCAGGCCGGGCACCTGCGCGTGGACGGCGTCGATGGCGGCGCCCGCCTCGCGCAGCGCGGCCACCTCGGCGGGGCTCTTGCGCATGCGCAAGTCCCGCAGCACCGACCCGGCGAGCACCTGCTCGGCGCCCGGAAGGGCGGCGCGGAAGCGCAGCGACTGCATGGCCCACATGCGGTCGGCGAGCCCCACGGTGGCCACCGCGCCGACCCTGCGGGCGACCAGCGCGTAGGGGTCGTCGGTCTCGTCCCAGGGGACGAACTCAAGGCCCAGGCGGGCGGCCGGGGAGTGCTCGGCGGCCGGCAGCTCCAGCCGCGGCACCACCATGAACGCCTCCCCCTCGGCGGGCACCACCAGGCAGGTGAGCCGCTCCAGGGGGAGTGCGTCGTACCCGGTGACGTAACGCAGGTCGGGGCCGGGGGTCAGCAGCAGGGCGTCGATGCCGGCGGCCGCGGTGGCGGCGCGCACGTCGGCCACGCGGGTCACCGGGTAGAGGTCCAGGGACGTCGTTGTCACATCGACCAATGTATTCCACGGTCGTTCACCGCCGTCCGCACCCCCGGTCACGCCGGCGCGACGACCGGCCGGGACCGGTTCACGACGTTTCAGGGCCTCGCTATTGTTGATGCGTCAACACTTGACGCATCAAGCATGCGATATGCTTGACTCGTCAAGGAGTTTGCCGGTGCCTCGACCTTGAGCCGTTCGACGCGCTCGCCGGCGCCCCGGGAGCGCCGCGCGGCCGTCTTCACCCGGGAACGGGCCGCCGTTCCCGCCAAGGAGGGATCCCCATGATCGGCGCAGCCTCGCCGTCGCCGGCGTCGCCGCGGATCGCCGTGCTCGGCGCCGGGCACGTCGGCCCCGCCATCGCGCGGGTCGCGATCGCCGCCGGCCACCAGGTGACGATCTCGGCCTCGGGCGACCCGGAGGAGATCGCGCTCATCACCGGCGTGCTGGTGCCCGGAGCCGAGCCCCGGTGGGCGGCCGACGCCGTCGCGGACGCCGACATCGTGATGCTGTCGATCCCGCTGCACAGGTTCGCGACCTTCGACCCCGCCCTGGTGGCCGGCAAGCTCGTCGTCGACACGATGAACTACTGGCCGCCCGTCGACGGCGTCCAGGAACTGTTCGAGGACCCCCGGCACGGCAGCAGCGAGATCGTCCAGCGGCGGCTGCCGCGCTCGACGGTCGTCAAGACCCTCAACCACATCGGCTACCACGAGCTCGAAGAGGAACGCCGGCCCCCCGGCTCGCCCGAACGCCACGCGCTCGGCGTCGCCGGCGACGACCCGGCGGCCGTGGCCGTCGTGGCGGACGTCGTCGAGCGCATCGGCTACGACACCGTCCGGCTGGCGAGCCTCGCCGCCGGCCGGCTGTTCCAGCCGGGCGGCCCCGTCTTCGGTGCGTCGCTGCGCCTGGGCGAGTTCGAACGCGCCCTGAACCCCGAGGCCGCCTGAGGCGATCCCCGCCCATCACCCGAAGCCACCGATCCCCCCGCCACCGATCCCCCGCCACCACCCGAAACCACAAGGACAGAGAGACGCGACATGACTGCGATGCCATCCGCCGCCGAAGGCGAGTCAGGGCCGTTCCCCCTCGTACTCGGCCTCGACACCTTCGGCGACGTCACCAGCGGCGACGACGGGCGTCCGCTCTCCCACGCCCAGACGATCCGGAACATCGTGGAGCAGGGCGTCCTCGCCGACCAGGTGGGACTGGACTTCTTCGGGATCGGCGAGCACCACACCGACGACTTCCCGCTGTCGGCCGGCGACGTTGTGCTCGCGGCGATCGCCGCCCGCACCGGCCGCATCCGGCTCGGGTCGGCGGTCACGGTCCTCAGCTCGGACGACCCCGTCCGGGTGTTCCAGCGCTACTCCACCCTCGACGCCGTCTCCGGCGGCCGGGCGGAGGTCATCCTCGGGCGCGGCTCCAGCATCGACTCCTTCCCGCTCTTCGGCTACGACCTCGCCGACTACGAGGAGCTGTTCGAGGAGAAGACCCAGCTGTTCGCCGAGCTGCTCAAGGGCGGGCGGGTCACCTGGAAGGGGCGGACCCGTGCTCCGCTCATCGACCAGGACGTCGTGCCGCACACCGAGAACGGGCCCTTCCCGGCGTGGATCGGCGTCGGCGGCAGCCCCCAGTCGGTCCTGCGCGCCGCGCGGCTCGGATTCCCGCTCATGCTGGCGATCATCGGCGGGCCCCCGGCGCGCTTCGCGCCCTTCTCCCGGCTGTTCCTCGAGGCCCTGGAGAGGTCGGGCCGCGCCGCCCTCCCCATCGGGGTGCACTCCCCCGGGCACGTCGCCGCGACCGACGAGGAGGCGCGCGAGGAGTTCTGGCCGCACTACCTGGCGCTCATCCGGAACGTCGCGAAGACCCGGGGGTTCGCCATCCCGACCAAGCAGTCCTTCCTCCGCGAGGTCGGGCCGCACGGGGCGCTCTACGTCGGGTCGCCGGAGACCGTCGCCCAGAAGATCGCGGCGAACATGCCCGCCCTCGGGGCGAGCCGCTTCGAGCTGAAGTTCGGCATGGGAGGCCTCTCCCAGGGATCGCTCATGAAGAACATCGAACTCTTCGGCACGAAGGTGGCCCCGCGCGTGCGCGAACTTCTGGCATGAGCGCGAGCGGGCGCGAGTGCTGGGAGGATGGGCGCATGCCAGGGTTGATGCTGCTCGACACCCCATCGCTGTACTTCCGCGCCTACTACGGCGTCCCCGAGTCGATGACCGCCCCGGACGGCATGCCGGTCAACGCCGTCAGGGGCCTGATCGACATGATCGCCACGCTCGTGCGCGCCCACGCCCCCGACGAGCTCGTGGCCTGCATGGACGCCGACTGGCGGCCCGCGTTCCGCGTCGCGGCGATCCCCTCCTACAAGGCCCACCGGGTCGCGACCGGGCACGAGGAGGAGGTGCCCGACACCCTGGCCCCGCAGGTGCCGGTGATCGAGCGGGTGCTCGACGCGCTGGGCGTCGCCCGGGTCGGCGTGCCGGGGTACGAGGCCGACGACGTCATCGGCACCTACACCTTCAGGGCGGGCGGCCCCGTCGACATCGTCACCGGCGACCGCGACCTGTTCCAGCTGGTCGATGATGAGCGCTCGCGCCGCGTCCTTTACACGATAAAGGGCATTCGTAACCTTCAGGCGATCGACGAGGCGCAGGTCAGCGCCAAGTACGGCATCCCGGGCCGCACCTACGCCGACTTCGCGACCCTGCGCGGGGACCCGAGCGACGGACTGCCCGGCGTTCCCGGGGTCGGCGACAAGACGGCCGCCGCCCTGATCACCCGGTTCGGCTCGCTCGCGGCCATGCTGACCGCCCTGGACGACGGGGTCACCGACGGCTTCCCCGCAGGCAGCCGCCTAAAGCTGGCGAAGGCCCGCGACTACCTCGCGGTCGCGCCCGCCGTGGTCAAGGTGGCCCACGACGCGCCGCTGCCGGACATCTCGATCACCCGGCCGGTCGCGCCGCGCGACCCCGAGACGCTGGTGGCGCTGGCCGACCGCTATGGCCTGGACGGCCCGCTGAATCGGCTGCTCACCGTACTTGCCGCATAAGATCCTCCATTGTGAGTCATACGACGATTCATGTGTCCGACGCGCCCCGGCTTGCCGAGGGCTTCGAACGCATCCGCGATGAGCTGCGACTGCCCGAGGCGTTCCCCCAGACCACGCTGGAGGAGGCCGACCGGGCGGCCGCGTCGCCGTCGCCGTCCCTGCCCGACCGCACCGACCTGCCGCTGCTGACCGTCGATCCACCGGGGTCGATGGACCTGGACCAGGCCCTGTGCATCGAAGAACGCCCCCGGGGCTTCCGGGTCTGGTACGCCATCGCCGACGTCGCCTCCTTCGTCCAGCCGGGCGGCGCGATCGACGGCGAGGCGAGAAGGCGCGGCGAGACGCTCTACCTGCCCGACGGGCGCGTCCCGCTGCACCCGCCCGTGCTGTCGGAGGGGGCGGCCAGCCTGCTGCCGGGCGTCGTCCGGCCGGCGGCGCTGTGGTGTGTCGACCTGGACTCGGACGGCGTCACCATCGGGGCCGACGTCTCCCGGGCGCTGGTGCGCAGCCGCGAGCGGCTCGACTACGACTACGTGCAGGCGGCGGTGGACACCGGCACCGCGGACGGGACGCTGCGGCTGCTGCCCGTGGTGGGCGGCCTGCGCCTGGCCCTCGAACGCGAGCGCGGCGGGGTGTCGCTGCCCACTCCGGAGCAGGAGGTGGTCGCGCACGGCGACGGCTACCGGGTGGAGTTCCGCACGCCGCTGCCCGCCGAGACGTGGAACGCGCAGATCTCCCTGATGACCGGCATGGCCGCGGCCGCGATGATGCTCGACGCCGAGATGGGCGTGCTGCGCACGCTGCCGCCCGCCCCTCCCGAGACCCTCGCCCGGGTGCGCCGGATCGCCTCGGCCCTCGGCGTGGACTGGCCCGACGGCGCCGGCCTGGGAGAGGTGGTGGCGAGCCTGGACCCGAAGACGCCGGCGAACGCCGCGTTCCTGAAGGAGGCGACGGTGCTGCTGCGCGGCGCCGGGTACACCGCCTTCAACGGCGAGCCGCCCAAGAACGCGGTGCACGCCGCCGTCGCCGCGCCGTACGCCCACGTGACCGCTCCCCTGCGCCGCCTGGTCGACCGGTACGGCACCGAGGTGTGCCTGGCCGTCGCCGCCGGAGTGCCGGTCCCCGAGCCGGTCCAGGAGGCCCTCGAGTCTCTGCCGGCGCTCATGACCGGCAGCGGGCGCCGCGCGTCCGCCGCCGAGCGCGCCTGCCTGGACCTGGTGGAGGCGTTCGTGCTGCGCGACCGGGTCGGGCAGGCCTTCGACGCGGTCGTGGTGGACGTCGAGGAAGGCCGGCCCGGAGGGATCGTGCAGATCACCGAGCCCGCCGTCGTGGCCCGGTGCGACGGCGAGGGCCTGCCGCTGGGCGAGAAGGTCCAGGTGCGGCTCACCCGCGCCGACCTGATCACCCGCGAGGTGCGCTTCAGCCTCGCCTGACGGGAGCCACCGGGCCGGCCTCGCCGGCAGGCTCGGCGCCGGGCGGCCGCTGGTGAGGCACTTCCCTCGCCTGTCCCTCCGCCTGAGCCGGGCGAGGTCGCGCGAGGGGTGCGGGGGGTGCGAGGTGCCCCGGCCCGCCCGCCCCCGCGGTGCGGGCGGACCGGGGACGCTACGGCCCGGCTCTGCCAGGCGACCGGCCGAGTGCCGGCCGGGCCGGGCGAGTACCGATCGGGCCGGGCGACCGGCCTCACCGGGCGGCCGGCCGGGTCAGGCGACCGACGAGTAGGCGACGACGCCCCGGCGCAGCGCGTCGATGGCCTTGCCCGCGTTCTGCCTCACCTTGCTGCTCTGCGGCGCCGCCTTGCCCACCTGGTCGAGCAGGTCGATGAGCTGCTTGGCCCAGCGCACGAAGTCGCCCGCCGCCAGGTCGCCGTCGGTGAGCACGGCGTCCAGGCTGTGGCCCTTGGCCCAGCGGAAGGCCGGCCAGGCGAACCCGAAGTCGGGCTCGCGGACGAACGACAGGCCGTGGTCGCGCTCGATGTCCTCCAGCTCGGCGAAGATGCGCACCATCGCCGCCAGCGACTCCTTCACGCCGCCCGCCGGGATCTTGGGCTGCCGCGCGTCGTCGGCCTGCCGGGACTCGAACACCAGCGACGACACGCACGCAGCCAGCTCGGCCGGGTCGAGCTCCTCCCAGACGCCCGCCCGCAGGCACTCGGCGGTGAGCAGGTCCAGCTCGGTGTAGAGCTGGGCGAGCCTGCGGCCCTCGGGGGTGACGGCCTCACCGTCCAGGTAGCCGAGCTGGTCGAGCACGCCGCAGACCCGGTCGAACGTGCGGGCGATCACGTGCGAGCGGCTCTCGACCCGCCGGCGCAGCCCTTCGGTCTCACGGAGCAGCTTGTGGTACCGCTCGGCCCAGCGGGCGTGGTCCTCGCGCTGGTCGCAGCCGTGGCAGGGGTGGGCGCGCAGCCGCCGGCGCAGCTCGGCGATCTCCCACTCGGGACTGCCGGGCGCGGAGCCCCGGCCTGCCATGGTGTCGGCGTCGTGGTCGCGGACCCGCACCGGGCGGCCGAGGTCGCGGTCGCCGATCTTGGCGTGCAGGGTGGCGACCAGGTTGGCGCGGTCCTTGGGCGCCCGCGGGTTGAACCCCTTGGGGATGCGCAGGTGCTCCACCGGCTCGACCGGCACCGGGAAGTCGGCGGCCGACAGCCGCTTGACCTGCTTGCCGATCGTCAGCACCAGCGGCGAGGGCCCCTCGGTGCGCATCGTCAGGCCGGGGTCCAGGATGACGGCCAGGCCCGCGCGCCGCCCGCCGGGGACGCGGATCACGTCGCCGGGCTTGAGCGCCTCCAGCGAGCGCACGGCCTGCGCGCGGCGGGCCGTGCCGCGCTGGCGCGACAGGTCGGACTCGCGGTCGGACAGCTCCCTGCGCATGCGCGCGTACTCCTGGAAGTCGCCCAGGTGGCAGGTCATCGCCTCGGCGTACCCCTCGAGGGCCTCCTCGGCGCGCCGCACCTGCTTGGCGATGCCGACGACCGCGCGGTCGGCCTGGAACTGGGCGAAGGAGGATTCCAGCAGGGTGCGGGCGCGTTCCCTGCCGACCTGCCCGACCAGGTTGACGGCCATGTTGTACGACGGGCGGAAGCTGGAGCGCAGCGGGTAGGTGCGGGTGCTGGCCAGGCCGGCCACGGCCACGGGGTCCATGCCGGGCTGCCAGGCCACCACGGCGTGGCCCTCGACGTCGATGCCGCGCCGCCCGGCCCGCCCGGTGAGCTGGGTGTACTCCCCCGGCGTGAGGTCGGCGTGGGTCTCGCCGTTCCACTTGTCGAGCTTCTCGATGACGACCGACCGCGCGGGCATGTTGATGCCGAGCGCGAGGGTCTCGGTGGCGAAGACCGCTTTGACCAGGCCGCGGGTGAACAGCTCTTCGACGACCTCCTTGAAGGCCGGGAGCATGCCCGCGTGGTGGGCGGCCAGGCCGCGCTCGAGGCAGTCGCGCCACTCGAGGTAGCCGAGCACCGACAGGTCCTCGTCGGGCAGGTGGGCGGTGCGCTCGTCGACGATCTGGCGGATCTCGTGGCGTTCGCTGTCGGTGGTGAGCCGGATGCCGGCGTGCAGGCACTGCAGGACGGCGGCGTCGCAGCCGGCCCGGGAGAAGATGAAGGTGATGGCGGGCAGCAGCGCCTCGGAGTCGAGCTTCTCGATCGCGTCGGAGCGGCTGACGTAGTTGGCCGAGCGGCGGGGACGGGAGTAGCCGCGCCGACCGCGCGCCTGGGCCAGGCGCTGCTCGTCGCGAGAGATGCGCATGAGGCTGGGGTTGATGCGCGGCCGGTTGTCCTCGTCCACGAACAGGTCGTACAGCCGGTCGCCGACCAGCATGTGCTGCCAGAGCGGCACGGGCCGGTGCTCGTCGACGATCACCGTGGTGTCACCGCGGACCTCGCCCAGCCACTCGCCGAACTCCTCGGCGTTGCTGACCGTGGCCGACAGGGCGACGACACGCACCGACTCGGGGAGGTGGATGATGACCTCCTCCCACACGGCGCCGCGGAAGCGGTCGGCGAGGTAGTGAACCTCGTCCATGACCACGTGGCTCAGGCCCGCCAGCGTCGAGGAGCCGGCGTAGAGCATGTTGCGCAGCACCTCGGTGGTCATGATGACGATCGGCGCGTCGCCGTTGACGCTGTTGTCGCCGGTGAGCAACCCGACCTGCTTGGCGCCGTAACGGCGGACCAGGTCGTTGTACTTCTGGTTGGACAGCGCCTTGATCGGCGTGGTGTAGAAGCACTTGCTGCCCTGCTCAAGGGCCAGATGCACCGCGAACTCGCCCACGACGGTCTTGCCCGAACCCGTCGGGGCCGCGACGAGCACGCCGTCCCCGGCTTCCAGGGCCTTGCAGGCGTCGAGCTGGAACTCGTCCAGCTCGAAGTCGTAGAGGCCGCGGAAGGAGGTGAGGGCGGGCCCGCCGGCGGCGTGCTTCTCACGGAATGCGGCGTAGCGTTCCGCAGGCGTCGTCATGCAGTTCAGCCTACCGATAACCGATTTCCGGTCCCGTCCCCACCGCGACGATCTCCCCCACAGCACCCACCCCGCCAAAGGATCCCGCGACATCGCCCGCTCGGCCCGCGGGGCACCCACCGCCCCCGGCGGCGGCCGGCGGCCGTCGCAGGGCCGCGGCCACGACGCGCGGAGCCGGCCCCGCAGGGCACGGCTCCGGGCAAGATCTATGGCAGGGGCCGCAGGTCAGCTCGTGTTGCCTGACATGTGAGTGCCGTGGAGTGTGCTCAGACGGGTGCGATACTCCTCGGCATCGATCTCGCCCCGAGCGTAACGCTGGGCCAGCACTTCATCCGCGGCAGGTACCGCGGATCCGCCGGGGCCTTGCGCCGTGCGGGTGAGGTAGCGGACCAGCAGCACCATTCCGGTGATCAGGAGAACCCAGAAGACGACCGTGCTCAGGGTCATGAGCGCGTATCCCCAGCCGTTCATTCCGGAGCCGTTCCAGTACATCATCAAGATCGCCTCACTTGGGCCGGCCCGAACGTATGGGGGCCACGGCCCCACCGTCTCGCCACCTGCGGTGATCCCCAAGAGACCAAGGTCCTGCGGTTCCCGGGGCTTTCGACCTCGGCTGGACGGGGCCGGAGGCCGCGTCTCCCTCCAGCCGCGCGCTGACCTGCGTCAGGGCCCGCGTCCGGGTGCTGTGGACCCCCGCCGCTCCGAGGTCCTTCCTTGAGCCACCTGCGGAATCAGGCGAGTTCACCGCGTCCTGGAGGAGATGCGTCCGGCCGTCGTGGAGGCCGGGGCCGGGGTCGGGGTCGGGACGAACGTCGGTGGTCGGAAGGGCCCTCGGTCTCTTCGCGGGAAGGCTGTCCGCCCTCCATCCTTTCCCCATGGAACGGGCGATCGGCGGCACCTCGGCGCCTTGTCACGGGCGGACCACTCGTGACCGCCGGGCGGCGTCCCGGGCGGCCCGATCGTCCGCCCCGGCCGGCGCTTCGCCCGGTTGTCCGCCCCGGCCGGGGGTGGGCTGGCTTCGACGGCCGCGGCAGGCGGCGGGACACTACTCAGCCGGCGAAAGGGGCGGGCGATGTCGCTACCCGACGAGCGTGCGGTCAGGGCCTGGCTACAGGCCGCGACATGGGCACCCTCGATCCACAACACCCAGCCGTGGCTCTTCCGCGTCACGGCGGACGCCGTCGAGGTCCACGCCGACATGACCAGGCGGCTGCCGGCGATCGACGCGAGCGGCCGCGCGATGCACCTCAGCCTTGGAGCGGCGACGGCGAACCTGCGCGTCGCGATGCGTCACAGCGGGCACGCGGCGACCGTGGCGCTGCTGCCCGACCCGTCCCATCCGCTGCATGTGGCGAGCGTCCGGCCGGACGGCGACCGCCCCGCCGACGACGCCGACCGTGAGCTCTACGCGGCCATCGCCCGGCGCCGGTCCAACCGCGGGCCGTTCGACGGCCGTGTCCCGCCCGCGGCGGATCTGGCCGCGCTTCAGGCTGCGGCCCTCGCCGAGGGCGCCACCTTGGAGTTCGCCGACGACGTGCAGCGCCGCACCCTGCTCGACGTCGCCCGGACGAGCGATGGCAGGATGACCGAGAACACTGCCTACCGGGACGAACTGCGTCGCTGGACCACCGACGATCCCTACCGGGACGACGGGGTCTCCATCGAGGCGGTGGGACCCCGAAGCGCGCACGCCACGCTGCCGCTGCGCGACTTCGCCGCCGACCGGGAGATCCCGGGCCGCCTGACGGTCGAGTTCGAGCGCGAACCGACCTTGGCCACGCTCTGGACGGCGGCCGACACCCCGCGCGACCGGCTCCTCGCCGGGATCGCCTTGCAGCGGGTGCTGCTGGAGGCGACCTGCCGCGGCATCGAGACCTGCCTGTTCACCCAGCCGCCGGCCGACCTGCGTCGCCTGGTGCGGCGCGGCGGCCCGACCGCGCAGGCGATCGTCCGACTCGGTTACGGCAAGGAGGCGCCCCGCAGCAACCGGCGGCCGCTCGACGAGGTCCGCCTCCCGAGCTGACGTTCCTCAGGCCGGTTACGGGTGTGGGGCGGTGGAAGCTCCGGGGGCGATGATGTGGAGGGCGGCCGGGTGGATGGCGCAGGTGAGCGGGAGGGTGGAGATGCGCTCGCCGTCGGCGTAGGCGACGACGTCCGGGGCGTCCAGGGTGACCGTGCGGGCCTGGCGGAGGGTGATGGCGGGGTGGCCGAGGTGGGTGCCCCGGTAGACCCGGGGGAAGGTGCGCAGGAAGGCGGCCGTGGGCAGCGGGCCGACGATCAGCACGTCCAGCAGCCCGTCGTCCGGCTCGGCCCCGGGGCAGACCCGCATGCCGGCCCCGTAGGTGCCGGTGTTGCCGACCGCGACCATCATGGCCTCCTGCTCGATCACCTCGCCGTCGATGGTGAGGGTGAACGGGATCGGGGTGAAGGACCGCAGTTCCTGGAGCGTGGCGAGCAGGTACTTGGACATGCCCGCGGGGCGGGTCAGCCGGTTGGCCCTCTCGTTGACCTTGGAGTCGAAGCCGCAGGCCACCACTCCGGCGAACCACTCCTCGCCGATGGTGCCGGCGTCCACCGTCCTGACCGCGCCGCCGGTCACGATGCCGGCGGCGGCCAGCGGGTCCTTCCTCGGGATGCCGAAGGCGCCGGCCAGGTCGTTGCCGGTGCCCGCCGGGATGATGCCGAGAGGCACGTCGGTGCCCGCCACCGCCTGGACGGCCAGGTGCACCAGCCCGTCGCCGCCGAACGCGACCAGGGCCTCCGGTCCTTCGGCGACCGCCGTGCAGGCGCGTTCGAGGGCGTCCTGAGCGGAGGTGCCGACGATCACCGAGACCGGGCGGCCGCCCTCTTGCAGGCGTCGCACGACCGGGTCAAGGAGTCGGAGGGTGCGGCCGCCACGGGCCGCGGGATTCACGAGCACGACCAGCTCACCAGCCACACTCGGGAACCTATAGGTATAGAACTCGTCAAGCTAGGGTCAAGGCCCGGAAAGTGCACGCCACCGTCGCGGGGAGTGTGATGACCCGGGCCTGCCGATCCCCCGCCTGCCGGCTCCGCCCGGCAGGGCGGCACGACTCCGTCCGGGCCTAACGTAGAACCATGACGAATCGGACGAGCCGTGAAGTACACCTCGCGTCCCGCCCCACGGGGTGGCCCACCGCCGACAACTTCCGCCTGGTGGAGACCGAGGTTCCCGAACCCGGCCCAGGCCAGGTGGTCGTTCGCAACCTGCTGATGTCCGTCGACCCGTACATGCGGGGGCGCATGAACGACGTGAAGTCCTACGCCCCGCCGTTCCGGCTGGGCGAGGCCCTGCACGGTGGGGCGGTCGGCGAGGTGGTGGCCTCGGCCGACCCCGGCCTCGCCGTCGGCGACATGGTCAGGCACGGGCTCGGCTGGCGGGAGTACGCGCTGCTCGACGCGGCCGGCGCGGGCAAGGTCGACCCTGACGCCGCACCGCTCTCGGCCTACCTCGGGGCGCTCGGCATGGTCGGGCTGACCGCGTACGTCGGGCTGCTCGACATCGCGGCGATGCGGCCGAGTGACACCGTCTTCGTCTCCGGCGCCGCCGGCGCGGTCGGCAGCATCGCGGGGCAGATCGCGAAGCTGCGCGGATCACCCCGGGTCATCGGGAGCGCCGGGTCCGACGCCAAGGTCGGGTACCTCACCGGCGAGCTCGGCTTCGACGCGGCGTTCAACTACAAGAACGGCCCGGTGCACGAACAGCTCAAGGAGGTCGCGCCGGACGGCATCGACGTGTACTTCGACAACGTCGGCGGTGAGCACCTGGAAGCGGCCATCTCGTCGCTGAGAACGTTCGGCAGGGCCGCGCTGTGCGGATCGATCTCGCGTTACAACCTCGAGGAGGCGCCGCCGGGACCGCGCAACCTCTCGCTGGCCGTCGGCAACCGGCTGACCCTGCGCGGGTTCATCGTCAGCGACCACGCAGACCGGACGCCGGACCTGGTGGCCGAGGTCGGCCGCTGGCTACGCGAGAGCCGCCTGCGGGTCGACGAGACGGTCGTCGACGGCATCGAGAACGCTCCCGACGCGTTCCTCGGCATGCTCCGCGGGGAGAACGTCGGCAAGATGCTGGTGCGCCTCGCCTGACAGGGCGCCCTGCCCGGTTCGGAAGGGGCTTGCCGGCGGCTAGTCGAGCGGCGTGGAGGCGGTGCCGTCGAGTTCCTCTTCGATCTGCCGCTGATGCTCGGCGTCGAGTCGCTCCTTCTTGCGGTCGTGGAAGAACATGAACACCTCGGCGATCATGAACATGCCGACCATGGGAAGTGCCAGCGCGAGCATGGTGATCGGGTCCTGGCTCGGAGTCGCGATGGCCGCGAAGACGAACATCAGGAACACGACCATGCGCTGGTGCTTGCGCACCAGCTGGAACGGCAGCACGCCGATCATGTTGAGGAACACCATGAGCAGGGGCAGCTCGAACGACAGACCGAAGATCACCAGCATGGCCATCATGAAGCCGACGTATTGGTCCATGCTGATGAGCGGGATGACGTTGCCGGGGGCGAAGCCGAGCAGGAGCGCCAGGCCCTTGTCCATCGTGTAGTAGGCCAGGGCGGCGCCCGCGGCGAACAGCGGAACGGCCAGACCGAGGAACCCCAGCGAGTAGCGGCGCTCGTTGCGGTAGAGGCCGGGTGTGACGAACGCCCAGATCTGGTACAGCCAGATCGGCGCGCTGACCACCGCGCCGAACATCAGGGCGACCTGCAGGTTGACCATGAAGCCCTCGAACACGCCCTGCACCACCAGGGAGCACTCGCCGTCCTTGAGCTTGTGGGCGGCGGGCAGACGGCAGTAGGGCCCCGTCATGATGACCCAGAGACGGTCGAAGAAGACGAAGCCGATCACGGTGCCCACGGTGAGGCCGAGCATCGCCTTCACCAGGCGGTTGCGAAGCTCACGGAGGTGGTCCATGAGCGACATGCGGCCCTCGAGATCGGGGGCGGCGTCCTGGCCGTCGTCGGCCGGGCTTGACCGTTTCAGCAATGCCATCAGGCGTCCTGGTCTCAGCGGGCGGTCAGGGTTGGGGGGCGTGTCAGATGGAGCCCTGGTCCTTGTGGGCCTGCGAGAGCGGAGCACCGTTCACGGCGTCGGCCGGACGGGCCTGGGAGCCGCGCAGGCGGGCGTTCTCCTCTTCGAGGAGGCGCAGCCGGTCGTCGACCGAAGGAGTCACGGGCGGGAGAGGCTGCGGCGTGGCGACGACGGGCTGGGCGGTCGCCTGGGCGGCCCTGGCCTCGTCCTCCTCGTGCAGCTTGGTGGTCTCCTTCTTGAACAGCCGAAGCGACTGGCCCAGCGCCTTGGCCGTGTCGGGAAGCTTCTTCGCGCCGAAGAGCAGCACCAAGACCAGCCCGATGATGAGCAGCTCGGGTACACCGAAGTTGGACATGTCACACCCTTACGCTGAGCGACGTGCGTTCTCAGCCTCGATCGTACGCTGCCATCGCCACTTGATTCACCCCTCTGTGCGCCCAGATGCGCCTATCACGGCTCTGAGCCGCCCTTGGACGGGAGCCAGACGGCCGTTGGCCCGCTCGATTTCACGTGACAACCCCCGGGCGGCCACCACCACGCGCGCCGACAGCACGACCAGCGGGACCAGACCGGCGACGGCGAGCCCCACCGCGAAGAAGATCGAGGTCATGATCGGCCACTCTACCCAAGCCCGCCGTGACGCGCCCGGCGTCCCTCGACATCAGGCGGGCGCGGGCGGGCGCCCCTCAGGCGCAGGACTCGTAGCGGGCCAGCGCGGCCGAGGCCGCCTCGCGCACCCGGTCGGCCAGGGAGACCGGGGAGACGACCTGCCCGCTGTCGCCGAGGCGCAGCGCCAGCCGGACGAGCCAGCCCTGGTCGCGGGCGCGCAGGGTGACCCGCAGACGGCCCTCCCCCAGCTCGGTGACCTCCTCGCACGGGTAGTACTCGGCGACCCAGCGGCCGACGGGGGTCAGTTCGAGCTCCACCAGTTCGTCGGTCGGCGAGGGCCGGAACACCCCGTCGGTCACGTCGATCGGCTCGGCGTCGGCCGGCGGCGAGGCGGCGACCTCCAGCGTCTCGACCCCGACGATGCGGTCGAGCCTGAACAGCCGCATGCCGTCGGCGCGGTAGCACCAGCCCTCCAGGTAGGAGCGGCCGTCCGCCATGACCAGCCGCGTCGGGTCGACCTCGCGCGGGGTGATCTCGTCGCGTCCGGGCACGTAGTAGCGCAGCGACAGCCGGCGGCCCTCGCGCAGCGCCTGCCGGACGGTGGTCATGGCGTCGGGGGCGGCGTCCAGCTCGAAGGCCACCTGGTTGCTCACGGCCGCGGCGCCCTCGCCGGCCGCGCGCTCGAGCTTGGCGATCACGCGGGCAAGGGCGTCGCCCTCGGCGAACTCGGGCAGCTCCGCCAGCATGCGCAGCGCGACGAGCAGCGCGCTGGCCTCGTCGATGCCGAGCCGCAGGGGACGCGCGATGGTGTCGGCGTTGTCGATGAGGATCTCGCCGCCGTCCCAGGAGACGTCGATGAGGTCTCCCGGCGTGTGGCCGGGCAGGCCGCACATCCACACCAGCTGCAGGTCGTCGACGAGCTGCTTCTCGGTCAGCCCGAACAGCCGGGCGACCTCGGGCACCTGGGCGCCGGGGTGGGACATGAGGTAGGGCACCAGGGCGAGGAGCCTGGGAAGACGGTCGGCCGTGCTCACGCGAGCGCTCCCTTCAGTCTCCGGATCACCGCGTCGCGGACGTCCGGCGGATCGAGCACCTCGGCGTCGGCGCCGAACGCCACGACCGACCCCGCCACCCACTCGGCGTCGGCGAACTCGACGGTCACGATGTCCCAGCCGTCCTCGCCGGACCGCACCGACCCCACCTGGCGCAGCCACTGGCAGGTGTCCTGGCGCACGCGGACGGTGGCGGTGCGATCGGGAAGCAGGCTGTCGCGGTGGCCGACCATCGAGCGGATGTCGACCCCGCCGGGCACGACGACCGCCCCGGAGGGGCCGAGCGGCGTGACCGGACCGCTGATGCGGCTGAGCCGGAAGACGCGGGGGGCGTCGCGTTCGCGGTCGTGGCCGACGACGTACCAGCGGCCGCGCCGGCTGACCACGCCCCACGGCTCGACCGTGCGGGTCAGCATGACCTCGCTGCCCGCCGCGCGGTAGTCGAAGCGGACGACCCTGCGGTCGCGCACGGCCTCCCACAGGGCGGGGAAGGCGGGGTCGCGGGTGTCCACGCGCAGCTCCAGCGGCCCGGCGGCCGCCTCGTCGGTCTGCACTCCGGCGGCGCGCAGCTTGAGCAGGGCGCCGCCCGCCGCCTCGGCCAGGTTCGCCCGCTGCCACACCTGCGCGGCCAGGCCGAGCACGGCGGCCTCGTCGGCCTCGAGCGTGATCTCGGGCAGCTCGTAGGCCTGCCGCATGATGCGGTAGCCGGGCTCGTCCTCCCAGGGGTCGCGGTGGACCTCCACCGGGATGCCGATCTCGCGCAGCTCGTTCTTGTCGCGTTCGAACATGCGCTGGAAGGCCTCGTCGTTGCCGGCGTCGTAGCCGGGCACGGCATGGCGGATCTGTTCCGCGCTGAGCGGGCGGCGCGTGGCCAGCAGGCAGATGACCAGGTTCAGCAGCCGCTCGGTCTTCCGCCGAGACATCGGGCCCCCCTTCTCACGGTGACGCTACCCTTGCCCCGTGATCAGATGGCGCAAGGGCGAGGTGGTCGCGGTCCGGCGCGAGTGGCCGGGCGCGATGGAGCTGGACGTGACCCTCCCCGAGGGGAACTGCCGGGCCCTGGCCTACCCCCCGCTGGTGGGCCGCCCCGAACCTGGCGACACGGTGCTGCTCAACACGACCGCTCTCGCCATGGGCCTCGGTACGGGAGGTTACGCCATGGTAGTGGCCGTGCCCGACCGATTGCCCGAAGATCCGCAAGGTCCCGGTCACCTGGTCAAGGCACGATACACGCCGCTGCAGGCCACGGTGCTGGGCGCCGACGAGCAGGACTCCCCCCACCACGAGATCCTGCGGGACGCCGACTCCGTCGACGGCATGCCGGTGATCGTCGCCGACCTGCACTCCGCCCTCCCGGCGATCCTGTGCGGCCTGTACGGGTCGCGTCCCGGGGCGAGGCCGCGGGTCGCCTACGTGATGCTGGACGGGGGCGCGCTGCCGGGCTGGTTCTCGATGTCGGCGGCCCGGCTGCGCGAGATCGGCTGGCTGTGCGGGGTGGTGACCACCGGGCAGTCGTTCGGCGGGGACGTGGAGGCGGTCACCGTCCACACGGGGCTGCTGGCGGCCAGGCACGTGCTGTCGGCCGACGTCGCGATCGTGACCCAGGGCCCCGGCAACCTCGGCACCGGCACCCGCTGGGGCTTCTCGGGGGTGTCGGCGGGCGAGGCGGTCAACGCGGCGGCCGTGCTCGGCGGGCGGCCGGTGGCGGCGCTGCGGGTCAGCGAGGGCGATCTGCGCGAGCGGCACATCGGGGTCTCCCACCACTCGCTGACCGCCTACGGACGGGTGGCCCTCGCCCCCGCGCAGGTGGTGATCCCCGAGCTGCCCGGCGCGTTCGGCGAACGGGTGATCGCCCAGGCCGCCGAGCTGGCCCCCCGCCACGAGTTGGTCAGGGTGCCGGTCGACGGGCTGGAGAAGATACTGGAGGACAGCCCGGTGAAGCTGTCCACCATGGGCCGCGGCCTGGCGCAGGACCTCGCCGGCTTCCTCGCCTCGGCCGCGGCCGGCCGTCACGCGGCCTCCCTGCTCGCCTGAGCATCGGGGTTCACGGGCGTTGACCGGCATCGCGACGGAGCGACGCGGGGGTGCGGCCAGGCGGCGGCGCGTTCGACCACGGTCGAAGCCCGGGCTCGCGCACCGGTCACGCCGGCGACCCCCGGCGGGGGGCCGGGGCCGCGGCGCGCATGGCCGGGAGGAGGGAGGCGAGGGCGTCGCGGAGCACGGCGGCGAACGCGCCGGTGGTGCCGGACACCAGCCAGTGACGGCCGGCCACGCGCACGGCGCCGGCGACCGCGGCGGCGATGACGCCGGGGAACAGGTCGCCGGGATCGGCTCCGGCGCGCTCGGCGATCGCCTCGGCCAGCGGGCCCTCGGCCATGGTGAACGCCTTCAGCGCCTCCCCTTCCAGCTCGGGAGTCGACATGATCATACGCAGACCGGCCTTGTCCGGTTCGGGGACGGCGAACTGCTCGATCACGGCCGCGGTGACGGCCTGGTCGAGCGGCTCGCCCGCCGGGCGGGACCGGAGCGCCCGCCCCAGGCGCCGGGCCCGGTCCGCCTGGAAGGCGCAGATCGCCTCCTCCCGGCTGGAGAAGTAGTTGTTGTAGGTGCGGGGCGAGACCCCGGCGGCCGCGGCGATGTCGGTCACCCGCACGAGGGCGAGCCCGCCGGGGCCCCGTTCGATCGCCAGGCCCAGCGCGGCGAGGCTGATCGCCTGCCTGGTGGCCTGCTTGTTGCGGCTGCGCATGTCCGTGGTCTCACCGTCATCACCGTCGAGCATGAGCACATCCTAACCCTGATTGCGTGCCACGCACCATGTGCGCGACACGCAATCGATGTGTAGAGTGCGGGTCGATGCCTGGCACTCACATCCCGAGAGTGCCAAACCCGGGGCATGCCGGAAGCGGCGAGGCCTGTCCGAGGCCGTCCGTCGCGGGCGCCGTTTCCGGCCCGCCTCCCCACACGCAGGAGGAGCCATGACCTCGAAGATGATCGCGTTCGACGAGGACGCCCGGCGCGGTCTCGAGCGCGGTATGAACCGGCTCGCCGACGCCGTCAAGGTGACCTTGGGTCCCAAGGGCCGCAACGTCGTGCTGGAGAAGAAGTGGGGCGCTCCCACCATCACCAACGACGGTGTCTCCATCGCCAAGGAGATCGAGCTCGAGGAC
>NZ_JBHSFP010000060.1:0-27493 GCF_042654065.1 Sphaerisporangium dianthi | reverse complement strand
CCGCCCACCCGCGGCTCCACCTCGCTGCGACCCAGAAACCAGGAGTCCAACCCCGGACCACCGGACACCGCCTCCCACACCTGCGAAGCACTCGCCCGCAGCTCGATCTCCTTGCGCAACTCGAACGGGTGCGTCATCGCGCGTCTCCTCCATCTCGATGCCGGTTCCTGCCGGGCCGCCGGCCCGGGTCTCCCCAGGTCTCTTCGGCCATGGCTCTACGGTCGCACCGAACACTTTTTTTGTCAAGACGACTCAAGTCGTCGGCTAGCGCGCCCACGGATTCCGTCGGACGAGGAGGGTTCTCGAGGGCGCCGCGACGGGAAGCTCCCGGCCGGGTGGAAGCGCCGGCTCCTGCTGCCCGGCGTGCGGCAGCCGGCCGTTCACCGATGTGCCGCTCATGGCGGGGCCCGCGCACGGCGGCGGGCTCGCGCGCGGCGGCTCGACCCGCACGGGCCCGCGCACGACGGGTTCGACCCGCACGGGCCCGCGCACGCGGGCTCGATCGGCGCGGCCCGCGCACGCGGGCTCGATTCAGGCGGACTCGCGCACGACGAGTTCGGTGGGCAGGACCACCGGGTCGGCCTGGCCGCCTTCGAGCAGGCTGAGCAGCAGGCGGACCATGGCCGCGGCCTGCTCACGGAAGGGCTGGCGGACGGTCGTGAGCGGCGGCTCGGTGTAGCGCGCGGCCTCGATGTCGTCGAACCCGACGACGGCCACGTCGTCGGGCACCCGGCGGCCCGCCTGCCGCAGCGCCTGGAGCGCTCCGATGGCCATCAGGTCGTTGGCGACGAAGACCGCGTCCAGCGCGGGGTCGTCCTCCAGCAGTTGCCGCATGGCCACGGCCCCCGACTCGCGGGTGAAGTCGCCGATCGCGACGATCGAACGCCGGTCGGACCCGTGCAGCACCGTTCGGTAGCCCGCCAGGCGGTCCTGACCGGCGATCATGTCGGGCGGCCCCGCGATCGTGGCGATGCGCCGCCGCCCGCGTTCGAGCAGGTGGCGCACGGCCAGCTCGGCGCCGCCCACGTTGTCGTCGTCGACATAGGGCAGGTTCACGTTGACGGCCGGGCGGCCGTAGGAGACCGCGGGCACGCGCATGCGCGTGATCGCCGCCGGCAGCGGGTCGGCGCCGTGCATCGAGATCAGCATCACGCCGTCGACGTGCCCGCCCGTCAGGTAGCGCTCGACCCGGGCGTGGCTGGTCGGGGTGCCCGCGAGCATCAGCAGGACCTGCTTGTCGGCGGCCTCCAGCTCGGCGCTCGCCGAGCGGATGACCGTGGAGAACATCGGATCGTCGGAGAACACCCTGGTCGGCGGCTCGGACACCACCAGGGCGATCGAGTCGGTCCGCTGGGTGACCAGGCTGCGGGCCGCGAGGTTGGGGACGTACCCCATCTCGTCGATGGCGCGCATCACCGCGTCGCGCAGTTCCGTGGTGACGGTCGTCCCCCCGTTGACCACCCGGGACGCCGTGGCCCGGGACACCCCCGCCCGCGCCGCCACGGCCTCGAGAGTCGGTCGTCTCATTCTTGTGTCCTCCAACGATGATCGTCTACGCGGACTCCCTGACCACCAGCTCGTTCTGCATGATGACAGGGTCGCCTGGAGCCCCGTCCAGCAGCCCGAGCAACAGTCTGGCCGCGGCCGCCGCCTGCTCCCCCATCGGGCTGCGCACCGTCGTCAGCGGCGGTGCGGTGTACAGGGCCGCCTCGATGTCGTCGAAGCCCACGACCGCCACGTCGTCGGGCACCCGGCGGCCCGCCTCCCGCAGGGCGTGCAGGGCCCCGACGGCCATCAGGTCGTTGGCCGCGAAGACGGCGTCCACCGCGGGGTCGTCCTCCAGCAGCTGCCGCATCCCCTCCGCACCGGACACGCGGGTGAAGTCGCCGATGGCGACGTTCGACCGGCGCCCGCTCTCGCGCAGGGTCGCCTGGTAGCCCGCCAGCCGGTCCTGCGAGGGGATCATATCGAGCGGGCCGGTGATCGTGGCGACCCGCCGCCGGCCCCGCGAGAGCAGGTGGCCGGCGGCGAGGCGGGCGCCGCCCACGTTGTCGTTGTCGGCGTAGGGCACCCCCGGCGCCGACCTGCCGAACGACACCATGGGCACGCCCATGCGCGCCAGCGACCCGGGCAGCTGGTCGGGGCCGTGCATCGGCACGAGCAGGATGCCGGCCGCATGCCCGGCCGCGACGGACCGCTCGACCCGCAGCCGGCTCTCGGCGGACCCGGCCAGCATCAGCGTGACCTGCTTGCCCGCGTCCTCCAGGATGCGGCTGACGGTGCGGACCACCGTGGAGAACATCGGGTCGTCGGAGACCACGCCCTGCGGCGGATCGGACACGATCACCGCGATCGTGTTGGTGCGCTGCGTCGCGAGGCTCCTGGCCGCGCCGTTGGGCACGTACCCGAGCTCGCGCACCGCCCGCAGCACCACCTCGCGGATCGCGGGGGTGACCGACGCCTCACCATTGACCACCCGGGACACGCTCGACTTCGACACACCCGCCCGAGCCGCCACCGCCTCCAAGGTGGGTCGTCTCATGTCAGCCCATTCTCCCTGATGACGTCGCGGTACCAGATGCCGCTGTCCTTGAGCAGCCGCCGCTGGGTGGCGAAGTCCACGCGGACGATGCCGAACCTGCGGTCGTACCCCTCAGCCCACTCGAAGTTGTCCAGCAGGGACCAGACGAGGTAGCCGCGCACGTCCGCGCCCCCCTCGATGGCGGCGTGCACGGCGCGCAGGTGCGACTCGAGGTAGGCGGTGCGGTCGGCGTCGTGCACGCGGTCCCCCGGCTCGCCCGGCTCCCCCGGCGCGCCGGGCGTCACGACGTCGTCGAACGCGGCGCCGTTCTCGGTCACCATCAGCCTCGTCCCGGGGTAGTCCCGCGAGAACTGGAGCAGCAGGCGCGACAGCCCTTCGGGGACGATCGGCCAGCCCATGGCCGTCTTGGGCGCCTGCACGGCGGGGAAGGCGATGTCCTCGCCGCCCGGCCAGGCGGCGTCGGCCGGCTCACCCGGCGCGGACCGCACCACGCAGGGGTTGTAGTAGTTGACGCCGATGACGTCGGCCGGCTGGTGGGCGTCCTTGAGGTCGCCGTCGTGGATGTGCCCGAGGCCGCCGTGCCGCTCCAGGACCGCGAGCACCTCGGCCGGGTACTCCCCGAGCAGCACCGGGTCGAGGATCTGCCGGTGCATCAGGGCGTTGGCGCGGCCGACCGCCTCGCCGTCGGCCTCCGACACGGGGGCGCCGGGGTCGAGCATCTGCTCGGGCGTCACCACCAGCGAGGAGTTGACGACCAGCATGACCTCCTGCGCCCCCGCCGCGCGCAGCGCCTGGGCCGCCAGCCCGTGCGCGAGCACGAAGTGGTGCGAGGCCAGCAGAGCCGACCGCGCGTCCGTGCGGCCGGGCGCGTGCACGCCGCTGCCGTAACCGAGGAACGCCTGTATCCACGGCTCGTTCAGCGTGGTCCAGTGCCGCACCCGGTCGCCGAGGCGCGCGTGCACCACCTCGGCGTACTCGGCCAGCCGGTGGGCGGTGTCCCTGGAGGTCCAGCCGCCGCGGTCCTCCAGCGCCTGGGGCAGGTCCCAGTGGTACAGGGTCGCGTACGGCGTGATGCCCGCCGCGGCGAGCTCGTCGACCAGCCGGTCGTAGAAGTCCAGCCCCCGCGTGTTCACGGGCCCCACGCCGTCCGGCCGCACCCGCGGCCAGGAGATCGAGAACCGGTAGGCGCCGAGGCCGAGGCCGGCCATCAGCCGGACGTCCTCGGCGTAGCGGTGGTAGTGGTCGCACGCCACGTCGCCGGTGTGCCCGGAGGCCACCTTGCCGGGCGTGCGCGAGAAGGTGTCCCAGACCGAGGGCCCGCGGCCGTCGTCCCTCACCGCCCCCTCGATCTGGTACGACGCCGTCGAGGCGCCCCACACGAAGCCTTCGGGGAAGGCCGCCCGCCCCTCCGTCAGAAATGAGGGCCGGGTCCCCCGGGTGGTAGCGGTCATGATCATCCCTTTACCGCTCCTTGCATGATTCCGCCGATGATCTGCTTGCCGAGCAGGGCGAACACGATGACCAGCGGCAGCGTGCCGAGCGCGGTGCCGGTGAGGCTGAGCGCGTAGTCGCTGATGTAGCCCGCGGCCAGGGTGGAGAGCGCGACCTGCACGGTCGGGTTCTCCGGGGTCAGCACGATGAGCGGCCAGAAGTAGTCGTTCCAGGCCGACATGAACGTGAGCATGCCGAGCACGGCCGCCGCGGGCCGGGCCGCGGGGAGCGCCACGTGCCAGAACAGGCCCCAGGTGGTGCAGCCGTCGACGCGGCCGGCCTCCAGCAGCTCGGTCGGCAGTGCCCGCGACAGGAACTGCGTCATGAAGAAGACGCCGAAGGCGCTGGTCAGCGCGGGGACGATCAGCGCGTACATGCTGCCGGTCCACTCGAGCTTCACCATGAGCAGGTACAGCGGGATGATGCCGAGCTGCGTCGGCACCATCATGGTCGCGACGGTGAGCAGCAGCATGGCCCTGCCACCGCGGAAGCGCAGCTTGGCGAAGGCGAAGCCGGCCAGCGTGGAGAAGAACATCACCGAGAGCGCGATCGAGCCCGCGACCAGCACGGAGTTCAGCAGGGCCAGGGCGAACGGGACGGTGTCGAAGACGCGGCCGATGTTGGCGAGCAGGTTGCCGCCGGGCAGCAGCGGGGGCGGCACGTCGGCCAGCGCGGAGTTGTCGCGGGAGGCCACCACGACGCTGTAGTAGAGCGGGAGCGCCGAGAAGAACGCCACCGCCATGAGCGTCAGGTAGGTGAGGGTGCGGGCGACGCCCGCCGTGCGCGGGATCACGTGAGGCTTCCTCTCGCCCGGCGGGTCAGCAGGTAGTTGACGGCCGCGATGACGACGATGAAGAGGAACATCATCCAGGACACGGCCGAGGCGTAGCCGAAGTCCAGCTTGACGAAGTTCTCGTAGATGAACAGCGACAGCGTCTGGTACTGCCGGTCGGGGCCGCCTGTGGGGCTGTAGACGCCGAACAGCAGCGGCTCGGCGAGGATCTGCATGGCGCCGATCGTGGAGGTGATGACCACGAAGACGATCGTCGGCCTGATCATCGGCACGGTGATCCTGCGCAGCTGGGTCAGGCCGCCGGCCCCGTCGATGGTGGCGGCCTCGTACAGCTCGCGCGGGACGGCCTGCATCGCGGCAAGGAAGATGAGCGCGTTGTACCCGGTCCACCGCCACATGATCATGACGGAGATGGCGATGTGGGAGGTCGCGGTGCCGGCGTTCCAGTCGACGGCGACGACGCCGAACCACGACAGCACCCAGTTGATCAGCCCGTAGTCCCGGCCGAAGAGCTGGCTGAAGATGACGACGACGGCGACGACGCTGGTGACGTTGGGCAGCAGCAGGGTGACGCGGAACAGGGTCTGGGAGCGCAGCGGGCGGTTGAGCAGGTGGGCCAGCCAGAGGGCGAGCAGCAACTGCGGGACCGTGGACAGCACGCCGATGGACAGCGTGTTGAAGGTCGCGTTCCAGAAGTAGTCGTCGCCGAGCAGCGTGACGAAGTTGTCCAGGCCGATGAACTCGTGGACGTCGGACAGCAGCGTCCACTCGTGCAGGCTCACCCAGGCGGTGTACGCCAGCGGGAACAGCCCGAAGCCGCAGAACAGCAGGAAGAACGGGGCGACGTAGGCGTAGGGGGAGGCCTTCACGTCGAGCCGGTGGAGCAGCAGGCGGCGCCGGTGGGCCCGGGCAGGGGGCCGCACAGGCGGGGCGGGTGGTACCGCCGCCAGGTTGTCGGGGGCACGGGTGGCCATGGCAGCTCCTTTCGGCAGGCCATCGAGACCGGCGGGCCGGGCCTCCCCGCCGGGGCCGCCCGGCCGGGTGGGACGGCCGGGCGGCGCCGCGGGAGCGGGCACGCCTACCGCTGGGCCTCGCGGACCCGTGGCCGGCCCGCTGGTGCCGGGCCGGCCGTGGGCCCGGGATTACTTGATCCTTTCCAGGTCCTTCAGGGCCTGCGTCCAGGCCTCCTCCGGCGACTGCTTGCCCTGCTCGACGCGCTGGAGCGCATTGCCGAAAGCGGTCAGGACGTCGGCGGCCTTGGGCCCGACGTGCTGCGGCCTGAGCGCCTTCGCCGCGTCGGTGAAGATCTTGCCGGTGGGCGCGTCGCTGAAGAAGTCGTTCTTGAACCCGGTGATCGTCGGGTCGTCGTAGAGGGCGGGGATCGAGGGGAGGGCGCCCGCTTCGGTGAACAGCTTGAGCTGGGTGTCCTTGCTGGTGAGGAGGTCGATCAGTTCGGCGGCCTCCTTGGGGTGCTTGCCCTGTTTGGGGGCCATGAGGTGGGTGCCGCCCTGGTTGCCGCCGCCACCGCCGGGCACCGCGGCCACGTCCCACTTGCCCGCCGTGGTGGGCGCGGCGTCCTTGATGCTGCCGGTCTTCCATGACGGGCAGATGATGGTGGCGAACGAGCCCTTGGTCAGGCCGGTGTTCCAGGGAGGGCTGAACGCGGCGAGCTTGGCCGACTCGTCGGCGAGCACCATCCGCGCCGACAGGTCGAACGCCTTCTTCACGTCGGCGTTGGTGCCGGCGACGAGGTTGTTCTGCTCGTCGTAGAACCCGACGGGGGCCTGGTCGATCATGGCGCGGAAGTTCTCACCGGGGCCGTCGAACCACTTGGCGCCGGGCACCTTGGCGGCGACGAACTTCTTGCCCGCCTCCATGTAGGCCTCCCAGGTGGGCCACAGCTTGGACACCTCGTCGCGTTCGGTGGGCAGACCGGCCTTCTTGAACAGGTCGGTGCGATAGCACATGGCCAGGCCGCCGACGTCGGTGCCGAGGCCGAGCACCTTGGCGCCGTCGCTGGACAGCCCCTGCTTCCACTTCCAGTCCAGGTAGTCGGCCTGCCGCTTGCCCAGGCCGTACTCGTTGAGGTCGTGGAACCTGTCGGCGAGCGGGGTGAAGGTGGCGATGTAGCCGGCCTCGACGGCCTCGACGTCGGCGGCGCCCGCTCCCGTGGCGATCTGCGTGGTGAGGTTCTTGTGGTGGTCGTTGAACTGCGAGCGGCGTTCGACGATCTCGACGTTCGGGTGCGTCTTCTTGAACTCCTCGTACAGCGGCGCGAAGTGGAAGTCGCTGAACAGCGCGACGGTCAGCTTGATCTTCTCGGCCGGCTGGGCGGCGCCCGACGACGCGCCGGCGCCCGCGCCGTCACCACCGCCACCGCAGGCGGTGACGCCGACGGCCAGCACCGCGGCGAGCAGAGGGGTGACCATCCCGGGGCGGAACTTGCCCATAGACCCTCCTGGGGGGCAGATACGTGATCTTGGAGGGAGCGCTCCCCGAGAAGGGTCACGCCGCATACACCCTCGTGTCAACGGGTCCCCGCGTAACGATCGTCGTGATGTGCACACCGCCCACGATCACGTGTGAGAAAGCGCTCTCTGCGATCCGGCGACATATATGCAGGTCAGAGCAGTGTTCATCCGACAGTCCACCTTGGGTGAGAGCGCTCTCAGACAAGAGCGAATACTTGTCCTCGCGTATCGACAGGTTTCCTTCTTGTTAACGAGCCTCTTGACAGGTCCTCACACGAAGCGCACGCTCAGGTCCTCGGGGAGCGCTCCCCGCTTCCTCCATGCCATCCCGAGGGGAGTTCATCACTGCGATACGTCCGCGAGTGGCGTCTTGTGACCGTTAAGCAATGTCCTCTGGCTACTGTCCCCGCCATGAGTTCCAGAATCCGCCGGGTCATGGCCGCCGGTGCCACCGCCGCCGCGGCCGTCGGCCTGCTCGCGTCCCCCGCGCCCGCCTCAGCCACGGGCGGCCACACGGTCAAGGTCACCGTGATGGCCAGCTCCGACATCCACGGCAACGCCCTTAACTGGGACTACTTCAAGAACGCCGAGTTCGACGACAGCGCGCACAACGACGTCGGCCTGGCCAAGGTCTCCACCCTGGTCAACCAGATCCGCGCCGACCGCGGCGCCGGCCACACGCTGCTGTTCGACTCCGGCGACACCATCCAGGGCACGCCGCTCGACTACTACTACGCCAAGGTCGAGCCGATCACGCAGACCGGCCGGACCCACCCCATGGCCAAGGCCATGAACGCCATCGGGTACGACGCGGTGACCCTCGGCAACCACGAGTTCAACTACGGGCTGCCCCTGCTGGCCACGTGGATCAAGCAGATGAAGGCGCCGGTGCTCGGCGCCAACGCCGTCTCGGCGAGGACCGGCCTGCCGGCGTACCGGCCGTTCGTCATCAAGACGATGAAGGTCAAGGGCGAAAAGCCGATCAAGGTCGGCGTGCTCGGCCTCACCAACCCGGGCATCGCCATCTGGGACAAGGGCAACGTCGAGGGCAGGCTGAAGTTCCTGGACCTGGTCGCCACGGCCAAGAAGTGGGTGCCGGTGATCCGCGGCCTCGGCGCCGACGTCGTCCTGGTCACCGCGCACGCCGGCGACAACGGCATGTCCTCCTACGGCACCGACCTGCCGGTCGAGAACGCCTCGGCCCTGGTCGCCGAGCAGGTGCCCGGCATCGACGCCGTCCTGTTCGGCCACGCCCACAACGACGTCCCGCAGAGGTTCGTCACCAACAAGGTGACCGGGCAGCAGGTGCTGCTCACCGAGCCGGGCAAATGGGGCCAGCGCCTGTCCGTCGTCGACTTCACCCTCGCCAAGCGGCAGGGCGGGTGGACCGTCACCGGCAAGTCCTCCGCCACGGTCAACACCAACACGGTCGCCGAGGACCCGAAGATCGTCGCGCTGATGAAGGGCCGGCACGACAAGACGGTCGGCTACGTCAACCAGGTCATCGCCCAGTCCAAGGAGCAGCTGTCGGCGACGGAGTCGCCCTACAAGGACACCCCGATCCTGGACTACATCCAGAAGGTGCAGACCGACCTGGTGAGCAAGGCGATCGCCGGCACGGCCGACGCCTCGCTGCCGGTGCTGTCGATCGCCGCGCCGTTCAGCCGCACCGCCGTCTTCCCGGCCGGGCCGGTGAGCGTGCGCGACATGGCGGGCCTGTACGTCTACGACAACACGCTGCTCGGCGTGAAGCTGACCGGCGCCCAGATCAAGGACTACCTGGAGTACTCGGCGAAGTACTTCGCCCAGGTGGCCCCCGGCGCGCCGATCGACCTGGCCGCGCTGACCAACGCGGGCGGCACCCCGGACTACAACTACGACCAGCTGTCGGGCGTGTCCTACGACATCGACATCTCCCAGCCGGTCGGGCAGCGCATCTCCGGCCTGTCCTACCAGGGCGCGCCGGTGACCGCCGACCAGTCGTTCGTGGTCGCCATCAACAACTACCGCCAGTCGGGCGGCGGCGGCTTCCCGCACGTCACGACGGCTCCGGTGGTCTACAACGCCCAGGTGGAGATCCGGCAGGCGCTGATCGAGTACGCCACCGCCTCGGGCACCATCGACCCGGCCACCTTCGCCGACCCCAACTGGAAACTCACCCGCGCCGGCACCCCGGTGTTCTAGAGCCCTCCCCCGGCCGGTGCCCCACCCAGGGCACCGGCCGTACCTTTCCACGAGAGCCGTCCAACTCCCGCCGAGAAGACCCCTCCGGGGCGAGGGCCTTCGGCCGGCGCGGTCCGGGCGAAAGCCTCTGGGCGGGCGTCGCACCCGGGCGTCATCGTCAGCGCAGGGCCCGAACGCTTCCAGTGAGGGGTTCTCCCGATGGACGAGACGATCGTTTCCCGCACCCTGCCGCCGACCTCAAGACGGCCACCTACCCGGCCGGGTCCTCACTTCCGGACAGCCTGGTGGCTGACCGGCCTCATCGCCGTTCTCACCCTCGCCGCCGCGACGACCGGCCTGTGGAGGGACGACCTGTACCCCGGCCCCGCCGTCCTCGTCGCCAGGTTCCGCGGCAACGACCTGGCGACCCTGGCGGCGGGCGTGCCCCTGCTGCTCGCGGCGCTCGCCGGATCGGTACGGGGCTCCCCGCGCGCCGACCTCGTCTGGGTGGGCATGCTCGCCTACTCGGTCTACAACTACGCCTACTACATCTACGACCCCGTCTACATCGACCTGTTCCTGCTGCATGTCACCATCGTCGTGCTGTCGGCGACGGCACTGGTCCTGGCGCTGACGGAACTGGACGTCGCCCCCCACGCCCCGGCGGCGATGCGCTGGGTGAGCGGCCTGCTGATCCTGCCGGCCGTCTCGATGATCGGCATGTACGCCACCACGATCGTCCGCCAGGCCGTCACGGGCCAGGTGCCGGCGGACGTCCTGCCGTTGCCCCCGGCACAGGTCCACCTGGGCCAGGCCCTCGACCTGACCATGATCGCCCCGCCGCTGGTACTGGCCGGCTTGCTGCTGTGGCGACGCACCGCCTGGGGCTACGCGCTCGGCGTCGCGACCTGCGTCTACGTAGGTGCCTACCAGCTCAACTACCTGGCGGCCCGCTACTTCGTCGCGGAAGCGGGAGCCCCCGGAGTCGCACATTTCGACCCGCTCGACCTCGTCATTCCCGCCCTCCTCCTGCCCGCCGTACTCGTCCTCCTCCACCACCCCCGCCGCCGGCTCCATCGATGACCCCTCTCCACGGCCGTGCGCGGATCACCCCCAGCGTGGCCGGTCCGGACGAGACTGGGCGAGTTCGAACCTGAGGCCAGTGGTCTCACGCTCAAGGAGGCCGGCGGCTTCGTCCAGCGTGACGGCGGGACCGTGAGCCGAATCGAGGCCGGTATCTATCCCGCGAGAACTCCGGATGTGCTCGCGACGCGTGCGGCACAGCCGTCACCCCGACGGCCCGACGATCATCTATACCAGGGCCGAGTGGGACGCCTTCCTTGCCGGCGTCCGCGCCGACGAGTTCGACTTCCAGTAGAGGCGGCCCTAGTACGGCAGCCGCCAATTCCTAGCTGACCAGGACATTTGCTCGGTCGAGGCGGGTACGGCGGTGGAACCAGCGGGAACGTGCCTGGTGGCGGCGTTACTAGCTAGGATTTCGGTCTGCGACAACCCGACTGAGTACGGGCGGAGGCCGGGATGCAGGGCGAACGCCTGAACGACGGACTGTCCGTGGCGGCTACCGGGAACGGCGCACCCCTGGTCTTCCTGGCCGGCCTCGGTCCAGGTGCCGACCTGTCCCACGGGGTCCCGCGAACCATGGCCCGGTCGGCCCGCGCCGTCGCGCTCGGATCTGGCCGCACGGTCCATCTGATCAACCGTCCCATCGACATGCCTTCCGGCACAACCATTGCCCGATTGGCCGGATGGCACGCCGTCGCACTGCACGAGCGGTTCGGCAAACCGGTCGACGTCATGGGTAGCTCCGGTGGAGGCGTCATCGCGCTCCAACTCGCGATGGACCACCCCGAAGTTGTACACCGCCTGGTCATCTCCGTCGCCGCGAGCCGCGTCAGCGACCGCGGACGACATGACCTGCTACGGAGCGTCGAATTGGAACGCCGGGGGAAATCCGCCGCCTGGATGAGCAGCGGCCTGGTCGCACACGGACTCCTGCGCGTGGTCGTCGCGGCCATGTACGCGCTGGGCGCCGACCAACAGCGAGCCCCCGGTGAGGTCGCCCTCGTCGAAGCCATTCAAGAGTGGGATGTGACCGCACGGCTGGGCGAGATCACCGCACCCACGCTCGTCGTGGGCGGCACCCGGGATCCCCTCGTCCCACCCGCGCTCGTCGAAGCGACCGCACGCGGCATCCCGAACGCTCGGCTCCTCCTGCTCCGTGGCCGAGGCCACATGACAACGCTCTTCGACCCGCGCGCCACGCGGGCGACCACCGCCTTTCTCGACGGTAGGTGATCGTGCTGTTGACTACTCCAACCACGCGAGGAGGAATCGGCGGCTGCCGTACTAGGTAGAGCGGACCACCCCGGCGATCTTGGATTGCTTGGATGCCCGCGGTCCCCACCCGGGGCGCCCGCTGCGGCCGGACGTTGATCACATGCCGGCGATGACCCGCCTGATCTCGATCCTCTCGAAGTCGCCCAGCCCGGGCCGGTCGAGGTAGCTCTTCAGGTCGCGCACCAGGTCGGCGGCCTCGGCCGCCCCTCGTTCGGGGTCGAGGGACCTGATGGCCTTGACGGCCGCGGCGCGTTCCTCCGCGGTGAGCCGGCCGTCGGCCGCGATCAAGGCGAGCAGCCGCACGGCGCTCTCCTTGTCCGCCATGGCCATGGCCTTGGCCGCCAGGACGGCGGTGCCGCCGGAGGAGTACCGGGTGGCCAGGTCGGTCAGCACCCGCTTCGCTCGCTTGGCGTCCAGCGGCATGAGCGCCTGGGCGGCCCTGAGCCGGTGCCCGCCGCCGAGGGAACTCCCCTCGGCCAGCTCGGCGAGGAGCCTCGTCCCGGCGGCGCGGTCGACCTCGGCCAGCGCGGCGGCGGCCTCCACCCGCTGGCGGCCGGGGACCTCGGCGTCGCCGGCCAGGGCGGTCAGGACCGCGGCGCCCGCGGCGGGGTCGAGCTCCGCTGCGACGACGCCGAGCCTGCAGCGGTCCATGGCGCCGAGCTGTGAGTCCCCCGCGGCGGTGGCCAGCGCGGCGACGGCGCGTCCGGCGTCGGTGACCGCCAGCTCGCGCCCCGCCCGCTCCCGGTGCCCCGCCGCGAGACCGGAGTCGGCGACCAGCGATTCCAGCAGATCCTCCCCGGCACGGGTGTCGACCGCCCCGGCCAGGCGCGCGGCCTCCACGCGGACCTCGGGGTCGCCGCCGTCATCCTTCGCCAGGGCCCGGAGCACGACGAGACCACGAGCACCCTCCTGCCCGGCGAGCAGGCCCGCCGCCTTCAGCCGGGTCGCCTGCCCGGCCGCCGTGTCGCACGCGACGGCCTCCAGCGCGCGCACGGCCGTCGGCCCGTCCTCGCGGATGAGCTGCTCGGCGGCCGCGGCGCGCGTCCCGTCCCCCGCCTCGGCGTCCTCCGCGATGGCGCACAGGGCCGCGCACCCGCGGGGAAGGTCGACGTTGACCAGGAGCTGCGCGGCGCTCAGGCGGTGGGCCGGCTGAGCTGTCGCGTCCCGCGCGAGGAAGTCCAGCGTGTCCATGCCGTGCGCGGGGTGGTGCGTGAGCAGGTCACGGGCGGCGTCGAGCCGCCGGCCGCTGTCGCCGCCGGAGGTGCGGCCGATGCGCCGCAGGGCGTCCACACCTTGGTCGCGGTCGTGCTGCAACAGCGTGTGGGCCGCCATGAGGTCCTCGTACGCCAGCGTCTCGTCGTCGATCAGCGCCCCGAGCGCCCGTACGCCGCGTCCCTCGTCGAGCCCGAGCAGGGCCCGGGCGGCGTCCCAGCGATGGAACCCGTTGCGGCGCCTGTCGTCGGCGACGCGCTCCAGAGTCGAGACGCAGACGGCGACGTCCAGGTCTGCCAGCGAGCGGGCGACGTCCATCCAGCGCTCGCCCCCGGACGGCGGGGCCAGCAGCATGTCACGGAACGCGGCGACCGCCTTCCTGTGCACCTCCGGCGGCAGCCGCACACCCTGCCGGGCCAGCTCGGCGACGAACTCGGCGTTCGTCACGCGCCGTCCCCTGCGCAGCAGCCGGGCCAGGGGGGCTTTCAAACCGGCCGGTTCGCGCGCCCAGATGGCGGCGAGGAAGAGCTTGACCTCGGCGTCCGGCCAGGGCCACCGGTCCTGGGGGGCCAGCAGCAGCCCTGCGCGCCCGAACCGGCGCGGCCGCGGGTGCCTGCCGGCCAGGAAGCGGGCGGTGAGGTACTCCTGGATGGTGTGGTGGATGAAGACGAACTCCCCGGTCCTGCGCTGCACGACCAGCCCGCTCTGCCGCAGGGCCTCCGCCACGACGGCCTCCCAGCGCTCCGCGCTCATGCCCGGTGGCGGGGCGAGGACGGCGGCGGTCGGCGGGTCGGGCGCGGCCACCGTGTACTGACGGCGGTGCGCCAGCTCCGACAGCACCGGCAGCAGGTTGTCCAGCAGCCGTTCCACCGCGCGCTCGGCGTCATGCCCGTACGGACGCGCCTGCTCGCGCAGCTGCGCGCGGATGTCCACGGCCTCCATGGCCTTCGCGAGCAGGCGCTGGACGAATCTGTCGTACAGCTCGGCGCGGCTGAGGGGCAGCCGGCGGCCGGGGTCGGCGGCGAACACGACGCAGAGCATGGTGGCCAGCAGAGGGATGTGGGCGAGCTGGCGGATGCCTCCGCGCTCCAGCTGCTCGACGAACCGCGTCGAGGTCTCCTTGGGACGGGGCAGGCCGAGTGCCTCGAACCACCCGGTGGCGAAGGTGCCGAGCTGCTCGTCGGTGAACGGCTCGATGACGAACGACGGGCTGTCGTCGGTGACCAGCCGGTTGAGGGAGTGCGCGGGCAGCGGACGGCTGGCGACCACGAAGCGCATGTGCGCCGAGCCGCGGCGCAGCCGCGCTATGCGGCCGAGCGTGGTGTCGCGGTCCTCCCGGTGGCTGACCTCGTCCGCGCCGTCCACCAGCACGAGCCAGCGCACGCCCGGCAGAGGCTCCTCGGCGAACAGCTCGGCCAGGCCGCCGTGGGCGAGGCCGATGCCCAGCAGGTCCGTCACGCCGGCGGCGAGCGCCTCGGGCAGCGACCTGCGCCTGACCAGCGCGGAGATGTGCACCAGGATGGGCACGAAGTCGGCCTCGCGTCCCTCCAGCCAGCCGGTGGCCGCGACGTCGGTGATGTGACGCAGCAGGCTCGACTTGCCGGCGCCGGGCCCGCCGATGATCTGGGCGCCGCAGTACAGCCGCACGATGTCGTCGGCCTGGACGGCCTCGTGCCCGACGGTCGTCGTGCCCTCCTCGGGGCGTTCCTCGGGCACGCGCGAGGCCGGCTGGCGCAGGTACACCTTGTGCAGAGGCGGGGCGTTCACACCGGTCAGCGAGTAGGGATGCTCCCTCGCGGCGTCGCGCGCGCCCTCCAGGTAGGCGCGCAGCGGCCCGCTGAGATGGCGGCGGCCCGCGGCGCGCAACTGGTCGGCGGAGAGCAGGTCGAACCACGCGCGGTTGGCGGTGTTGGACCGCTGCGCCCCGCCCACCTCGGGGAAGGCCGCGAGGATGGCGGCGGCGGGGACGAGCCGGACGACCGGCGTGTCGCCCTCGACCAGCTCGTCCAGGCGGACCACCCCGCAGACCGACCCGGTCCGCCAGTTGAGGACCGGGGCTCCGCTGTGCCCGGGGCTCGCCCTGCCGCCGGCCACCCGCAGCAGGCGGGTGGCGCCGGCGCGGACCGAGACCCCCTCGCAGAAGGCGCGCACCGGCTCGCCGCCGCGGTAGCGCCCGCTCGGGTACCCGTAGATCCACAGCTCGTCGCCCGGCTCGGCGGCCTCGCTCAGCGAGACGAAGGGATGCTCCAGGTCGGGCGGCGTGCGCAACAGCGCCAGGTCCGGGCCTCCGCGGACGGCGGCCCGCACCCGGCCTGGGACGACCTCCAGGTCCAGGGAGAGCTCTCCCCACACCGCCTCCACGAACGCCGGAGGCGGCCGGTCGGCGGGCGCGACCACATGCGCGCAGGTGACGACGAGCCCAGGGGCGGCGAAGAAGCCGGTCCCCTCCCGGCCCCGGTGGCCGAGGGCGAGGGTGGACTCGCAGAATGCCGATCGCAGGCGGGAACGGTCGGCCGTCATTCCTGCGACTTGTCCCATTCCATGGTGACCTTCAGCGAAGAGGTGGCGCTGCCTTTGCCGATGACGGCGACGACCTTCCCGGTCTCGACGGCGATCTCGCACCCGAACTCGACGGCGTACCTGGTGGCGCCGCTCTCGGCCAGGGCGGACCGCAACCGCCCGGCGAAGGCGCCGAGCGCGCCGGTCACGTCGTCGACGGCGCCGGTGATGGCGCGCATCGCCCCGTCCCCGCCCGACAGCTCGCGCTCGTCGTCGTAGAGCGCGGCGCCCAGTTCCCTGGCCTCGACGTACAGCACTCCGTCGCCAGGGGTTTCCAGGCGCACCAATCTCATCTCGACACCTCGGGGTATCCGGCCAGTGGGGGCTACTGACAAAACGGCACCATAAGGATAAGCATGATTTATACGAAGCGGCAGTGATTCACCACCCAAAGTCACCGGCCGCCGGGACGAGTGCCCTCAACGACATCCGCCTGCCGTGGCGGAACGCCAGGGCACGACGCAGAGCGCGCGCCCAGGTCGTGGCCTATTCGCCGCAGGGCGACGCCGTCCCAAGGACGGCGCCGCCCGGGCTGAGGACGCGGGCGACGACGTCGGCGGCCGAGTAGTCCTCCGGCAGTCCCCGCAAGAAGTCCAGGTCCTGCCCGAGCGTGAGCAGCGGGGGCTCCTGGTAGCCGTCCGAGCGGCGCTGCCCGAGGCCGGCGGCGGCCACCAGCCCGTTGCACAGGCAGCGGCGGCCCTCGGTGTCCTCGGCGGGCCTGCCCTTGCGCACGTGCTGGTCGACCGGCTCGGCCGGGCAGCGGTAGCCGATGGCGCCGTCCGGCCTGCGGTAGGGCGTGCGCAGGTGGCCGAGGTCGCACAAGCGCGGACGCGCGGCGTGGACGTCCTCGTCGGACAGGGTGCCGGGCACCTCGGCGATCTTGAAGGGGAAGCCGGCGGGCGAGGCGGCCGGGTCGTTGCGCACCGCGAGCTCCCCCGCTCGGGCGTTCTCCAGCAGGCGCCGCCTGAGGGCGCCGTCCAGCCCCGACTCCCGGCACAGCGCGAAGGCGGAGCCGACCTGGACGCCGGTGGCGCCCGCCTCCAGCGCCCGGGCCAGGCCGCCGGGCGTCCCGTGCCCGCCGGCCAGCCAGAACGGCAGCCCGAGCGCCGCCACCTTGGCGAGGTCGACCTCGTCACGCGGGCCGTAGACGGGTTCGCCGGTGTCGCCGAGGCGCAGCCTGCCGCGCGGCGGCGCGCTGTGCCCGCCGGCCAGCGGCGACTCCAGCACGAACCCCTCCGGCCGGGTGTGCGGCGACCGCGCGAGGTAGGCCGCAAGGACGTGGGAGGAGACGATGGCGAGCAGCCGGGGCCGCCGCAGCGGCGCGGGGGCGTGGCCGAGCAGCTCCACGGGGTCGACGCCGGCGGTGTGGCGTTCGTCGGCGTCGGCCTCCTCGGCCACCGTGACCGAGATCTCCGCCGGGCGGTGGCCGGCGAGCGCGTCCAGCAGCCCTGGGATCTCCGAGGGGATGCCCGCGCCCATCAGCACGTAGTCGACGCTCGCGAGCATCGCCCCGTACACGGCGGCGGGCGTGGCCATCTGGATCTTCTCCAGGTAGTTGACCCCCACCTGCCCGTCGTGTCCCTCCTTGGCCAGGAACACCTCGGCGTAGTTGGCGACCGCCGTCAGCTCGGCGCGCGCGGCGTTCGGGCGCAGCCCCAGCCTGGGCACGGGCCGGTAGGGGACGCCGGGGGCGAGGCCTCCGGGGACGAAGTAGCGGGCCAGGATCCGCTCGGCGATCTCCGGGGACGGGAAGCACGCCAGGGCGCGGCGCAGGTGGCCGCCCGGGTCGCCGCGCTGCAGCCGCCTGGCCAGCACGACGTCCAGCGCCGTCCCCGACACCACGCCGAGTTGCCCGGTGAGGGCGACGGCCCGCGCGAGCGGCCAGCCGGAGACCGCGACCCCCATCCCGCCCTGGATCAGCACGGGCGGCGGGGACACGGGCGCGCCGGCGCCCGGCCGTGGCATGGCGATCTCATCGCAGGTCCTCAAGGCACTACCTCCCGGATGGCGGGGCGCCGCAGGCCCGCCGGCGGCTCGTTGCACCTGTGATTCAAGTGACCGCCGTTCCCGGCCTCCAGTGACCAAGGTCCCCGGCGACCGGGCCTTAAGGCGTCGCGGCGTGGCATCGGGCGTCACCCAACTCACAAAAGGGACGAACGACCTCCAGGCCCAAGCACCTGGTCCCTGTCGGGCCGATCCCGGGCGCTGCGACCCTCGACACGTAGGACAACCCCCTGAATCGGCACCCCACTATTCGCATTGGAATGATGGTCGAATGCGCGTGCTCCCCGAGTCCCGGCTCACCTCTGTGCTGTCCGGCCTTCCCGGCACCCCGCGTGTGGTGGCCGGCGGCAACTTCTCCACGCCTTGGCGCGTCCTTTCCGTGCTGGACGCGGCGATCCCCGAGTACCGGCTCTTCATGCTGAACGCCCAGCCCGGCGTCGCCGACCGCGAAGGCGTGATCCTTGAGTCGCCGTTCGTCGGGCCGGGCATGCGCGGCCGGCCCAACCTGCGGTACTTCCCCTCGCGGCTGTCCCGCGTGCCGTACTTGCTGGCCCAGGCGCTGCCGCCGGACATCGTGGTGGTGCACACCACCCTGCCGGTGGACGGCACGGTGTCGCTCGGCACCGAGGTCAACATCCTTCCCGCCGCCATCGAGCAGGTCAGGGCGCGCGGCGGGGTGGTCGTGGCCCAGATGAACCGGCGCATGCCCTACACCTACGGTGACGCGGTGCTGGCCCTGGACGAGATCGACTACGCGATCGAGGTGGACGAGCCGCTCTCCTCGCCCACGCCGCGCCCGGCGAGCCCGGTCTCCCGGGTCATCGGCGAGCGGGTGGCCGCTCTGGTCCCCCAGGCCGCCACGCTGCAGCTCGGCATCGGCCAGGTGCCGGACGCGGTGCTGGCCGCTCTGCTGTCGCGCCGCGACCTCACGGTCTGGTCGGAGATGTTCAGCGACGGCGTGCTCGCCCTGGAGAAGGCCGGCGCGCTGGACGCCCGGGTCCCGATCACCGCGTCGTTCGTCTTCGGCAGCGCCGAGCTGTACGACTGGATCGACCGCAACGACCGGGTGCGCCTGCTGCGCACGGAGAAGACCAACGACCCCGCCCTGATCTCCAGGCAGAACGCCCTGACGTCGGTGAACGGCGCACTGCAGATCGACCTGTACGCGCAGGCCAACGCGGCCCGGGTGCGCGGTCTCATCTACTCGGGCTTCGGCGGGCAGACCGACTTCATCGTCGGGGCGCTGCACTCCCCCGGCGGGCGGGCGATCATCGCGCTGCCGTCCTGGCACCCCAAGGCGGACGTGTCGACCGTGGTGCCCCGGCTGGCGGGGCCGGTCACCTCCTTCCAGCACAGCTTCATCGTCAGCGAGCAGGGCGTCGCGACCATCTGGGGCAACGACGCCGCCGACCAGGCCCAGCAGCTGCTGGACAACGTGGCCCACCCCGACGCGCGGGACGAACTGCGCGAGGCCGGCCGCCGCCTAGGGTTCCCGCTGCGCTGACCGGGCCCTTCCGGTCGCCGCCGCGCCGGCCGAGCCGGTTCCGGTCGCCGCCGCGCTGATCGGGCCGTGCCGGTTCCGGTCGCCGCCGCGCTGATCGGGCCGTGCCGGTCGCCTCCGCGCCTGTTCCGGTCGCCGCGCGCCGGCCGCGCCGTTCTGGTCGCCTCCGCGCCGGTGCTCGCGGGCGGGAACCGCGGGCGGCGGGCCGATCGTTTCCCGTGCGGTCACGTCACACTGGCACGGCGAGAGAGGAAACCGTGGTCTTCAAACGGATGCTGGGAGCCCTGGGAGTCGGGGGGCCTTCGGTCGACACGGTGCTGTCCACCACACGGGTGCGGCCGGGCGGCACCCTGGCCGGCGAGGTGCGCGTCAAGGGGGGCGACTTCCCCTCCGACATCGAGTACGTCTCCCTGGCACTGGTCGCCCGCGTGGAGATCGAGTCCGGGGACGACGAGCACTCCCGCACGGCGGAGTTCTTCGGCGCGAAGGTCTCCGGCCCCTTCCACCTGCGTGAGGGTGAGCTCCACACCATCCCCTTCCAGATGCCCGTCCCCTGGGAGACGCCGGTCACCGAGATCAACGGCGCGCGCCCGCACGGCGCGTTCGTCGGGGTGCGCACCGAGCTGTCGGTGGCCAAGGCCGTCGACAAGGGCGATCTGGACCCGATCTCGGTCGTCCCGCTGGCCTCGCAGGAAGCGGTGCTTCGCGCCTTCTCAGCGCTCGGGTTCCACCTCAAGAGCGCCGACCTGGAGGCCGGGCGGCTGCACGGCGTGCACCAGCGGCTGCCGTTCTTCCAGGAGATCGAGTTCCACCCGCCCGCGCGCTGGGCGGGCCGGGTCAACGAGGTCGAGCTGACCTTCGTGGCCGGCGCGCACGAGCTCGTGGTGGTGCTGGAGGCCGACAAGCGCGCCCGCCTGTTCCAGCCGGGCCACGACGCCATAGGCCGGTTCCAGGTCACCCACGAGCAGGCGGCGCGCATCGACTGGGCCGCCGAGGTCGGGCGCTGGCTGGACGGCGTGGCCGGCCGCGGCCATGGGGGCCACCACTCGGCCGGTCAGGGCCCCTTCGGCCACCGCGGCGACCACTACGGCCATGGCGGCGGGCACTACGGGCACGACGGCCACCACGACGGGCCAGGCTGGGGCGCGGTGGCCGCGGCGGGAGCCGCCGGCCTCATCGGCGGCATGGTGGCGGCCGAGGCGATCGATGAGATCGGCGACTTCTTCGAGGGCGACGGCGGCGAGGACGGCGGCGGCGACTGGTGAGCGCCGCGCGGGGCGCCCGCCGGGGCGCCCCGGCGGGCGTGCGCCGCGTGCCGGTCAGCCCACCGGTTCCGCGGCGCCGCGCTCGTCGAACTGCGTGCGGTACAGCTCTTCGTAACGGCCTCCTGCGGCGAGCAGTTCGTCGTGGGTGCCGCGTTCGGCGACCCGCCCGTCCTCGATCACGAGAATGAGGTCGGCGGCCCTGATGGTGGACAGCCGGTGGGCGATGACCACGGCCGTCCGCCCGGCCAGCGCCTCCCCCAGCGCCTCCTGCACCGCCGCCTCCGAGGTGGAGTCCAGGTGCGCGGTGGCCTCGTCCAGGATCACCACACGGGGCCGGGCGAGCAGCAGGCGGGCGATGGTCAGCCGCTGGCGCTCACCGCCGGACAGCCGGTAGCCGCGCTCCCCCACGATGGTCTCCAGCCCGTCGGGAAGCCCGGCGACCAGTTCGTCCAGCCTGGCACGGCGCAGCACCTCCCACAGTTCCTCCTCTGAGGCCGTGGGCCGGGCCAGCAGCAGGTTCGCCCGCACGGACTCGTGGAACAGGTGCCCGTCCTGGGTGACCATGCCGAGCGTCTCGCGGATCGACTCGGCCGTCAGGTCGCGCACGTCCACCCCTGAGAGCCGCACGGAGCCCTCGTCGACGTCGTAGAGCCGGGTGAGGAGCTGCGCGATCGTCGACTTGCCCGCCCCCGAGGAGCCCACCAGCGCCACCATGCGGCCGGGCTCCGCGCGGAACGACACATCGTGCAGCACCTCGACGCCGCCCCGGGTGTCCAGGGCGGCGACCTCCTCCAGCGACGCGAGAGACACCTTGTCGGCGGACGGGTAGGCGAACCGGACTCCGGAGAGCTCCACCGACACCGGCCCGTCCGGCACGGTGCGCGCGCCGGGCCTGTCGGCGATCAGCGGCTGGAGGTCGAGCACCTCGAAGACCCGCTCGAAGCTGACCAGCGCGCTCATCACCTCGACGCGGGCGCTGGCGAGGGCGGTGAGCGGCGCGTACAGGCGGGTGAGCAGCAGCGCGAGGGCGACGACGTTGCCGGGCTCCAGCTCGCCGCGCAGCGAGTAGAAGCCGCCGAGGCCGTAGACCACGGCCAGCGCGAGCGCGGAGACCAGGGTCAGCGCGGTGACGAACACCGACTGCACCATGGCCGTGCGCACGCCGATGTCGCGGACGCGGCGCGCCCGCGCGGCGAACTCGGCCGACTCGTTGGCGGGCCTGCCGAACAGCTTGATCAGCGTCGCGCCGGGCGCGGAGAAGCGCTCGGTCATCTGGGTGCTCATCTGCGAGTTGTGGTTGGCCGCCTCACGCTCGAGGCGCGCCAGGCGCGAGCCCATGCGCCGGGCGGGGTACACGAACAGCGGCAGCAGCACCAGCGCCATCAGGGTGATCTGCCAGGAGAGGCCGATCATGACGACGAGGGTGAGGACGAGGGTCACCAGGTTGCTCACCACGCCGGACAGCGTGTTGCTGAAGGCCCGCTGGGCGCCGATGACGTCGTTGTTCAGCCGGCTGACCAGGGCGCCGGTGCGGGTGCGGGTGAAGAAGGCGACGGGCATGCGCTGCACGTGGTCGAAGACCGCCGTGCGCAGGTCGAGGATCAGGCCCTCGCCGATGTTCGCCGACAGCCAGCGCGTCACCAGGCCGAGCCCGGCGTCCAGCAGCGCGATGACGGCGATGAGCGCGGCCATCGTCACCACGCTCTCCACGGGCGCCCGGTGCACGATCGCGTCGACGACCCGCCCCGCCAGCACGGGCGAGGCGACGGCGAGGACCGCCGAGGCCACGCTGAGCAGCAGGAATAACGCCAGAATGCGGCGGTGCGGCCGGGCGAAGCGGCCGATGCGCCGCAGCGTGGCCCTGGAGAACGGCCGCCGGTCCTGTTCGGCGTGCATCGCGTTGTACAGCGAGTGCCACGCCGTGACTTCCATGTCCATCGGTTACCCCCGTGTCATGTGCGCGACGAGTCGCGTGAGCCCACCGGGCGTTTCCGTTCATGGTCCATCGGCCGGTGACACCCGTGAGCCTAAAACCTCAACTTAAGTTCACGTCAAGTCATTTAGCGTCCGGCCGGCCCGGCGGACGGCTCCACCCGGGGTGGACGGCTCCAACCTGGGCGGACTGCTCCAACCTGGGGGACGGCCCCGTGCCGGCGGGGGCGCGGGTTTCCGCGCCCGGCGGCCGGGCATGGTCGGATCGTGCGGGATAAATCCGACGAATCGGGCATGGCGCGCTCCGGAGCGGGCCGTCCGTACGAGCACGACCTTCCCTCCGCGACGGCCGAGCCGGTCACGGTGACCGCCTGCGAGGACGGACCGTTGCTGGTGCGCGGCCCCTTCACGCTGCTCGCCCAGGACGGCACGCCCATCGACCCGGGACGGGCCACCGTGGCGCTGTGCCGCTGCGGCCTCTCGGCGGTCAAGCCGTTCTGCGACGGGTCGCACAAGACGGCGGGCTTCCGGACCGGGACCGAGCCTCAGCGCCCGTGCTGAGCGGGCGGCCGCGCGGACGGCCGGCCGGAGCGGGACCATCGCGGGGGCGGCACGCGGTCCACATCCTTCACCCGGCTTCCCCGCGAAGGCCCTCGTCCCGCAGCGAGGTGACGCCGGCCTCCCAGCGCCCGAGCAGGTGGAGGGCGAAAAGCCGGTCGAGCGTCTGGCAGCAGGCGGCTCCGAACAGGACGTCCGCGGCGAGGGCGGGGTGCGTGGCGGCGAACGCGCCGCACATGTCGTGCACGGCGATCTGCTCGTGGACGGCGTCCGCCTGCACGTGCTCGTCGTAGAAGCGGACCGTGGCCGCGTCCGCGCCGAGACGCCGGAGACCGCGGGCGTACTTGGCGTTGGGCTGGGAGGAGTTCATCTCGGTGGCCGCCAGGTGGCCGAGCAGCGCGCCCCGGCGCCGGCGGTGCAGCCCGAACAGCGACATCGTGTTGCCGGCCGCCAGGGTGATCGCCGGGACGAGGCCGAGGTAGTGCCCGTAGGCGTCGGACAGGCCGAGGCCGCGCATGACGGCACGGTACAACTCGGCGTGCATGCGCTCGCGGCGCCCGCCGCCGTACTCGTCGGCCTGGATCTCGACCAGTGCGGCCTTGGCCATGCCCCGCAGGCGCGGGACGGCCCAGGTGTGCGGGTCGGCCTCCTTCAGGTGGTAGATCGACCGGTGGACGACGAACTCGCGGAACTGCTCCTGCCCGGCGTCGTGCTGGAGGAAGCTCGCGAGCGAGGGGCGCCTGCCGTCCTCCTGCTCGGCCGGGCCGGCCGAGGCCTCCGGGCCGTCCGAGGCCTCCAGGCTGTCCGAGGCCTCCGGGCCGTCCGCGCCGGCCAGCCGGATCAGCGCCGCGGGCACCTGCGACGCCGGCACCGGAGCCGGGCGGCGCACGGTCTGCGACAGGCCCTCCTCCAGCCGCCGTTCCAGCCGCTCGCGCAGGCTCAGCAGCGGCGGGTGCCATTCCCACCGCTCGTCCACGCCGTCGAAGCCCTGGTAGTGCAGCTCGTAGCAGACGTGCAGGGCGATCTGGAGGTCCTCGTCGTACAAGGCAGGCTCCCCGGAGTCGACGGCGACCTCCTCCAGGTCGTGCGGCGCGCGGGTCAGCCGCCCGAACAGGAAGGCGCTCAGCGGCCCGCGGGCCTCGGGCAGTGCCGGCGGCGCCTGCGCGGCCGCGTCGTCCTCGGCCGGCCCGCCGTCCTCGCGTGGCTCAGCGGGCTCGCGTGGTTCGGCGGGCTCGCGTGGTTCGGTGGGCTTCGCCGCGTTCAGGGATGTGCGCTCGGCGTGGTTCAAAGGCTGCATGGCCGCGTGGGCTCCTCATTGCGATGTGCCGGTTTCGCGCGGCCCCGCCGGCGGGCGGCGGCGGGCCGCTGTTCGGCACGTGCCCGCGTTCGCGCAGGTTATGCGGCTCATCGGCCAGGACGGCGGCGGTTCGCGCGGCGTGTCGCGGCGTCGTGGCCGGGAGGCGTCCGGCTTTGCCCGAACCCATGCTGCGGATTTGCCTCTACTCGGGCGAACTGTCCGAGATGTCATGGTTAGGTGGAAGCTGTACCGCGCCGTACTGGCGTATCCCGGGAACCCATCGCGACGCTCCGCAGGCCGAGGGCAAGCAAATTCCCTCAGGGTCACAGAAGAATCTGGTTCGGAGTGATTCTCATGCTCAGACGACTCATCGCCACCGGTGTCCTGCTGACGGTAGCCCTGCTCGCGGCGGCGGCTCCCGGCCTGACCCGGGGCGGCGACTACGACGACGATGACGACTGGGACGACGACTACGACGACGACTGGGACTACTAGCCCCCGGCGTCGCCGGCCCGCGGACCGCGCTCGCGGTCCGGGCGGGGCCCGCCGGAGCGGACGGGCCTCATGACGAGGGCGCCGCTACGCGAGAGGATTCTCACGTAGCGGCGCCCTTTCACGTGCGCGCGGACCCGCCGGGAGGCGAGAGCACCCGGGTCAGCAGCGCCTGCCGGCGTTGATGCAGTCGACCGCTCGCTTCATCAGCGCATCCGACATCACGTTGATGAAGTCGCCGTGGTCGGTGATCGGCTTGTGCAGCTGCTCGGGGAAGCTGTCGACGGCGAAGCCGGGACCGGGCGGCACGTTGTAGGTGATGCGCTGCTCAAGGGCCGGGATGGCCTTGAACCCGTTGGGGCACGTCCCGTCGGCCGCGGCGAAGGCGACGTGGGTGCGGTGGTTGGCGCTGTCGATGTTGCTGCCGTCCCAGCAGCTCTGGAACTTGAAGGTCCGCACCACCTGGCTGCCGCGCGGGCAGATCGGGTACTTGTCCTTGAGCTGCCGGTTCTCGAACCCGGTGCACGACCAGCTCGCGTTGGCGTTCGTCGGGCCGTTGGTGAACGACTTGGCGTCGCCGGTGATGATGCGCAGGAAGACCGGCATCGCGACGACCTTGCTGGTCGGGTTGCCGCGGAAGGTGATCGAGACCGACGCCGGGCGGACGATGCGCCCGACGTTGCCGTCGAGGCCGCCGCCGGCCTTGTCCGCGTCGTTGCCCCTCTGGTTCTGCAGGCGCACCACCGGCCAGTAGTGGGTCGACTTGTCGCCGTTGGAACAGGTGGTGCCGGCCGCCTGCAGGCTCTCGTTGGTCGAGAAGCCGCTGGTGTCCAGGTTGCCCACGTAGTCGTGCACGTGGTGCGCGCCGTTGGTCACGCCGGGCGCGACGATGACGTTGTCGGAGTTGAAGTGGCCGTTCCCGTTGGTGCCGCAGCGGGAGGAGAACGTGCCCCTGGAGGCGTCCGCCCCGTCCGCCGGCCGGTTCACGTTCGGCTGCACGCGCCGGATGTCGACGAAGTCGTCGGGTGAGGGACCGGTCGCTCCGCCGGTCGGCGAGGCGCTGGGCGAGGCCGAGCCGCTCGGGCTCGCCGAGGGGTCGGCGCCGCCGCTCGGCGACGGGGACGCCGAGGGGTCACCGGTAGGGGACGCCGACGGGTCGGGCGCCGGCGTCTGCCCGCCGCCCGCGCCGTTCTGCACGGTGCAGGCGGCCAGTCCCTGCAGGCCGCCGGCCTGCGCGCCCGCGCGTCGTAGCGCGTTGGCGATGCGGTTGATGACGATCGAGCGGGCGGCCCTCAGCGGGTTCAGCACCGCGCCGCGCACCACGTTGCCGTTGCCGGCACGGGAGCCGAGGCGGGCGAGGATCTGGTTCGCCTGGGCGATCTGCCGGTCGAGAAGGGCCAGGTTCCGATCGACCTCGCGCCGCGCGGAGGACGGCACCTGAGGCAGCTTGCCGGACACCGACGGGCAGTTGACCGTGCGCGCGGCCGAGCCGCGGCCGCGGGCGCTCTGCGAGGCGCTCGGGTCGGCGGAGGGCTCGGCGGAGGGCTCGGCGGAGGCGGACGGGTCCGCGGCGTCCTGGTCCTGGCCGGTCGGCTGGTCCGACGCGGAGGGGTCGGCGGAGGGCTCGGGGGTCGCGGCGGCCTGGCCACCGCTCGCGGCGCCGGTGCGCACGGCGCAGGCGGCCAGGTCCTCAAGTCCCTCGGGGCGCTCGGCGACCCGGCCGATGGCCCCGGCGATGCGCTCGACCGTGGCGAAGCGCTTTGACTTCAGCGGACCGAGGATGCTGTTCTGCACGAAATTCCGGCCACCCTGTCCCTCGGTGGCGGCCAGCCGCTGGTTCGCCTCGGCGATCTGCGAGTCGAGCAGCTGGAGGTTGCGCCTCACCTCGGCCGCCGCCGCGGCGGGGACGTCGGGAAGCTGATCCGCGACCGACGGGCAGTTCACCGTCGGGGCCGCGGTCGTGCCGGCGAGGCGTGAGGCGGCGCTTACGGCGCTGGCCGACAGCGGCGCGTCCCGGCCCGGCGCCTGCCCAGCCGGGGACAGGCTCGCAACGACGAGGCCGACCCCCGCCCCACCCAGGGCAAGGAAACTCAGGACGGGCCTGAACCGCCGTCTGTGCTGAAATCCGATCACCAGAACTCCTCCCGGAGTACGTGCTCATGGCGGCATTGGTTGGTGCCCCATCGGCACGAGGTACGCGGCGCGGCGCGGCGCGGTTCGACGTTCGGCAAGAAACTTTCGCGAATGTCGCGAGCGGGCTCGCGCGGGATGAAGCGGGATGAAGAGGGGGTGAACCGAACGGCCGCGCGCCGCGTACCCGGTGACGGTGACTTTCGCACGGCACAGTGAATGGGAGATCTGCCATGGGACGCCCAAGCCTCGGCACACAGGTGACGACGCGCGCGACCGCCTTCGCCGGGTGCGTTCTCGCGCTCGGGCTGGCCACGGGATGCGGCGGCGGCGCGACCTCCGACAATTCGGCCCCGGCCGCGGCGGCCGCGCCGGCGGCCGCCGCGGGCCCGCCGGCCACCCTCAAGCAGCTCGCCACCAAGACCGGCTGCAAGAAGCCGCAGGTCCAGACCGACGCGGAGGAACTGCGTCAGGGGGTGTGCAAGACCGACAAGGGCCAGTACACCGTGACGACCTTCGCCACCGACAAGGGCAAGAACGACTGGCTGGAGGAGGCCAAGAAGTGGGGCGGCAACTACCTGGTGGGCACCCGGTGGGTGATCGCGGGCAACGACCCGGGCGTCCTGCAGTCCTTCAGCGAGAAGGTGGGCGGGAACATCGAGACGGCCGCGCCGTGACGGCCGGGCCGGCGGGCGCGCGCGGCGGCGGGCGGCGCGCGCGGTGGG
>NZ_JBHSFP010000059.1:0-28448 GCF_042654065.1 Sphaerisporangium dianthi | reverse complement strand
AGGGAAACACCCGGTTACATTCCGAACCCGGAAGTTAAGCTTTCCAGCGCCGATGGTACTGCACCGGGGACGGTGTGGGAGAGTAGGACACCGCCGGACAAAATTTTATAGGTAGTTGTGTGCAGGGTGAGCCATCCACGGTGTGGGTGGCTTTCCTGCGTTTCAGGGCTCTTCTCGCTTTCTGATCCCTGTCGCAGGACATTTCCTCGGGGCTTTCTGTCCGCCGGGGGCTGGTCCAGCATGCCGGCTCACCCGAGCCGGAGACCTTGGATCACTGGCGAGCGGGTGACGTCATTGAGGTCGGCCAGGTAGCAGGGAAGGGTTGTTCGCCCACTCGGCCGGTATGCCGGTGATCCAGTGCGCCTGCCTGCTGTCTCATGCCGTGAGGAATGGCCGGCTTGCTGTGGGCCGACGATGATCTCCAATCTGTGATCATCCTGTGATGCCCCGCCAGCCGTGCCGGGCGAGACTATTTCCGGGAGGCGTCGCAGAGCGGCGGGATCCGTGCGACCGGGATGTGGTGAGGGTACCTGTGGCTGCTGGTTCGTTGCGTCCAGGCGATCCTGATCGGATAGGCCCCTACCGTGTCGTCGGGCGTCTGGGAGAAGGCGGCCAGGGAGTGGTCTACCTCGCGGCCGCCGAGGCTGGAGAGCAGGTGGCCGTGAAGGTCCTGCACCAGCATGCGAGCACCGATCGTGACTCGGCTCTTTCCCGCGAGCTCGCCGCGGTGCGCCAGGTCGCCGAGTTCTGCACGGTGCGCATCCTGGACATCGGGCTGGACCACAACCCGCCGTACATCGCCGGCGAGTACGTCGACGGCCCATCGCTCCAACGGATGGTCCAGGCCGACGGTCCACGGACCGGGGCCGTCCTGCACCGCCTGGCCATCGGCACGATCACCGCCTTGGCCGCGATCCACCGCGCCGGTGTCGTGCACCGGGATTTCAAGCCCGCCAACGTCCTGATCGGCCCCGACGGGCCGCGGGTCATCGACTTCGGGATCGCGCGTCTGATCGAGGCGTCGTCGACCAGGACGACTGCGGGATCCCCGCCGTACATGGCGCCCGAGCACTTCACCGGAGACCGGATCGGGCCTGCCGCCGACATCTTCGCGTGGGGTTCCACCATCACCTACGCCGCGACCGGTGAGCCGCCCTTCGGGAGGGACACCCTCGCCGCCATCGCCTACCGGATCCTGCACGACGAGCCAGACCTGAGCGGGCTGCCCGCCGACCTCCGGGAGGCGGTGTCGCCCTGCCTGTCGAAGGACCCTGAGGCGCGGCCGACGGCGAGAGACGTTCTGTTACGGCTGCTCGGCGACCGGGCCGAGCAGAACGAGCCCGGCGACCGTGCCGGCGAGGCGGGAGCCCTCCACCAAGGGATGGCGGTGGCGAGCGAGTCATCCGCCGAGGCGGCGGCGTCACGCGGGATCTCCCGGCGAGGCGTGCTCATCGCCGCCACAGCCGCGGTGGCGGTCGGAGCGGGTGCCGCGGCCGCGGTGTTCGCGGGCCTGCCCGACCGGAAGGCGCGTGCTTCCGCGCCGTCGGGTACCGCACGATCAGCGTCTGTCCCGACGGAAGCTCCGGCCGGCGGCGCCACCCCGGTGGCGCAGAGGACCGGCTCTCCCCGCGCTTCCGATGCGTCCACCCCCGCGCAGCCCTCCCCCACTCCCACGCGGTCCCCGTCCGTCCAGGCGTCGAGGCCGCCCGAGACGGCCATCGACCTGGCGGCGGCGATCGACACGGCGGTGACGGCCAGATCCACCGCGACCTTCTCGTTCGACGGCGGCTTCACCCAGAGCTCCACCGCCGCCGGCGCCACTGGACGTCTCGTGCACAGGGCGAGTGACGGCCTCACCCGCACCGACTTCGACATGAGGGTGGAAGGACCGGATCTGGGCGCTCCGCAGAGGGTCGTGGTGGTCGGCACCTGGGGTTACCCGGTGCCCCGCAAGGGGGGCAGGCGATTCGAGCTCTATTCGCGGGAAGGCGAGAAGCCGCCGTACGCCGACGGCGTGGACATGGTGGTCGCGACGGGCTCCATATTGACGATCCTGGAACTGTTGTCGGCGACCGGGCGTCTCAAGCGAGCGGGCCGCACCTACTCGGCCAGCCTCTCCACGGAATCCGCCGGAAGCGATCTCCATCAGCTTCTCACTCCCTGGAGCCGCAAGGTCGACAAGACCTATCTGTCCTACTCACTCTCCGTCGATGAGGACGATCTTCCGACCGCGTTCGTGCTGACGTGGAAGGCTTCCGTAGCGGGAGTGGGCTTGTACGAGTCCGTCTTCGCCACGCAGTATCGGCAGTGGAGACAGGGCCCCGCCATCGTCGCACCGGGCTGATGCCGTCGGCTCGGCGTGGCTGCGGGGGCGTGGGAAGCGGTGATCGGGGCGATGTGGACGATGATTCGGCGTATGCGGGACCAACTTCCTGGGGTGTGTCGGCGTGCCGTCCCGCACGGCCTCGCTCGAAGAACTAACCTGGGCGCGGTCATGGGAGTGCCCGCCGAACCCTCGCCTCCGGGGGCCTTCCTCACGCCTTCGGGGAGTTGCCCGCCTTGAGCATGGATCTGACCGCGAACCCCGACCTCCCTCGGACCGCGGACGCCGCGCACCCACAGCTTCGCGACGGAGAATCTCCAGGACCGATCGCAGAGTCGCAGGAGCACGATGGCGACCCTTCCGAACTGCGGCGGTACGCCGAGGCTCTGGTCACTCAGCTCGCCTCCGACGGCACGGCGCTCCCTGCGCCGCCCAACGTCCTGGACGCGCACGGCTACTGGCTGGCCCCCGCCACCGAGGCGCTCCTGCTCATCCTGTCCGGTGAGGACGCGCTGGACCCCCTCGCGCGTGCCGCCCAGCTCGACCAGGGCAGCACGGCCTTGTTCCTCTGCCTGTCGCTCGCCGTCAGCGGGCACGGCGGCCGCATCCACGCTTCATGGCTCGGCACCGCGTTCGGCGAGCTGACGACCGACCGTCCTGTCACGCCCGGCCAGCGGGCCCTGTGGATGGCGGCCGCGCGCGGCGCATACGGACCGGCCGGGAAGATCTTCGTGCTCCGCAAGCTGGACGCCGCCGGGGTGTCCTCGGCGACGGAACCCGATCGGTGGCTCACCGCCCTGGTCGCCGGCGATCCGCCCCTGCCCTCCGCAACGTCCCCGTCCCACCCGTCGTCTTCTCCGGAGGACGCGGCGTCGTCCCCCGCTGGGGCGGTCACGCCGCCGGATCTCGAGGTGTCTCCGCCGGAACCCGCGGTCTCCTCGCCGCCGGAGATCGCGACCTCGTCGCTGAAGGACGTGACGCCGCCGGAGGCTGTGGCACAGGCCCTGGAGGCGTCGCCCGCGCTTTCCGCCCTCCCGGCACTCGCCGAGGTTCCGCAGCTGACGCTGCCCGTGCGGGCCGCGGCCCGGCTGTCCCGGCTGCTCGAACGGTGTGCCGAGATCACCGCCGCGCGCCCCGCCGCGACCTCCCCATCCGAGCGTCCCGGCCCTTGGCCGGACACCGAGCCCCTGAACGTCTTGCGCGCCCTCGTCGGATCCGGGGAGCCAGGCCCGACGGGCGGCTCACTGGTCGGCCACCTGCTGCAAGACGTGCGGTCGAGCTCTGACCCGCACCTGGCCGCGATCGCCTTCCACGTCGCCGCGCCCGTCGTACGGGCCGCCGCCGAGGATCTCGCCGAAGCGACCCGCGTGACGCCTCCTGAGGAGATCACGGTGCCGATCCTCGGGCATGACGTCATCCTCAGGCCCGAAGGCGCCGACCAGGCTTCGCTCACGGTCGCCGAGGCGCGGATCAGGGCCGAGGGAGCCGCTCGCCTGTCGTCAGGGCGCTGGCTCGTGTACGCGCCGGCCCTGCTGCCCATCGTGGCCGTGGTGCTCGCCTTCATGGTCTCTGAGGTGTTCGCCGTCGCCGGTCTCCTTCTCGGCGGCGTGGTGGGCTACATCCTGTGGCGCCGCAGCGTGCGCGAACAGGCCGAGGCGCGTCGCGTCGAAGCCGAGGTGGGTGAGCTCCGGCAGCAGGCGGAGGCGGCCATGTGGGCGCTCCACGACTATGCCCGCGAGGCGACCGAGCGGGCGGAGAAGGCGGCTGAGGATCTCGGCGCGCTCACCCGCCTGCTCCGCCGCGGCCCGGCGGTCGCCAATGACCACCGCTCGTGAGCAGGGGCGGGGCGAGGCGGGCCGGGCGGCGTCATGCCGGCTCGGTGACGGTCAGGGGGTCGTGATCTCGACGTCGGCGGGAGCGAGCAAGAAGACCTTGTCCGCTATGCGCTCGATGCGTCCCTCGCAGCCGTACGTCAGCCCGGCGGCGAAGTCGACCATGCGGGTCGCGTCGGCCATGGACATCCCGGCGACGTCCATGATGACCGCCTGGCCTTCCCTGAAGTGCTGCCCCACGAGAAGCGCGTCGGAGTACTTCCGCGGGCGGATCATGACGATCCGTGCGGGATCCCCACCGGCCCCCCAGCGCCTGGCGGCCCGTTCCGACGCGGGCATCCACTCATCCTCGTACTCGTCATAGTCGTAGGGCTCGTCGTACTGATCCCCATCGCCCAGGCCAAGGTAGCTCACCACCCTGCGCACTGCCCCCATCGGCTGTCCTTTCCGCGAGAACCGGCCACATTCGCCGTGCCCCGACATAAATGACCGTAACCGACATGCCGCCTGGGGCCGCGCGACACGCCCATGTGCTTTTGATTTTGCCCGGCTTTCGCTGCCGTTTCGACCGGTTATCTGGGGGTGGATAGGATCGAGAGCATGCGCATCTTCACCGTCGATTCGTTCACCGATCAGCCCTTCAAGGGTAACCCGGCGGCCGTCTGCCTGCTGGACTCTGTGAGATCCGACGAGTGGATGCAGGCCCTGGCCAGCGAGATGCGACACTCCGAGACGGCCTTCGTTCTCGATCAGGGCGACGGCCTGCCTCGGTCCCTGCGGTGGTTCACCCCTGCCGTGGAGGTCGCATTGTGCGGGCACGCCACCCTGGCGACGGCGCATGTCCTGTATTCCACCGGGGCGGCGTCGGGGGCCATCGAGTTTTCCACCAAGAGTGGAATCCTGACCACCGAACAGCTTGATCACGGGTACATTTCGATGGATTTCCCGGCGTATATGCCCATCGAGATTTCCCTTTCTGACGTCCTTGCCGAGGCGCTCGGAGCGTCGGTCGTCTGGGTCGGGATGGGCCGACTCGACATCCTGGCCGAGGTGGAGTCCGAGCAGGTCGTGCGCACTTTGAGGCCCGACATCGACGCTCTGGCGGCCCTGGACGCGCGCGCCGTCTGCGTGACCGCGCGGGCGGAGGAATCCTCGAGCGGCGTCCACTATGTCTCTCGGTTCTTCGCACCGAACGCGGGTGTTTCCGAGGACCCGGTAACCGGTTCGGCTCACTGCATGCTGGGGCCCTACTGGTCGGCGAAATTGGGCGAAAAGGACCTTGTTGGTGCACAACTATCCCAACGTGGGGGTCTCGTGCGCACGAGTGTCCGTGACGGCGACCGCGTCAAGATCAGCGGCACCGCCACCACCATCTGGTCTGGCACCCTCCACGTCTGATCGTGCGGACGCGGGCCAGCGCCTCCCGGCCGGCCGCCTCTCAGGCGGCCGGCACCGCCATCGCGCGATGGATCACATGCGGTCGGGGACCGGGACGCCCAGCAGAGTGAGGCCGGTCTCGAGGACGCGTAGCGTGAGGGCGCACAGGGCGAGGCGGGACGCGCGAGTGACGGCGGGGACGTCGTCGCGCAGCACCGGGCACTTCTCGTAGAAGCTGGTGAAGGTGCTGGCGGTCTCGTAGAGGTAGGCGCAGACCCGGTGGGGCTCGGCCATGGCGGCGGCGTTCTCGACCACCGTGCCGAAGCCGAGGAGCTGGAGCGCCAGGTCGCGCTCTGCCGCCTCACCGAGGACGATGGGGCCGGTGACGCTCGCGGCGTCGATGCCGCCCTTGCGGAAGATCGACCGGATGCGGGCCGTGGCGTACTGCATGTACGGCCCGGTGTTGCCGGTGAAGGACAGCATGCGGTCGAAGTCGAAGATGTACTCGCTGTCGTGGCTGACCGACAGGTCGGCGTACTTGACCGCCCCGATGCCCACCACGCGGGCGATCTCGGCGCGGGTCGCATCGTCGTACCCGCGCTCGGCGATGGCAGCGGAGGCCCGCTCGACGGCCTCGTCGAGAAGGTCGGTGAGCTTGACCGACTCGCCGCTGCGGGTGCGGAACCGGCGACCGTCGGAGCCCAGCATCATGCCGATCTGGATGTGCTCGGCCGAGACGCCCTCGGCGAGATAGCCGGCCATGCGGGCCGAGGCGAAGACCATCTGGAAGTGAAGCGCCTGGTCGGCGCCCACGACGTAGAGGATGCGGTCGGCCTTGAGATCGCGCACCCGATAGCGGATGGCGGCCATGTCGGTCGTCGCGTAGCCGTACCCGCCGTCGCTCTTGCGGATGATCAAGGGCAGCGGCTTGTCGTCACTGCCCGTGAAACCGGGCGGGAAGACGCAGAGGGCGCCCTCGCTCAGCACGGCGACCCCGGACGCTTCGAGGTCGGCGCAGATCTCGGCGAGCATCGGGTTGTACATGCTCTCGCCGGCGATGTCGTCGTCGGTGAGGGTGACGCCGAGCGTGTCGTAGACCTTGTTGAAGTAGCGGATCGTGGCTTCCATGAACAGGTGCCACAGCCGCATCGTCTCGGCGTCGCCGCCCTGCAAGGTGGCCACCCGCCGCCGTGAGCGTTCTTTGAAGGCGGGGTCTGTGTCGAACTTGGCGCGGGCCGCCTGGTAGTACTCGTTGGTGCCACCGGCCTGCAGCTGGGCGATGGCATTGGCCTCGCCGATGTCGAGCAGGTGCTCGATGAGCAGGCCGAACTGCGTGCCCCAGTCACCGAGGTGGTTCTGCCGGACCACCCGGTTGCCGAGATGCTCGAGCATGCGCACGAGCGAGTCGCCCACGATCGTGGTGCGCAGATGGCCGACGTGCATCTCTTTGGCGGCGTTGGGCGCGGAGTAGTCGACGACGACGGTCTGCGGGGGCGTGGTCAGCCCGACGCCGCCACGCGGGTCTTCGAGCGTGCGCAGAGCCTGGGAGGCGACCCACGTGTCGTTGAGGGTGATGTTGAGGAAGCCGGGCCCGCTGACCTCGACCTTGGAGAAGACGTCGCCGGCGTCGAGGGCGTCGGCGATGGCCTGGGCGACCTCCCGTGGTGCGCGTCGCAGCCGCTTGGCCAGGCTCAGCGCCACGTTCGCCTGGTAGTCGGCGAACTGGGAGGGCCGGATCAGCGGGTCGGCGCCTGCGTACTCCGAGCCGAAGGCGGTGCCCAGCGCTTGCTGGACCCGCTCGGTGAGCACGAGCTGCGGGTCGGTCATGCGACAAGGATATCCGCTGATCATCCGGCGCCGAGAATGGTTATCCGCCGCCTGTGGACGACGGGGAGCCTGTGGACGACGCGGCATCTGCGAGTGACGGGGGATCCGTGGATGACGGGACGTCTGTGGATGGCGGGGTCTGTGGATGGCGGGCGCCCGTGGGGGGCGGGCACGCGTGGATGGCGGGGCGCCGCCGTGGATGAGGCCTCACCAGAGGCGGTGGGGGCGCTGGGTGGCCGCGACGCGGTCGCCCACGCTGGCCACGGTGCCCTGGCGGGCCAGCGTGGCGGCGAGCACGCAGGCCGCGGCGATGCCCTTGGCCGTCGAGGAGCCATGGGCGATGATCACGGTGCCGTTCAGCCCCAGCAGCACCGCGCCGCCGTACGCCTCGGGATCGAGGCGCTTGCTCAACTCGCGGAGCCGGCCGCGCTGGAGGCCCGCCGCCAGGCGGGAGAGCCGGCCGCTTTCGAGCGTCTCGCGTAGTTCGGCGAAGGCGTAGCGGACCGCGCCTTCCATGGTCTTGAGTGCCACGTTGCCGGTGAACCCGTCGGTGACGATGATGTCGACCTCGCCGTTCAGCAGGTCGTGGCCCTCGACGTTGCCGGTGAAGTTCATGCCGGGGACGGCCGTGAGGAGTTCGTGGGCGCGCTTGGTGAGCTTGTTTCCCTTGCCGGCCTCGCCGCCGATCGTGAGCAGCCCGACGCGCGGCTCCACCAGGTCCAGCGCGGTCTCCGCGTACGCGACGCCGAGGTGGGCGAACTGGACGAGTATCTCGGGCTTGGCGTCGGCGGTGGCGCCCGCGTCAAGGAGCACGGTGGGATGAGGCCGGGTCGGCAACGGGACGGCGATCGCCGGGCGCAGCACGCCCTGCTGGGCCCGCAACCGGAGCTTCGCGGTGGCCACCACGCCCGCCGTCGAGCCGGCGGAGACGACCGCCGAGGCGTCGCCGCGCCTGACCAGGTGACAGGCGAGGGCGATGCTGGACCGGGGCCGCCGCAGGCTGGCCAGGGCGCCCTCGTCCATCGTGAGCGCCTCCTCGGCCCGCACGATGGGGATCTCGCCGATCGCGTCGTGTTCGGCCAGGATCTCGGCGATCGGAGGTGGCGCGCCGACCAGGACGATGGGCACGCCGTGTTCGCGGACGGCCCGCACGGCTCCAGCCACGATCTCGCCGGGGGCGTTGTCGCCTCCCATGGCGTCAAGGGCTATCGGCGGAATGCCGTCCAAGCGGTCACCTCGTGCGGAATGAGTGTGTGTCCCGCATCGTAGGTGGCCGGGTGGGGTGGTCGGCCCGGCCTGCGGGCGTTCGTGCGTCGCGTGCCTGCCGGCGGCGCCTGGACGGGACGGGAAGGCGTGCCCCGGCGGGTACGGGAAGGCGCGCGTCGGGCCGGCCGGGCCGGCAAGGGAGGTCGCGTTCCTGACGGGAACGGATCAGGAGTGGACCGGGCGGGCGTGGAAGACGCGCGCTGGACGGGAGGGGTGGGGGTCACTGGTTGCGCCAGGGCCAGTGCCAGTTGGCGGCCGAGCGGGAGACCACGACCTTGCCGAACATGGCGCGGCCGGTCACGCGGATGAGAGGTCCGTTCGGATCGCCTCCTTCCGCGCCGCCGGAGACGTGGCGCTTGGAGAACAGCGCACTGCCCTCGTCGATGACGCGAGCGTTGGTCGGGACGCGCACGATCAGCTTCCCGCAGAACGAGTTGAGTTCCAGGGTGACCTCGCGTCCGGGCAGGACGGCGTCGGAGAGGTCGATGATCAGCGCCCCGAAGGTCGATCGCAGCGTGGTGTGGCGCCCGGCGACCCACCGGCCGCCGCGGATCACCTTGCTGAAGACGGCTGCGACGTTCTGCTGCTCGGCGCTGAAGTCCGAGGAGGACGCGCTGAGCGCGGGCGGCAGGTCGTGGGTGAGGGGGACGAGGTCGCCGATGGTGACGGCCGTGTAGGCGGCCTCCAGCCGGTCGGCGTGCTCGACGCTGGTGAGGCGGCCGGTGGCCATCGCCTCGCCGAGGATCGCGGCGACGCGGTCGCGGTCGGCGTCCGAGGCGCGCTGGGCGGTGTCGCCTGACTCGAAAGGCGTAAGAGAGCTCACCTCGCCCAGGGTAGCCGAACTCAAGATATGTCGCGATATGCGGAAGGCTTTACCGAGGCTTTTCGGTCGGACGGAACCGGGCCGACACGCGCGTGCGTCCGTACAGAAAAGTACAAGACGCTCAACAGGCGCATCAGGTTTACCGGAGAGCCCAACGAGAGGAAAATCTCGAGTGACCCTGACACAGACCGGTACGCGAGGGTTCAGGGCCTACACGGCCAAGCATCTGGACGATCTGCTGCGGCGAGCCCACCTCGACGCCGAGACGCGCCTGCGCGTCCGCGCGGTGGCGGCCGTGCTGCCTTTCCGGACCAACCCCTACGTCGTCGACGAACTGATCGACTGGTCCGACATCCCCGATGACCCGATCTACCGGCTGGTCTTCCCTCAGGAGGACATGCTCCCCGCCGGCGACGTGTCCCGCATCGCCGGGCTGCTACGAGCCGACGCTCCCCGGGAGGAACTCCAGGCGGCCGTGCGCGCCGTGCGCGTGCGGCTGAACCCGCATCCGGCGGGGCAGATGGATCTCAACATGCCGAAGATCGGCGGCGAACCCGCGCCCGGCATGCAGCACAAATACCCAGAGACGGTGCTGTTCTTCCCCAAGCAGGGGCAGACGTGCCACGCGTACTGCACCTACTGCTTCCGCTGGGCCCAGTTCGTCGGCGAGCCGGATCTGAAGATGGCCTCTGACGACGCCCGGTCACTGGTCCGCTATCTGCGCGAGCACCCCGAGGTCACCAGCGTGCTGTTCACGGGCGGCGACCCGATGATCATGAGTGCCGGCGTGCTCAGGAGGTACGTCGAGCCCTTGCTCGCCCTGGAGCAGCTGGAGTCGATCCGCATCGGCACCAAGTCGCTGGCGTACTGGCCGGGCCGCTTCGTCACCGATCCGGACGCCGCCGACACGCTGCGCCTGTTCTCCTCCGTGGCCGAGTCGGGCAGGAACCTCGCCTTCATGGCGCACTTCTCGCACCCGCGAGAGCTCGCGTCCGATCTCGTCCAGGCGGCCGTGCGGGCGATCATGGACACCGGCGCGGTGATCCGCACGCAGGCGCCGCTCATCCGCACCATCAACGACGACCCGGGCACGTGGGCCGAGATGTGGCGCGGGCAGCACGGGCTGGGCATGGTGCCCTACTACATGTTCGTCGAACGAGACACGGGCCCGCAGGACTACTTCGCGGTGCCGCTGGCCCGGGCGCATGAGATCTTCCGGGACGCCTACGCGGGCGTGTCCGGCCTGTGCCGCACGGTGCGCGGCCCGTCCATGTCGTCGACGCCGGGGAAGGTGTGCGTCGACGGCGTCGCCGAGGTGGCCGGCCTGCCGGTCTTCGTGCTCCACCTCATCCAGGCGCGCGACCCTGAGCTGGTAGGGCGCCCGTTCTTCGCGCACTATGACCCCGAGGCGGTGTGGCTGAACGAGCTGCGCCCCGCCTTCGCCGACCGTTTCCCCTTCGAGGCCGCGGCCCTCGACGGCGCGGACGGAACCGGCCGGCGCCCTGAGGGGGCGCCGGCCGGTTCCGGTCTTCGAACAGATGGGGAAGGGCTGGGCTCGAACGAACGAGCGGGCTAGGTGTCGTCTCCCGGCCGCCGGCGGCGGCCGGGAGGTCGTCAGGCGTCGGACGCCGGAGCTCGCACGTAAGTGCGGCGGGCGATCTGGGCCTGCAAGCGGGCCATCTGCCAGTGCAGCTCGATGAGCTGCTCGGCGAGCAGGCCGCGCGGAATGTCAGACGGGTCTTCGGCGGACAGGTTATCGATCGCGTTCGCCAGCTCTCGCACCCCGCACCCCCACTCCATCACGGTATCCCTCGGCTCGAATCTTCGTTCGAATCATAGTGGAATCCCGCGGGAGGTGTCAGCAGATTCACCGGGCGTGTCCGGACTTCTGTACGGTCTAGTCGCTTCCGTCCCGGCACGCACTCGAATGCGCTCGGATGCCGTCAGATCCCGTAGACGGGGGCGATGTAGCCGCGGGCCAAGGTGTTGGCCACGATGTTGAAGCCCACGACGGCGGGCGAGGCGTCGCCGTCCACCCCCAGCTTGTCCACGCCCAGGGCGTGCACGGCGAACAGGTAGCGGTGCGGGGCGCCGGGCGGCGGCGCGGCCCCGCCGTACCCGCGCAGGCCGTAGTCGTTGCGGCCGTGGACGGCGTCCTCGGGAAGCCCCTTCTTCTCGCCGCTGCCCGCGCCCGCCGGCAGCTCGGTCACGTCCGCGGGGATGTCGAACACCAGCCAGTGCCAGAAGCCGCTGGTGGTCGGGGCGTCGGGGTCGTAGCAGGTGACGGCGAAGCTCTTGGTGCCCTCGGGCGCGCCCGACCAGCGCAGGTGCGGCGAGATGTTCTGCCCCGACATGCCCCAGTCGTTGAACACGTGGGCGTCGGAGAGGCGCTCGCCGTCGCGCACGTCGTCGCTCTCGACGGTCAGCGCGGGGACCTCGGGCAGGTGGTCATAGGGAATCGGTGGCTGGTCGACCACGATGGACCTCCGAAGAAGGGACGTTCCAGACCTTCCCATCTTGCCCCCTGCGGCGAGCCCCAGCGATCAGTACAGGCCTGCGGCGCGGGGAGGGGCGGGGTCATGTCCCCGAACCGCGAAGGCGCCCTCACGAAGCCGTGAGGGCGCCTTCACATGACGGGCGAGGGTGGCGGGTGCGCCAGGACGGCGGCCGCTCAGGTGTTGTAGGCGGCGAGCACCGTCGCGGGGTCGCCGTCCATCTTGATCTTGCCCTTGTGCAGCCAGATGACCCGGTTGCAGGTCTCTTCGATCACGTCGAGGTTGTGGGCGACGAGGAAGACGGTGCCGGCCTCGTCGCGCATCTGGTGGATGCGCTCTTGGCTCTTGCGCTTGAAGTCGCGGTCGCCTGTGGCGAGCGCCTCGTCGATCAGCAGGACGTTGTGGCTCTTGGCGGAGGCGATCGCGAAGCGCAGTCGCGCGCCCATGCCGGAGGAGTACGTCGACATGGGGAACTGGACGAACTCGCCGATGCCGGAGAACTCGACGATCTCGTCGTACTTCTCTTTGACCTGGGCGGGCGTCATGCCCATGGCGTAGCAGCCGAGCACGATGTTGCGTTCGCCGGTGAGCTCTTTCATCAGCGCGGCGTTGACGCCGAGCAGAGACGGCTGGCCGTTGGTGTAGACCGAGCCCTTGTGCGGCGGCAGCAGCCCGGCGATGGCGCGCAGCAGCGTGGACTTGCCCGAGCCGTTGCGGCCGATGATGCCGATGGCGTCGCCGTGGCGGGCGACGAAGGAGACGCCCTTGACGGCGTGGACCTCCTTCATCTGGGGCCGGCCCTGGCGGCGCACGATGCGCATGAGGGCGTTGGCGGCGTTGCCCTTCTCGGAGTCGCTCGCCGCGCCGTAGACGCGGTAGACGATGTGCAGGTCGTCGACGATGACGGTGGGGATGCCGGGCGGGGGCGCGCCGGCGGGGGCGGAGGCGGCAGGGACGGCCTCGGGCGCCTCGTCCTGGGGGTGGGCCATCTGGGACGGCTCCTTGGTCAGCTCAGCCACGGCCATACCTCTCCTCGGCCCGCCAGAAGTACCAGAAGCCGCCGATCAGCGCGACCGCGGCCCAGAAGCCAGCGTATAGCCACAGTTGGGGCAGGCTGCTGTGCGGGAAGCCGTGCTTGGCCAGGTCCTCCGGGTAGGTTTCCAGCAGCAGGTGGCGCATCAGGTCGATGAAGACCGAGGGCGGGTTGAACTCCAGCAGGAAGCGCGCCCAGTCGGGGCCGCCCTTCATCTTGGCCGGGATGCTGTAGAAGACACCGGAGGTGTACAGCCAGGTGCGCAGGATGAACGGCAGCAACTGGTTCATGTCGCGGACGAAGGCTCCGACGCGTGCGAGGAGCAGGCTCATCCCGACGTTGAAGATCGTCTGCAGCAGCAGAGCGAAGGGGATCAGCAGCCACATCCAGGAGAAGGACTCGCCCGTGACGAGCACGATCACAACCAGCACGCCCATCGAGATGGCGAGCTGCTGGAACTCCTGGATGGTGTAGGCCAAGGGCAGTGCGGCCCGGGGGAAGTGCAGGGCTCTGATGAGCGAGAGGTTCCCCGAGATCGACTTGGCGCCGCCGGTGATCGACCGCTGGGTGTAGGAGTAGACGAACACACCGGTGATGAGAAACGCGGTGTAGTTGGTGATGTCCGCCTTCTGCCCCAGGATCACGCCGAACATGAGGTAGTAGACGCCGGCGTTCAGCAGCGGTGTCAGCACCTGCCAGAGCTGACCGAGCGCTGAGTCGGAGTACCTCGAGACGTTGCGCGACGTGGCGTACGTGAGGACGAAGTGCCGCCTGTCCCACAGTTGGCGCAGGTAGACGGGCAGACTGGGACGCGCGATGGCGCGTCGCAACCCGTGGCGCTCGGCGAGCGCGGACAGCGATTCCTTCCCGTTGGGAGAGGTGCCGTCCGCCCGGTCGCCCGCCCGGGAGTCCGCGACTGCGGATTCCGGCTGACTCATGGGATGGACTCTATTGGATACCTGTGAATGAGATGCCTACGGTCCTACTTGATCGCACATGACCGGAAGCCTGCTCGCGCGGGCCAGGCCAGGCGGGCCGGACGCGACGCATCGTCGCAGCTCTGTGGCCGGGGGTGGCCGGGAAACCCCGCACGGCCCGGATGTGCGATCAGAGGCTGAGCTGTGTACCTTGGTGACTGCTTTATGCCGAATCAAGGCATTATTGACAGCCTAGTTGGTATGCGTCTGACGTCCGTCAGGGACACGTGTGACCGAACTGCAATGCGCCAGAGACTCGCTGGTGAGAAGTAGTGAGGAATGCTCACGGTCGTCTGGCAGGGCGTCAACTGATTTGAGCGTGTCCGCGAACTCCAGGGTCGATCCCCTGGGAGGCGTACTCGACATGAGCGGCTCAGTCTCTACGCCCACCTTAGAGGGAGGATTAATCCACGATGCGTGTGACCAAGGGCGCACAGATCGTCGCCGGGACCGCACTGCTGGCGCTCGCGGTTGCGGCGTGCGGCGGCAGCGGCGGCACCACCGGTTCCAGCTCCAGCGCCGCAGGCAACGCAGGCGCGGTCAGGGTTGAGATCGCTGAACCACAGCATGACCTCATCCCGGGCAACACCACCGAGACCAGTGGCGCCGAGGTGCTGAACGCACTGTTCGTCGGCCTCGTCGACTACGACGCGGACAAGAAGCCCTACAACCGGGTCGCCGAGTCCATTGAGTCGCCGGATTCCACCACGTGGACGATCAAGCTCAAGGACGGCTACAAGTGGCACAACGGTGAGCCTGTCACCGCCCAGAACTTCGTTGACTCCTGGAACTTCACCGCCAACGGCGCCAACGCCCAGGAGGGCAACTACTTCTTCGGGAGCATCACCGGCTACGACGAGATGAACCCGGGCGAGGGCAAGACGCCCACCGCCACCACCCTCAAGGGTCTGAAGGTCGTCGACGACAAGACCTTCACCGTCGAGCTCAAGAACCCGTTCTCCGGCTTCCCGACCATGCTGGGTTACACGGCGTTCTACCCCCTCCCCAAGTCCGCTTTCGAGGGCGAGGGCAAGCTGAAGGCGGACTTCGGCGGCAACCCGGTCGGCAACGGCCCCTTCAAGATCTCCAAGCCCTGGAAGCGCGGCACGGACCAGACCATCTCCCTGGTCCGTAACGACGACTTCAAGGAGGGCAAGGCCAAGATCGACGCGGTCGACTTCAAGATCTACACCGACCTGAGCACCGCGTTCAACGACCTGCGCGCCGGCAACCTGGACATCATGGACCAGCTGCCGCCGGAGGCCATCTCCACGGCCAAGCAGGAGTTCGGCGACCGCTACATCGAGCAGCCGTCGTCCGGCATCGGCTACATCGGCTTCCCGATCAAGGCCGGCGCCGACTACGCCAAGAACGCCGACATCCGCAAGGCCATCTCCATGGCGATCGACCGCAAGACGATCACCGAGACGGTCTTCTCCGGCACCCGCGTCCCGGCCGACGACTTCATCAGCCCGGTCGTCTCCGGCTACCGCCAGGGCGCCTGCGGCGAGGCCTGCACCTACGACCCGGCCAAGGCGAAGGCCCTGTTCGAGTCGGCCGGCGGGCCGAAGGCGGGCACCATCGAGATCGGCTACAACGGCGACGGCGGCCACAAGGAGTGGATCGAGGCCGTGGCCAACAACCTGCGCACCAACCTCGGCGTCGAGGTGACGCCGAAGCCGGTCGAGAAGTTCGCGGCCATCCTCGAGGACCTCGGCAACAAGAAGTGGCCGGGCGCCTTCCGCATGGCGTGGATCATGGACTACCCGTCTCCGGAGAACTACCTGCGTCCGCAGTTCGGCTCGGGCGGCAGCTCGAACTACTCTGGCTACAAGAGCAAGGAGTTCGACGACCTGGTCACCCAGGGCGACGCGGCCAAGACCCTCGACGAGGGCGTGAAGTTCTACCAGCAGGCCGATGACCTGGTGCTCAAGGAGCTCCCGTACATCCCTGTGTACTTCTACCAGACGAACGGCGCATACTCGCAGCACGTGAAGAACGTGAAGATCGACCCCTTCGAGCGGATCGACCTGTTCAACGTAGAGAAGGCCTGACGTCGACCACTCCGGGTGGTTAGGTACGCTGAACCACCCGGAGTGGGCGACACCCACGAGGGCAGCTCTGTTGGTTGCGGCGGGCTGCCCTTTGTAATGATCGGGAGACTAGATGGGCCGCTACGTCATCAGGCGCCTTCTCCAGGCGATCCCTGTGCTGTTGGGCACCACATTCCTCATCTTCGCCATCGTCTACGCGCTGCCGGGTGACCCCCTTCAGGCGCTGGCCGGCGAGAAGCGCGTAGACCCGGTGTTCGCGGCGGCACTCCGGGAGCAGTTCCACCTCAACGACCCCCTCATCGTCCGGTACGGCTACTACCTCCGTGACATCGTGAGCGGGAATTTCGGCACCACCTTCCGCGGGTTGCCGGTCTCCACCATCTTCGAGGGCAAGTTCCAGGTCACCTTCAAGCTGGCCTTCACCGCCCTGGTCTTCGAGGCGATCATCGGCATCGGCCTCGGCCTGTGGGCGGCGCTCCGCCGCGGCAGGTGGGAGGACAAGGCCGTCCTGGCGGTCACTCTGCTGATGGTGTCCATCCCCACGCTGGTCAGCGGCTTCGTGCTTCAGCTGGTGCTCGGTGTGAAGCTCAAGCAGAGCACGGGCATCGCCTTCTTCCCGGTGGCCGGCGTGCAGGACGGGTTCCGCAGCTACGTCCTGCCAGGTTTCGTCCTCGCCATGATCTCCATCGCCTATCTCACCCGGCTCACCCGGACGAGCCTGATGGAGACGCTGCGCGCCGACTACGTCCGCACGGCCATCGCCAAGGGGATGCCCAGACGGCGGGTGCTGGGGCGGCACGCCCTGCGGAACTCACTGATCCCGCTGGTGACCTATCTGGGTGCCGACCTCGGCACGCTGATGGGCGGCGCGGTGATCACCGAGACCATCTTCAACCTGCCGGGCATCGGCCAGCAGCTCTTCCAGTCGGTGTACCTGCGCGAGAACTCCGTCGTGGTGGGCATCGTGACGGTCCTGGTCCTGATCTACATCGTGGCCAACCTCGTCGTCGATCTCCTGTACGCCGTCCTCGACCCCAGGATCCGCTATGAGTAACGACACCGTTCCTTCGCTGGCCCCGGCGCAAGCCGCCGGCCCGGCCAAGGAGAGCAAGCCGGCGAGCCTGTGGTCGGACGCGTGGTACGACCTGCGACGCAACCCCGTGTTCATCATCGGCGCCGCCATGCTGGTGCTGCTCGTCGCCATCTCGGCCTTCCCCTCCCTGTTCGACACCGTCGGGGTGGAGCCGTCGACCTGCTCGCTGGCGCAGGCGCGCAAGGGCATCACGAGCGAGCACTGGTTCGGCACCGACAACCTCGGCTGTGACGTCTACTCCCGGGTCATCTGGGGCGCCAGGGTATCGATCATCGTCGGGTTCGTGAGCGCCATCGTCACCGCCGTCCTCGGCGGTGCCCTCGGCCTGCTCGGCGGCTTCTACGGACGCTGGGTGGACGTGCTCCTCTCGCGCGTCGCCGAGATCTTCTTCGCGATCCCCTCCATCCTCGGCGCCCTGCTGATCCTGGCGGTCATCGGACGCGACAACGCCGGCATCGGCAGCGTCGTGCTCGCCCTGTCCCTGCTCGCCTGGCCGATGATCCTGCGCATCATGCGGGCGGCGGTCATCACGGCCAAGCACCAGGACTACGTGATGGCGGCACGCGCCCTCGGGGCGGGCCCCGGGCGGATCATGATTCGGCACATCCTGCCGAACGCGGTCGCGCCGGTCATCGTGGTGTCGACGATCAACCTCGGGGCGTTCATCGCCGCCGAGGCGGCCCTGTCCTTCCTCGGCGTGGGCATCCAGTCGCCGCAGATCTCCTGGGGCCTGATGATCGCGGACGCGCGGAACCGCTTCCTGGAGGCGCCGCTTCCGCTGCTGTTCCCGGCGCTGTTCCTCAGCCTGACCATCCTCAGCGTCGTCATGCTGGGTGACGCGGTCCGCGACGCGCTAGACCCGAAGCTGCGGTAGGAGAGGGCACCGAAGGTGAATAACCCGTCAATCGACACCCACCCGCTGGAAGCGGACGCCGCGCGCGAGCCCCTGCTGGTGGTGGACAACCTGCATGTGGAGTTCGCCACGCGACAGGGCGTGGTGCGGGCCGTGAACGGCGTGAGCTACACGGTGAACGCAGGGGAGTCCCTGGCCGTGCTGGGCGAGTCGGGCTCGGGCAAGTCGGTGACCGCCCAGGCCATCATGGGCATCCTCGACATGCCTCCCGCCCGGATCCCCAAGGGCGAGGTCCGCTTCCGCGGCACCGACATGCTGAAGCTCTCCGACCAGGCCCGCAGCCAGATCCGCGGCCAGCAGATCGCGATGATCTTCCAGGACGCCCTGTCCGCGCTGAACCCGGTGTTCACCGTGGGCTGGCAGATCAGCGAGATGTTCCGCGTCCACCGCGGCATGTCCAAGCGCGACGGCATGAAGAAGGCCGTCGAGCTGATGGACCGCGTGCGCATCCCCGCCGCGAAGCAGCGCGTCAACGACTACCCGCACCAGTTCTCCGGCGGCATGCGCCAGCGCATCATGATCGCGATGTCGATCGCGCTGGACCCCGAGGTGCTGATCGCGGACGAGCCGACGACCGCGCTCGACGTGACGGTGCAGGCGCAGATCATGGAGCTGCTCGCCGAGCTTCAGCGCGAGAGCAACATGGGCCTGATCCTGATCACCCACGACCTCGGCGTCGTCGCGGACGTGGCCGACAAGATCGCGGTCATGTACGGCGGCCGCATCGTGGAGAGCGCCCCGGTCCACGACGTCTACAAGAACCCCGGGCACCCGTACTCCAAGGGCCTGCTCGACTCGATTCCCCGGGTCGACATGAAGGGCCAGGAGCTCTACGCCATCAAGGGGCTCCCGCCGAACCTGCTCAACATGCCTTCGGGTTGTGCCTTCCACCCCCGCTGCCCGTACCGTCGCGACAACTGCGTGACCGACGTGCCTCCGCTGTACGAGATCAGCGGGACGCGCGGTAGCGCCTGCCACTACTACCGGGAGGTCCTCGATGGCACCCTCGGGTGAGCGGATCCTCGAGGTTCGTGACCTGGTCAAGCACTTTCCGTTGACCCAGGGCATCGTTCTCAAGCGCCAGATCGGCGCGATCAAGGCGGTGGACGGGGTCTCCTTCGACCTGCATCGCGGCGAGACGCTCGGCGTCGTCGGCGAGTCTGGCTGTGGCAAGTCCACGCTCGCCAAGCTGCTGATGGCGCTGGAGCGGCCCACCTCGGGGCAGGTGAAGATCAACGGCACCGACATGACCAAGGCGCACGGGGGAGACCTCAAGCGGATGCGCCGCAACATCCAGATGGTCATGCAGGACCCGTACACCTCACTGAACCCGCGCATGACGGTCGGCGACATCATCGGGGAGCCGTACGAGATCCACTCCGAGGTGGCACCCAAGGGCGACCGCCGCAGGAAGGTGCAGGAACTGCTGGAAGTGGTCGGCCTCAACCCCGAGCACATCAACCGGTACCCGCACCAGTTCTCGGGCGGCCAGCGGCAGCGCATCGGCATCGCCCGGGGCCTGGCGCTGCAGCCCGAGATCATCATCTGCGACGAGCCGGTCTCGGCGCTCGACGTGTCGATCCAGGCACAGGTGATGAACCTGCTCGAGCGGTTGCAGGAGGAGTTCAACCTCGCCTACATCTTCATCGCCCACGACCTGTCGGTCGTCCGGCACATCTCCGACCGCGTCGCGGTGATGTACCTGGGCAAGGTCGTGGAGCTGGGCAAGGACGAGGGGATCTACGAGCGGCCTGCCCACCCGTACACCCAGGCGCTGCTGTCGGCCGTCCCTGTCCCCGACCCCGAGGGCCGCGAGAACCGCGAGCGGATCATCCTGCAGGGCGACCCGCCGTCGCCGGCCGACCCGCCCTCTGGCTGCCGCTTCCGCACGCGGTGCTGGAAGGCGCAGGACATCTGCGCCGAGCAGGAGCCGCTGCTGGAGGTCCGCGCGGGCGGGCACCTCAGCGCGTGCCACTTCGCCGAGGCCTACGACATCATCCACGCCACTTCCTAGCCCAGGGCGTCATGGAACCGAGGAGCCCTTCACGGACGTGCCGTGGGGGTTTCTCGGTCATGGCAGGGCGCGGCGGCCGTCGCCGGGCGGGTCAGCGGCGGCCGGCGGGCGAGGGGGCGGCGCCCGCGCCCGCCGCGCCGTTCGGTCCGGCCTCGCTGTTGAGCCCCGCGGAGCTCTTGAGCCCTGTTGCGGCGCTCTGAGGCGCGTCGGCGGCGGCGATCGCGTTGGCTCGGCTGTCAGTGTTGTTGCCGCCACCGGAACTGGCGATCACGCGGGTGCCCAGCCCGGTGTTCAGGTCCCCGTTGACGCCGAGGTCCAGGTCGGTGTCCACATCGAGGTCGGTGTCGACGTCGGCATCGATGTCGGTGTCCGCATCGATGTCCGTGTCGGTCCCGGTGCCGATGTGATCGCCCCGCTGGATTCCGGCGGACGAGGCGCTCTGGGCGCAGGCCGCGGCGGTCGGCACGACGACGGCGATGGCGGCGCAGGCAGAGGTGATCAGAAGACGGCGAATCATGTCGTTCCCCCCAAGGAAACCCGTCGCGGCGCCCCTGTTTCGGGTGCCCCTGGAAACAGAGGCCTTTGAGCAAGAGCCGCCTGCGGTCGGATAACTACGCTATGTGATCATTTTGTCAGTACCCACGGCCGGAACACATGTACGGGCGCTGAGCGGTCAGGGGATGGCAATGATTGCGAGTCTTCGTCGCACGCGGTCAGAGGTCGGCGCCTCGCGCCACGCGCACGTGGGCGCCCGGCGGCAGGCCGAGCCGCTCGGCGGCGTCGCCGGAGCGCACCGCGAAGGTGATGCGCCCCGCCGAGTCGACGAACGCGACCAGGCCGCCCGGCGGCACGGCGGCGAAGGTGTCGCGCAACGGGATCGTCATCTGCCGCCTGCCCATGGACACCGCCAGGGTGTCCCCGACGTGGACGCCGATCGACGCGAGGTCCTCTCCGGTCACGGAGAGCTGCACGTTGCCGTAGCGGTCGAGCGAGAGGACCTCGCCGTCGGCCGCCCCCTCGCCCAGCCGGGCCTTCGGCACCGGCAGCGACAACAGGCGGTCGAGGGGGACCTCGGGGCCGACGTCCTCGGGCTTGTGCCCGGCGCACAGCCGCGCCGCCACCGGCGCGTAGATGTCCCGGCCGGGGAAGGCCGGCGACACCGGATTGAGGAACAGCTCCCTGTTCGACAGCTCGTAGGCCGCCCGGGCGCCTCCCGCGGCCATCAGAGCCCAGGAGAGCAGGCCGTTGTCCGGGCCGACGAACACGCGGGTGCCCGCCTCCACGACGACCGAGCGCCGGGCGCCGGCCGTGGCCGGGTCGACGGCGGCGACGTGCACGCCGTCGGGCAGATATGGCAGCGTCTGGGCGAGGATCGCGGCGCCGCGCCGGATGTCCCCGGCCGGCACCAGGTGGCAGACGTCGATGATCCGTGCCTGCGGGGCGATTCCCACGATCACCCCGTGGCAGGAGCCGACGAAGCCGTCTTCCAGGCCGTAGTCAGTGAGAAGCGTGATGACAGAGGTCACAACTGGTGACTGTACGTCGTTAGAACGCGGTGTCATAGGGGCGCATCCGCAGACGCGGGCAACCTTGTCGATCTCCGTGCTCCGCGGGTCGGATGGTGCATGGTTCTGTCCTGCTACGACCCTTTCGGGGTCGGCTCCGCGGAGGGTGGCCCGGGTCCTCGCGGACCCGGGCCGGCCGGGTCTCCCGAAGTGTCATGAACAGCCGCGAATTCCCGACTACGATTGCCACGGGCCGCACGTGCGCGTCGTGGCTCAGGGTCGCGCTCGCCCGGGTGCCCGTCACATCTCCCCTGCCCGGCCCTCTGTCCACGTCTCCCGTGTACCCGACCGAGGAGGACATCATGGACACCGCACCCGATCGTGGTGACAGCGATCCCGAGGAACCGTCCGTCCCCCCGGCTCCGGGCGGGCTGACCGAGCGAGAACGCGAGCTGCTGGCCTTCGAGCGTCAGTGGTGGCGTTACGCGGGCGCCAAGGAGCAGGCGATCCGCGATGCCTTCGACATCTCCTCGACCCGTTACTACCAACTGCTCGGCCGGCTCGTCGACCGGCCGGAGGCCATGGCGTTCGACCCTCTCACGGTCAAGCGGCTGCGGCGGCTGCGGGCCTCGCGGCAGCGCGAACGGGCGGCCCGGCGCCTCGGCATGCGTCCGTGATCCGCGGGGTAGTGCTCAACGCGTGACTCATGATGTATTGCCGGACATAGCCGGATTAGCGGCGATCAAGGCCGATCCCCGACGGGCCGTGATCGGGCTGGACTTCGACGGCACGCTGGCGCCGATCGTCCTCGACCCCGCCGACGCCCGAGTCGACCCGCACGCGGCCGCCGCGCTCGTGCGCCTCGGCGGCCTGGTCGGAGCGGTGGTGATCGTGACCGGCCGCCCGGCCGCCACCGCCATCGCCTACGGCGAGGTGCCCGGCGGGCCGGGCCTCGCCGACGTTCCCGGGCTCGTGGTGCTCGGCCAGTACGGCCTGGAGCGCTGGGAGAACGGGGTGCTCAGTTCACCGCCGCCTCCGCCCGGCGTCGAACGCGTCCGCGCCGAGCTGCCCGCCCTGCTGGCCTCCTGCGGTCATCCCGTCAGCGACGGGACCGCGCCCGGGGTGACCGTCGAGGACAAGGGCAGGGCCGTCGCCGTGCACACCCGCAGGGCCGCCGACCCCGAGGCGAGCCTGCGGGCGCTTCGCGAGCCGCTGGCCAAGCTCGCCGCCGAGACCGGCATGCTGGTCGAGCCGGGGCGCCTGGTGCTGGAGCTGCGGCCCGCGGGGATGGACAAGGGGCACGCCCTCGGGGCGTTCCTCGTGGAGCGCGGGGCCCGGTCGGTGCTGTTCGCCGGGGACGACCTCGGCGACCTCGCCGCCTTCGAGGCCGTCCGGCTCTCGGGCCTGCCCGGCGTGACGGTGTGCAGCGCCTCCGCCGAGGTCACCGCGCTCGCCGACGGCGCCGACCTGATCGTGGAGGGGCCCGCGGGCGTCGCCGCCCTGCTGTCGGCCCTGTCGGACGCCCTGTCCCCGAAGTGACCCTGCGGGTCGCCCCCGGTCAGCGTTCGAGGGCGGCGAGCTGGTCGGCGAACCACTGGCGCGGCGGCAGGGCCGTCGCCGCCGCGCGCAGGCGGGCGCCGCGCTTCGCGCGATCCTCCTCGGGGAGCGTCAGCGCGTCGTACAGGGCGTTCGCCGTGCCGGAGACGTCGTAGGGGTTCACCATGAGCGCGTCCGCGCCCAGCTCGGCGGCGGCCCCGGCCTCCCTGGACAGCACCAGCGCGCAGTGGGGCGCGAGGATGGGCCCCTCCTTGGCGACGAGGTTCATGCCGTCGCGGATCGGGTTCACCAGCAGGACGTCCGCCATGCGGTAGGCGGCGAGCGAGCGGGCGTAGTCGTCGTCCACGTTCAGGATCAGCGGATCCCAGTCCTCGCCGGCGAACTCGTCCTCGATCTGCTTGGCGCACCGCTGCACGGCCGCGGTGTACTCGCGGTATTCGGGCAGGTCGTGCCGCGAGGGGTAGGCGAACGCCAGGTGCACGACCTTGCGGTGCCATTCGGGATGATCGGTGAGGAACTGCCGGTACGCCGACAGGCCGCGGACGATGTTCTTGGACAGTTCGGTGCGGTCGATGCGCACGATGAGCTTGCGGTCGCCCACCCGCTCGCGCAACGCGACCATGTGCGACTCGACGTCCGGCTCCAGGGCACGGGCCCACAGCGCGTCGCCGTCGACGCCGAGCGGGTACACCCCGATGCGGGTGGTGCGGCCCTCGTAGGTGATCGTGCCCTGGAGGCGGTCGACCTGGGCGCCGAGCAGCGTCTCGCAGCAGTCCATGAACGCCGCCGCCCAGCGCGCCGTCAGGAAGCCCGCCTGGTCGGCGCCGAGGATGCCGGTCAGCAGTTCTGCGGCGATGTCGTCGGGCAGCAGGGAGAAGTACTCCGGCGGCGCCCATGGGGTGTGGGAGAAGTGGGCGATGCGCAGGTCGGGGCGCTCCACCCGCAGCATCGCCGGGGCGAGGGTGAGGTGGTAGTCCTGGATCATCGCGCGGGCGCCGTGCGCGGCCTCCTCGGCCAGCGCGAGCGCGAACGCGGCGTTGTAGTCCTGGTAGGACTCCCACTCTCTGCGGAAGCGCATGTCGAACTGCGGCGAGTTCGGGGTGTCGTACAGCAGGTGGTTGACGAACCACAGCGTGGAGTTGGCGACCGCGTTGTACGCGCGGTGGAACGTGGCGGGCGGTATGTCCAGCATGCGTACCGGGCCGGTGTCGTAGCCCGCCTGGTCCAGGCGCCCGCCCGGCGCGAGCCGCACGGCGCTGCGGTCGCCGTCGGACAGCGCGGCGCACACCCACAGCACGTTGCCGTCCTTGGCGACCTCCGACAGCCCGGAGACCATGCCGCCTCCGCCGCGGCGCATCGTCAGCGAGCCGTCGTCGGCGAGCGTGAACGACACGGGCCCCCGGTTGGAGGCCAGTAGAACTGTGTTCATCCGCCCATCACACTCCTCGTCCGCGCCGTGGCGGTCGTCCCTCGCCGTTCTTCTCCGTTGTGATGCGCACCTGGCCGCAGATTAATGGAATTTAACCCTCCCAATAAGATGGGTTGGTGGTCAGGTCGGGGCTAGGCACAGGCGGTCGAGAGGGGCTCGGGCATGGCGCTTGACGAGACGACCGAAGAACTGGCCCGCGCGGCCGCCGCCAAGGACCACAGAGCCCTCGGCGAGTTGCTCCGCCGCATCGAGCCGGACGTGCTGCGCCACTGCTCCAGGTTGCTGCCCTACCACCAGGACGCGGAGGAGGCCTGTCAGGATACGCTCCTGGCGGTCGCCCGCAACATCGGCAGGTTCGAAGGGCGGGCGCGTTTTTCCACCTGGTTGCACATCGTCACGACGAACTGCGCCCGCACGACCTACCGCACGCTCAAGCGCCGGGCCGCCGAGCAGACCTCCGAGGAAGTGCCCGACCTGCGGGCCGACCCGCACAGGGTCAGCGTGATCGCCGGGTCGCGGCTCGACCTGCTCGACGCGATGGAGTCGCTGGAGGCCGACAAGCCCGAGCTGGCCCAGGCCCTGGTGCTGCGCGACATCTGCCAGCTCGACTACAACGAGGTGGCCGAGCAGCTCGGCATCCCTCTCGGCACGGCCAAGTCGCGCATCCACCAGGCCCGCAAGTACGTGCAGGCCGCACTCGGCGACGCCTACGGCTGGCCCACCTGACCGCGCCCTCTCCTGACGGGACCCCGCTTACGGCGGGTCCCTCGCCGGCGGCGCCCCTCCCGATCGCGCCTCTGCGGCCGGCCGTCGCCTCGTGCGGCGTGGATCTCTTCTGACCTGCCCGCCTCACGCCGGATTTCTTCTGACGTGCGCTTATGTCTCGTAGAGTGAGACGGACGGCCGAGCGCGCTGATGGGCGAGGTACAGTTCTTTAGGCCCGCTTGTGATAAGAGCGGGACCCGACAACTTCATATTGCTCATCCAGAGGGGTGGAGGGACCGGCCCTGCGAAGCCCCGGCAACCCTCCCGGCTGTGGTCATCCGCGTCTGCCGAACGACGCGGCACTTCAAGACCAGTGAGACCGGCCGGGACAGGTGCCAATTCCGGCCCGTGACCAAGGTGGTCCGGGCGAAGATGAGGGAAAGGCCTCGCTTCATGGCGCTCGCAACAGCTGAGACCACGCCCGCACTCGACTTCGGCCCCGCCGTCGCCCTGTCGTGCCGCGAATGCGGCACCAGGTACGACCTCGGACCGATCTTCGCCTGTGCGGAGTGTTTCGGGCCACTCGAAGTGGCCTACTCCTGGACTGCTCCCGCGGCCGCGGAGGCGACCGTGACCCGGGAGCAGATCGAGTCCGGTCCGACCAACATCTGGCGCTACCGCGGGCTGCTCCCGGTGCCCGGTGACGTCGCTTCCCGGCCCAACCTGGCCCCCGGCTGGACGAAGCTGGTCAAGGCCGACAACCTGGCCCGTGAGCTGGGCCTGCGCAGCCTGCACGTCAAGGACGACTCCGGCAACCCGACCCACTCGTTCAAGGACCGGGTCGTCGCCATCGCGCTGGAGGCCGCCCGCAACTTCGGTTTCCGCACCTTGTCGTGCTCCTCCACGGGCAACCTCGCGGGCGCCGTGGCGGCCGCGGCGGCGCGCGCGGGGCTGGACTCCTGCGTGTTCATCCCGTCCAACCTCGAAGAGGCCAAGATCGTCATGGCCTCGGTGTACGGCGGCCGCCTGGTCGGCATCGAGGGCACCTACGACGACGTCAACCGGTTCTGCTCCGAGCTCATCGGCGACCCGCTGGGCGACAAGTGGGGCTTCGTCAACGTGAACCTGCGGCCGTACTACGCCGAGGGCTCCAAGACCCTGGCCTTCGAGATCGCCGAGCAGCTCGGGTGGCGCGTTCCCGACCAGATCGTCATCCCGGTGGCCTCCGGCTCCCAGCTCACCAAGATCGACAAGGGCTTCAAGGAGCTGATCCGGCTCGGCCTGGTCGAAGACCGGCCCTACAAGATCTTCGGCGCCCAGGCGCAGGGGTGCTCGCCGGTGTCCACGGCCTTCAAGGCGGGGCACGACATCGTGCGGCCGGTCAAGCCCGACACCATCGCCAAGTCGCTCGCCATCGGCAACCCCGCCGACGGGCCGTACGTGCTCGACATCGCCCGCCGCACCGGTGGCGCGGTCGAGGACGTCACCGATGCCGAGGTGGTGGACGCCATCCGGCTGCTGGCGCGCACCGAGGGCGTCTTCGCCGAGACCGCCGGCGGCGTCACCGTCGGTGTTCTCCGCAAACTGGTCGCCAACGGCCTTCTCGATCCGGAGGCCGAGACCGTGGTGCTGAACACTGGAGACGGCCTCAAGACACTCGACGCGGTCTCCGCCGAAGCGAGGCCTACCGCGGTCATCCGTCCCTCGCTCGACGCATTTCGTACGGCTGTCGCCGACAACTCCTGAAAGGGCCAGATTAATGAGCGTTTCTGTGCGGATTCCGACGATTCTTCGCACCTACACCGACGGAGCGTCGGAGGTGAGTGGTGAGGGGGCGACCCTTCGCGAGGTGCTCCAGAAGCTCGACGCCGACTTCCCCGGAATCGGGGCCCGTATTCTGGACGAAACGGGCAAGATCCGCCGTTTTGTCAACGTGTATGTCGGAGAAGAGGATGTCCGATTCGTGGACGGTCTCGACACCGCCACCCCGGAGGGGGCCCACATCTCGGTGATTCCGGCCGTCGCCGGAGGCTGACCTCCGCGGATTCGGCGCCCTTCCGGCGGGCGTGCGGGCCGCTCTGGCCCCACGCCCTTCTCTGGACCCAAAACGCCCATGCGTCCCAGGTGGACGCATGGGCGTCCGCATGCTCGCGAGCGTGCTGAAGGATCGTCGAACTATCATAATAGAAGTGCTTACTGGGCCCTCCGTTAGTGTAATTGTCAACTAACTAAACGCGAGCAAGAAATGGCGGCGTCCCGCTGAGAGCGAACGTCAAGTAGTAGTTTCCTGATTGACTCTGTTGCTTCAACCCTTGCCACAGGTATGGTCGAGAACGATCGACGTAGCCGAGGAGTTCGCATGCGTCTCGGCACCGAAGGTCACGGGCCTCGCGGAGGAGTGGGCGGGGTCCGGAGCCCAGCAAGAGGAGTCGGAAAGTGGCGCAGGGCACCGTCAAATGGTTTAACGCGGACAAGGGCTACGGCTTCATCGCGGTAGACGGTGGTAAGGACGTGTTTGTCCACTACTCAGCGATCATGTCCGAGGGATACCGGTCTCTCGAGCAGGGTCAACGGGTGGAGTTCGAGATCACACAGGGTCAGAAGGGTCCTCAAGCGGAGGCCGTGCGCACTGTGTGACGCGACCGGCGACGTCCGGTCGACGCGAAGATCCACTAGTCTCTCTCAGTCAGTAGCTGGAAGGTTCGGTCTGTCGTGCACCAAGACGGGCCGGGCCTTCCTTCATGTCCCCCTATGCGGCTGTACCGCCTTGCCTGCGGGGACGTACCCAATATTCGGCATACGGTCGGAGAAATCCTTGTGCCGCCCAGGTCATAGGGGTTGTCGCTTGCACTCGACCGGGTAGAGTGCTAAACAGTTCGTTGGCACTCTCCTGTCGAGAGTGACAAACCTGGATCGAGGCGATGGGGCCTGGCGATCCACGGCGACAGGTGCCGTGGGGGCGCGGGTCTAATGCCGTCGCGGGCGTCGGCTCGATCCGATGCAAGCCACCCTGTATCTGGGAGGTCTAGCCGTATGGCAGCCAAGATGATCGCGTTCAACGAGGACGCCCGGCGCGGTCTCGAGCGCGGTATGAACCAGCTCGCCGACGCCGTCAAGGTGACCTTGGGTCCCAAGGGCCGCAACGTCGTGCTGGAGAAGAAGTGGGGCGCTCCCACCATCACCAACGACGGTGTCTCCATCGCCAAGGAGATCGAGCTCGAGGAC
>NZ_JBHSFP010000058.1:0-29016 GCF_042654065.1 Sphaerisporangium dianthi | reverse complement strand
TCAGGGCGCTGTCGTCCAGGAACGCGGGCAGCGCCAGCGTGACGGCGGCCACGCCAAGGCCGGCGCCGCCGCCGAACCCGCCGCCTCCGCCGCCGCCGCCCACGCCGAACGCGGCGGCGCCACCGTGCTGCGGCGCCGGAACCGGCGCGCCGGTTCCGGCGCCGCGGTTGCCCGCGCCGCCGAAGACGCGGCCGAGGCCGTTGTAGCCGATGACCAGGTCCCAGACGGTGTTGTCGGTGCTGCCGCCGATGTACGGGCGGCCGGAGGCGGGCCACAGGTCGACGACGGCCATCCACCAGGCGCTCGACACCAGCAGGGCGACGCCCGCGGCGAGCAGGTGGCCGAGGCGCCGCAGGAGCGCGCCCGGCGCGCCGTACAGGTACACAAGCGCGAACGCCGGAAGCACCAGATACGCCTGCAGCATCTTGGTCATGAAGCCGGCGCCGACGAGGACTCCGCACAGGACGAGCGTCCGCATCCGTCCAGTCTTGATCGCCTCGGCGCAGAACCAGGCGGCGGCCACGAGCAGCAGCACCAGGACGGTGTCGGGGTTGTTGTCCCGGTTGATCGCCACGGTGATGGGCGTCAGCGTCATGACCAGGGCGGCGACCAGCCCGGCGGCGTGCCCGTGGGCGCCGGTGAGGGCGCGGCGCACGGCCGAGTGGACCAGGCCGACGGAGGCGACGCCCGCGACGGCCTGCGGCAGGAGCATGCTCCAGGCGCCGAACCCGAAGACGCGGGCCGGCAGTCCCATCACCCACAACGCGAACGGCGGCTTGTCGACCGTGATGAAGGACCCGGCGTCGAGCGCGCCGAAGAAGAACGCCTTCCAGCTGTGCGTGCCGGACAGGACGGCGGCGGCGTAGTACTCGTTGGCGTACCCGTTGCGGCCGAGCGCCCAGGTGTGGAGCACCGCGGCGAGCGCCAGCACGCCGAGCAGCGCGGGCCTGGCCCACCGCGGATCTTCCGGACGGCCGAGGATCAGGCGGAGCGGACGGCTTCGGGGCAGGGGTCCGGCCGGGTCGCCGGCGGCTGGACGCCCGGCGCCGGGCGTGTCCGGCCGCCGGGGTCCGTGGCCGGACGTCCGGGCGGGACGGGTCCCTGCCCGTGCACGGCCGGTCGGCACGACTTGGGCGGTTTCCAGGCCTTCCGAGGAGTGCGAGGTCGTCATGGGCTGGTCTCCTTCCGGCGGCGCGGGTTGAAGACCCAGGCGCGCAGGAGCATGAAGCGGACAAGGGTGGCCAGGCCGTTGGCGGCGACGACGCCGGCGATCTCGAGCCATCGGCCGGCCGTCGCGGGCAGCAGGGCCAGCGCCCCGGTGGTGAGCGCGAGGCCGACGAGGAAGGCCGCCAGGCCCTGGACCTGGTGCCGGAGCGCTCCCGCGGCGCCGGTCACGCCGAAGGTCAGGCGCCGGTTGGCCGCGGTGTTGGCGACGGCGGTGACCAGCAGCGCGACGGCGTTCGCCGCCACGGCCGCCATGAACCCGCGGAGCGCCCAGAACAGCGCGAGGTAGGCCAGGGTGCTGATGACGCCGATGACGACGAAGCCCGGGAGCTGGCGCCGCATGCCGGACGGCAGCCGGGCCGCCGCCACCCGGTCCGGCACGGGGATGCGCGCCGCGCCCGCGAGCGTCCTGCGGGCGACCCGGGCCATTCCCCTCAGATCGTCGAGCGCGGTGCGCAGGACGTCGACGCGGCTGTCGGGGTCGTCCACCCAGTCGACGGGGACCTCGTGGATGCGCAGGCCGTGGCGCTCGGCGAGGAGCAGCAGCTCGGTGTCGAAGAACCACTCCTGGTCTTCGACGGCCGGCAGCAGGGCTTGGACGATCTCGGTGCGGGCCGCCTTGAAGCCGCACTGGGCGTCGGAGAAGCGGGCTCCCATCGTGGAACGCAGCAGCAGGTTGTAGCCGCGGGAGATGATCTCCCGCTTCGGCCCGCGCTCCACCCGGGACGCCCCGGCCAGGCGGGTGCCGATCGCCAGGTCGCTGTGGCCCGACATCAGCGGGGCGATCAGCGGCAGGAACGCGGTGAGGCCGGTGGACAGGTCGACGTCCATGTAGCTGACGACGTCGGCGTCGCTGCTCGCCCATACCGCGCGCAACGCGCGCCCGCGTCCCTTCTCGTCCAGGTGGACGGCGTGGACGTGCGGCAGGTCGCGGGCGAGCGCGGAGGCGACGGCCCAGGTGCGGTCGGTGCTGGCGTTGTCGGCGACCGTGATGCGGAAGCCGTACGGGAAGGTGCCGGTCAGGTAGTCGTGGAGGCGGCGGACGCTCGGCGCGAGCGCCTTCTCTTCGTTGTGGACGGGGACGACCACCTCGACGAGGCGGGTCCTGGTCGGCGGGTGGGCGGCCGGCGCCCGCGTGAGCGAGGTCATGCGGGGTGCCCGGGGGTCGGCTGGTTCATGACTCCACCGTCGGAGAGCCGGATTGAACGCCCCTGAGGCGATCGTTAACCCCGCCTGAGAAAGCGTCCGGCCCCACGCGGGAACGGCCCCGTCCTGGGGACGGTCAGGCAGGCCGGGCGTCCGGACGGCCCGGCAGGATCAGGCCGGGCGGGTCAGGCCGGGCGGGCGGCCGGACGGCCCGGGAGGGTCAGCCGGGCGCGCGTGCCGCCGCCGGGGGCGGCGGTCAGGGTGACCTCGCCGCCGGCGTCCCGGACGGCCTGCGCGACGATGGCCAGGCCGAGGCCGGAGCCGGGCATGCTCCTCGCGGCCGGGGACCGCCAGAAGCGGTCGAAGACGTGCGGGAGTTCGTCCTGCGGGATGCCGGGGCCGTGGTCGCGCACGGTGAGCACCCCGCCGCTGAGCCGCACGGTGACCTCGCCGCCGGCGGGACTGAACTTGACGGCGTTGTCCAGCAGGTTGACCACGGCGCGCTCCAGCGCCCCCTCTCGCCCGTGGACGTACCACTCATCCAGGTCCGAGGTGATGCGCACGTCGTGGGCGCGCAGGCGTGCCCGGACGACGGCGGCCTCGGCCACGTCGTGGAAGGGCAGGTCGGCGACCGCCTCCTCGCCGCCGGAGACGCGCGACAGCTCCAGCAGGTCGCCGACGAGACCGGACAGCTCGCTCATCTGGGCCTTGAGACCGGCCAGCAGCCGTCTGCGGGCCTCCGGATCGAGCGGCCGGCCGGTGTTCTCACTGTGCAGCAGCAGGTCGATGTTGGCGCGCAGGCTGGTGAGCGGGGTGCGCAGCTCGTGCCCGGCGTCGGCGATGAGCTGACGCTGGCGCTCCCTGGACCCGGCCAGGGCCGCGGTCATCGCGTTGAACGACGCGCCGAGCCTGGCGATCTCGTCCTCCCCGTCGACGGGGATGCGGGTTCGCAGGTCCTCGGTGCGCGCGATGTGCTCGACGGCGCGGGTGAGCCGGCCGACCGGGCGCAGCGCCGTGCGGGAGACCAGCCGGCCCGCGCTGGCGGCGCCGAGGACGCCGAGCGCCGCGACGCCGGCGAGGAGCAGCGCGAGGCCGCGCAGCGTGGCGTCGGTCTGGGCGCTGGAGCGTGAGACGCTGACGGCGATGCCGGGGCCGACGTTCACGGTGAGCACGCGTACCGGGTCGCCGGCGTCGCTGACGCCGTCGCGCAGGAGCCGCGCGCCGGGCACGACGGCCGCGCGCCGGTCCTGCGCGGTCACCACGACGGCGTCCAGCCCCTGCGCGCAGCGGGTGCCGTCGGCGCGGACGATCTGCTGCAGGCGCAGGAACGGTCCGGGCGGCTCGGCGCCGGTGGGCCGCTGTGAGCAGCCGCCCCGCTGGATCATGTCGAGGGTCCTGCCTCCCACCGGAGGCTGGTCGAGGGAGTCGTCGAGCTGCCGCGACAGCTCGTTGCGCACGAGGAACCAGCAGGCGGCGGCGCAGACGGCGATCGCCACGGCGACGGCGGTCGCGACCAGCAGGGTCAGCCGCGACCCCATCGACCTGCGCCGGCCGGGCATCAGGACGGGGCCCGCAGGACGTAGCCGACGCCGCGCACGGTGTGGATGAGGCGGGGCGCGCCGCCCGCCTCGGTCTTGCGGCGCAGGTACATGATGTACACGTCCAGCGAGTTGGACGACGGCTCGAAGTCGAACCCCCACACGTCGCTGAGGATCTGCTCGCGGGTGAGCACCTGCCGCGGATGGGCCAGGAACAGCTCCAGCAGCAGGTACTCCGTGCGGGTCAGCTCAAGCGGGCGTTCGCCGCGGGCGACCTCACGGCTGCCGGTGTCCATGCGCAGGTCGCCGTAGGCGAGCACGCCGTCCGGGAGGGACGAGACGGCCTGCCGGGCGCCGCGCCGCAGCAGCGCGCGCACCCGCGCGAACAGCTCGTCCAGCTCGAATGGTTTGACCAGGTAGTCATCGGCCCCCGCGTCCAGCCCGGACACCCGGTCGCCGACGGCGTCCCGGGCGGTGAGCATGAGCACGGCGACCTGGCTGCCCGCGGCGCGCAGGCGGCGGCAGGCGGTGAGCCCGTCGACCCGGGGCATCATGACGTCGAGCAGGACGAGGTCGTAGGCGGCTCGGGCCAGCGCGTCCAGGGCCTCCGCGCCGTCCCTGGCCAGGCCGACCTCGTACCCCTCGAACTCGAGGCTGCTCTGCAGCGCCTCGCGCAGCGCCGGTTCGTCGTCGACCACCAGGAGGCGCGCGCCGCCGCCCTCCCTGTCTCCCGCCGTGCTCACCACGCTCACACGCTATCCGGACACTATGAGAGCCCAATGAGAAGAATGGAGCGGGAGCGTTCCGGCGCGCGGATCCCGGCGTCACGCGTCCCCGGGTCGCGTTTCGGGGTGTCCGGCGTCAGGGTCGCTCAGGTGCTCCGTGGCAGGAGCACCCGCGTGCTCGGTGCCAGGGGTCGCTCAGGTGCCCGGCGTCAGGACGGCCATGGCGGCGTTGCGGCCGGGGATGCCGCTGACGCCGCCGCCACGGCGGGCGCCCGCGCCGCACAGCAGGACGCGCTCGTGCGGCGTCTCCACCCCCCACCGGCCCTCGTCGGCGTCGTCCTCGGCGAAGGGCCAGGCCAGGTCGCGGTGGAAGATGTGCCCGCCGGGGAGCCCCGCCTCGGCCTCCAGGTCCACGGGCGTCTTGGCCTCGACGCACGGGGAGCCGTCCGGGGCGCGGAGCAGGCAGTCCTCCAGGGGCTCGGCGAGAACCGAGTCCAAGGAGGCCATGGTGGCCGCCAGCGCCGCCTTCCGCGACTTCTCCGGGTCTTCCCGGAACAGCCGGGCGGGCATGTGCAGCCCGAACAGCGTCATCGTCTGGGCCCCGGACTCCCGCAGCGACGGCCCGAGGATGGAGGGGTCGGTCAGCGAGTGGCAGTACACCTCCGCCGGCGGCACCTCGGGGATCACCCCGGCCAACGCCTGCTCGTACGCCCGGGCGAGCTGGTCGCGGCTCTCGTTGATGTGGAACGTGCCCGCGAACGCCTCCGCGGGGTCGACCGCGCCGTCCTTCAGGCGCGGCAGCCGGGACAGCACCATGTTCACCTTGAGCTGGGCGCCCTCCGGCGCCTCGCCCGGCTCCCGGCCGAGCAGGCGGTCCAGGACGGCGGGCGGGACGTTGGCCAGCACGTGGTCGCCGGTCACCGCGTGCTCGGCCCCGTCCGCGTCCCTGAAGGACACCTCGGCCCGCCCGCGCCCGGCCGGAGCGGGACCGCCTCCGTCCGGGTCGATCGCCAGCACCTCCGCCCCGGTCCGGATGTCGGCGCCGCCGCGCCGGGCCGCGTCGGCGAGCGCGCCGCTGACCGTTCCCATGCCGCCGACCGGGACGTTCCAGTCCCCCGTCCCGTCGCCGATCACGTGGTAGAGGAAGCAGCGGTTGGCGAGCAGGCCGGCCGCCGGGTCGGCGAAGGTGCCGATGAGCGCGTCGGTCAGCACCACGCCGCGCACGACCTCGTCGCCGAAGCGCTCGGCGGCCACCTCGCCGATCGGCCGTTCGAACAGGTCCCGCCATGCCTCCGCGTCCCCGACCACCTCGCGCATGGCCGCGCGGTCGCGCAGCGGCTCCAGCAGGGTCGGCGCCACGCGCCGGGCGACGGCGGCGGTCATCGCGTAGAAGCGGTCCCACTGCCGGTGGTCGGCGGTGCCGCCGGTCACCCGCGCGAACGAGGCGGCGGTGCGGCCGGCGTCGGCGTTGTCCACCAGCAGCCCGGTTTCCCCGACGGGGGTGTAGGAGGCGAAGCGGCGCCGCCGCAGCTCCAGCCGCAGGCCGAGGTCGGCGACGACCTTGCCGGGCAGCAGGCTGACCAGGTAGGAGTAGCGGGAGAGCCGGGCGTCCACCCCGGCGAACGCTCGCGCGGACACCGCGAGCCCACCGACGTGCGGCAGCCGCTCCAGCACCAGCACGCGGCGGCCCGCCCGCGCCAGGTAGGCGGCGGCGACCAGGCCGTTGTGTCCCCCACCCACGATGACGGCGTCGTAATGCGACCGGTGCATGACAAAGGCTCCTAACCGGGACAGTACGGTGAGACAGCGCATCAGGGGAACATTCCCCCTGGAGATTCCCGAGCGTACAGACGGAGAGGACCGAGGGCGAGTATGCAGACGACCGGCGCCGGCGAGACGATGATCCGGACATCCGAGGAGGTCGCCGAGGCGCTCGCGGCCGGAGCCCCCGTCGTGGCGCTCGAGACCACGATCATCTCCCATGGCCTGCCGCAGCCCCGCAACCTCCAGGTCGCGGTGGAGCTGGAAGGGCTGGTCAGGGAGGCCGGAGCCGTGCCGGCGACCATCGCCGTGCTCGACGGGGTGGCCCGGGTGGGCCTGGACAAGGGCATGCTGGAACGGATCGCCACCGAGCCGGGCCTGCGCAAGCTCGGGTTCCGCGACCTGGCCATCGCCTCGGCGCTCGGGGCCAGCGGCGCGACGACGGTCTCGGCCACGGCCTTCCTCGCGGCGCGCGCGGGGATCCGGGTGTTCGCGACCGGCGGCCTCGGCGGCGTGCACCGCGCCTGGACGACGGACCAGGACGAGTCCGCCGACCTCGACATGCTCGCCAAGACCAGGATCACCGTCGTCTGCGCGGGCGTGAAGTCCATCCTGGACGTGCCGGCCACCCTGCAGCGGCTGGAGACCCGCGGGGTGAGCGTGGCCGGATACCGCACCGGCTTCTTCCCCGGGTTCTACCTGCACACCTCGGGGCTGCCGGTGGACTGGCGGCTGGAGACCCCCGAACAGGCCGCGGCCGTCATGCGGGCGCAGGACCGGCTGGGCGGTCCTGAGTCGGCGCTCATCGTCGCCAACCCGGTCCCGGCCGGCGAGCAGCTCGATCCCGAACTGCACGACCAGGTGCTGGCCGAGGCCCTGGCGGCGGCCGACCGTGAGGGGATCACCGGTCAGGCGATCACCCCGTTCCTGCTCGACTTCCTGGTGCGCGGCACCGCGGGAGCCTCGCTGGAGGCCAACCTGGCCGCCGTGCGCGGCAACACCCGCCTGGCCGGACGCATCGCCGCCGCCTGGGCCACGGCCTCCCCCCTCTCCCCCTCCACGACGGCCGCTCCGACGGCACCGGCCTCCCCGTCCGTGTCGGCACCGCTCTCCTCGTCCGCGCCGGAGCCGGCCTCACCGGCGGCGGAGGGCTGAGTGGCGGGCGGCCTGCTCGTCATCGGGGACGCCGTCACCGATGTCGTCGCCCTTCACCGGGTGCCGGTGGCCACCGGCACCGACACCCCGGCCGACATCGCCGTGCGTCCGGGCGGCTCGGGAGCCAACACCGCTTCCTGGGCCGCCCACCTGGGCGCGGACGCGCGGATCCTGACCCGGGTCGGCTACGACACAGGGCAGTGGCACATCTCCGAGCTGCGCGCGGCGGGGGTGCGGCCGCACGTGTCGGTCGACCCGGCGCATCCCACGGCGGTCGTGATCGCCATGGTGGACGCGAGCGGGGAGCGGTCCATGCTCACCAACCGGGGCGCGGGCGGGCGGATCGGGCCCGCCGACTGGGAGGACGACCTGCTGGAGGGCGTCGGCCGCCTGCACGTCTCGGGGTACACGCTGTTCGCGCGACCGGGGCTGGAGCTGGTGCGGCGCGCCCTGCGGGCCGCGCGCGGCCGCGGCGTGCCCGTCAGCGTCGACCCCGCGTCGACCGGACCGCTGCGCGCCTTCGGCGTCGGGCGCTTCCTCGACGAGACCGCCGCCGCCACCCTGGTCATCCCCAACCGGGACGAGGCCCTCCTTCTGGCCGGCGAGCCCCGGAAGCCTCAGGTGTCCGAGAGGGCCGGGGATTCCGGGGAGCCCGCGGAGCCCGGGAAGCCCGTGGAGCCCGAGGAGTGGGAGGAGTCCGGCCTCGAGGCCGCGGCGGCGGTGCTCAGCGCCCGATACGGAATGGCGGCCGTCAAGCTCGGCGCGTCCGGAGCCCTTCTCGCCGTCGCCGGACGAATCGTCCACCGCGCGGCCGCCATCGGACCCACCGCCACGGGGGCCGCCGGCAGGGCCGAAGCGAGCGTGGCGGGTACGGCGAGCATCGCGGGTGCGGCGAGCATCGCCGGTACGGCGGGGGTCGTCGACTCGACAGGAGCCGGAGACGCGTTCGCCGCCGGTTTCCTGACGGCGCTGCTGTCCGGCGAGCCCCCCGAGTCCGCTCTGGAAGCCGGCTGCCGGGCCGGCGCCGCCGCCGTCACCCGTCTCGGCGGGCGACCCCCGGCACGATCGTCCGTCCCGGCCCTCACGCCGGACCCGACCGGCCGGTGGAACGATGATCGCAAGTGAGGTCCGTGCCCCTTTGACTGCTTTCTGACGAACTGTCGTGTGGGCAGTGAGCCGGGCGGCCGGGGCGGTCGCGGGCGGGTCGGGGGGGTCCTCCGGTGACGACCCGGCGACCGATCCCGGGATCGGGGCGTCTATGCGACGTACCGGTCCGCACGACATTTCCGCAGGTCAAGCCGCATGACTAATGCTCATCGCCCCTCGAGCCCCCGACCCTCCTCGGCGGAGGGGAGCCCGGCGACGGTCGCAGCGGCGGGGCGGCCGGGGCGGAGGTCCGAGGGGAGGGCTAGGACTGTGTGCACCCGCGGGCAGCATGCGAGCCGCTATGTTCTCCCTTGATGACGCTAATTGATAGCCTCCGGCGTAAGCTGCACCATTAGCAACATGCGTCACACTCGGGAGGATGCGGTCAGCCGATGGACGCCGATTCAATGATCTGCCTGAGTGATCTCGTCCCGGCCCTTCGCTGGAGCCGACCTCAGCAGATCGCCGAAGTGCTCGCCGATCCCCGGCTGCCTGGGGGCTGGTGGGCGTCGGTCGCCCTCAGTCGTGCTCTGGGCACCACCGGTGTCGAGTGGCTCTGCGACCGCCTCTCGCGGCTGGCCGTCAGCCGCTGGGATCACCTGGCGCTGATGGACGTGCTGCCGGCCCTTCAGGTCCACGCGGTCGATCCGGGGCTGCCCGGCTGGCCCGAGCCGGCGCGGTCGGCCATCAGCGGCATGGGAGGCATCCAGCGCCTGCGCAGACTCAGCGCCGCCGACCTGCGGGTGCCCACGGGCCTCGTCTCCCCCGAGGTGATCATCACCGCCCTCTTCCGCGAGATCCTCGGCCGGGTGCCCGCCGTCTCACCGCAGGTGCCGCCGTCCGCCGTCGCGCCGGCCGCGACGCGGCCCGACGAGCGCACCGGCCCCCATCCCGTTCAGCCCGGCGCGGTCCTTCCCGGCCGGACGAGCGTGCCCCAGCAGGGTGTCCCGCAGCCGGGGCAACCCGCCGGAACGCGGCCCGCGCAACCGACCGGGCCCTACCCAGCGCAGCACACCGGGCCGCAGGGCCACCCCGCGGGCCTCCCGGCGGGGCCGCAGGGCTCGCCTTCCGGGCCGTTGCCAGGACAGCCCTCGGGCCCGTATCCGGCGCAGCACCCCGGGCAGCCCGCGGTGAACGGCGCGCCGCGAGCGGCGGCGCCCTTCTCCGAGGCGCCCCCGCCTCCCGCGCCGGTGACGCCTCCGCCGCCCCCGGTGTCGGACAACCCGCTCGTCCGGCTGGTCGACGCGGTGTTCCGCGAGTGGACGCCACTGGAGCGGGCCGTCGCCATAGAGCGGCTGTTCGCCGAGCATCCTGTCAGTCTCCGCACGCTCGCCCACGAGCTGCACGTCGACCGGGACGTGCTCTCGCAGGCACAGCGGGCCGCCGAAGAGCGGGTGCTGCAGTGGCTGCGCTCGCCGGAGTCCACGGCCGTGAGGGGTCACCTGTTCCGGCTCACCGAGTGGCTCGGCGTCGCCGCCACCGAGGACCAGCTGATCGGAGCCGATCCCGCGCATCCGATCCCGGTGCCCTCGCTCGGCACGCCGCTGTGGCGGGTTCTGGTGGCGCTCATGCCGGACCGCCGCCTGCAGGACGGCTGGCTGGTGGTCGGCGACCTCACCCGGCTCCGCGAGCGGACGGCGCAGTTGCTCGGCGACAAGACCTCCGGAGAGGACGCCGTCGAGCTGCTGGCCCAGGTCGGCATCCGCGCCCACTCGGCCCAGGCGTGGATCGACGCGCTGCCCAAGGTCATGACACGGCCGCCCGAGCCCGAGGCCACGACGACGAACGGGTTCGCGCCGCTCCCCCGCCGCACGCCGGGGGTCAACGGCCACCAGATGCGCGGCGGCCTGCCGATCCCCTCGGTCGCCGACAACCTGCCCGACGCCCATACGGCCCTGGCCGCGCTGACGGCGCTGTCCGGCCCGCCCCGGCCGCACCTGGTGCCCGAGCCGCGCGCGGCCACCCAGGCGCCGCTGCACAGCCCTTCGTCCGACCCGCGCCGGTGGCAGCGCATCGACGTGACCAGCGAGCACCTGCGCGGCGAGCCCGTGCCGGTGCCCGAGGGGTACGCGACGCAGCTCGGCATGCGCCCGGGCACGCTGCTGTCGGTGACCGGGCCGGGAGAGAACGCGGTGGTGCTGGTCTGGCGTGACCGCCAGCCGGTGTTCGACTCGCTCCAGCCGGTGCTGATGCGCCTGAACGCCCGGCCCGGCGACGCGGTGTACGTCACCGTGGACGGCTACCGCCTGGACGCCCAGCTCACCTCGTGATCCGGCCGCCGCGGGCCCCGGCCCGGGCCGGGGGCCCGTGGGCGGCGGTCAGGCCGGGCGGTCGGTCTTGAGCACCTTGCGGTAGTAGGTGCCGGCGGACTCGTACTCGAGGGCCTGGTAGAACTCGGGCGCCCGACGGGTGGCGAGCGCTATGTACCCGGCGTCACGGGAGCGCGCCCAGGTCTCGAACTCCTCCAGCAGGGCCCGGCCGAGGCCGCGCCGGCGGAAGCCGTGCTGGGTCATCGCCTCCTCCACCCAGGCGACGTGGCCGTTGGCGAACAGGGTGAGGTGGACGAAGCCGAGGAGGTAGCCGCGGACCACGCCGCCCACCGTGACCACCAGGAGCAGGGCGTCCGGGTTCTCCAGCAGGCGCGGGTAGGCCGCGTCGAACGCCGACCGCTGAGGGCGGAAGGACAGGGCGAACTCGCGGGTGAGCCCGAAGATCTCCTCGATGTCCTTCTTATCAGCCCTTCGCACCAGGAGATCATCAGAAGTCATGAAAAGGACTTTAGGGAGTCGGTGGCGGGTTCGTCCATTCGGCTTTCCGCCAGATGAGACCGTGACCTGTGGATCTGAAGGGTCCGGCGGGGCGGCCGAGGCGTTCGTGGCCCGCGCCGCGCCGGCGAAGGCGGCCCGCCCTGCGGGGCCGGGAGAAGCCCGGCACGGCGTGGCGGCGGGCCGGCCCGGCCGGCCGGCGCCGAGGACGGGAGGGAGATCAAAACGCCCTGTCTCTGCTCGGCATGGGGTAGCCGAGCTGCGCGGCCAGTTCGAGCTGGTCGTAATAGAGCCGGTGGCTGGACACGGCGCCGTTCTCCACCGTGCACACCGAGCAGCAGCGTATGGCGATGGGGCGGCCGGTCGCCTCGGCCACCTCGCCCTCGGCCAGGATCAGCGACCCCGTGTGCGTGCCCGTCACCATGAACTCCAAGATAGTGCTCTCACCCGCCGTGACCAGCAGCGAGGGGGTCACCACCGAGTCGGGGAAGGCTCCGATCCATTCGGCGTAGTAGGAGTAGATCTCGTCCAGCCCTTCGGCGATGCCGCCGGGCGCCACGGTGACCGCCCGGGGCGCGTAGCATCGCGTGATCTCCTCGACGTCGTGGCCGTTGTAGGCCTCGGTCAGCCGGACCATCACTTCACGTGTCTCGGACATCGGGACGGACCTTTCTCGCGGCAGGCGCCGGCGAAGAGGACGCACGGCGACGCGGCCGGCTCGGCGAGCCGGCCGGACGCGCCCCTCGACGCCCCCTCGCTTGCACGATAGCGCAGGTCACGGGACGGTGAGGTCCTTGTCGAGCGTGCCTTGGCCCGCGTCGCGCGCCCTATGCGGGCAAGCCGAGCTGGCGGGCGATCAGCATGCGCTGGACCTCGCTGGTGCCCTCGCCGATCTCCAGGATCTTGGCGTCGCGGTAGAAGCGGCCGACCGGGTATTCGTTCATGAAACCGTATCCGCCGAAGATCTGGGTCGCGTCGCGGGCGTTGTCCATCGCCGCGTTGGAGCTCACCAGCTTGGCGATGGCGGCCTCCTTCTTGAACGGCTCACCGGCCAGCATCTTCTCGGCGGCGTGGTAGTAGGCCAGGCGTGCGGTGTGCGTGCGCACCTCCATGTCGGCGACCTTGAACTGGATGGCCTGGTAGCGCCCGATCTCCTGGCCGAAGGCCCGCCGTTCCCCCACGTAGCGCAGGCATTCGTCGACGCAGCCCTGTGCCAGGCCGACCGACAGCGCGGCGATGGCGACGCGGCCCTCGTCCAGGGTCTGCAGGAACTGCGCGTACCCCCGGCCCCGTTCGCCGAGCAGGTTGGCCTCGGGCACCCGGCAGTCGGTGAAGGACAGTTCGCGGGTGTCGGAGGCCGACCAGCCGACCTTGGAGTACTTCTTGGACACCGTGAACCCGGGCGTGCCGGAAGGGACGATGACGGTGCTGATCTCGGGGGTGACGCGCCCGGAGCCGTCGGTCTTCTCGCGGCGGCCGGTGATGGCCGCGACGGCGACGAACCCGGTGATGTCGGTCCCCGAGTTGGTGATGAACGCCTTCGATCCGTTGATCACCCACTCGCCGCCGTCCAGCGCCGCCGTCGTGCGCATGCCGCCCGGCACGTCGGAGCCGCCGCCGGGCTCGGTCAGGCCGAAGGCGCCGAGCGTCTCCCCCGAGGTCAGCCGGGGCAGCCACTCGGCCTTCTGGGCGGCCGTGCCGAACCGGTGGACCGGCATGGCGCCCAGGGAGACGGCGGCCTCCAGGGTGATGGCCACCGAGGAGTCCACGCGGGCCAGCTCCTCGAGGGCCAGGCACAGGGCGAAGTAGTCGCCGCCCATGCCGCCGTGCTCCTCGGGGATCGGCAGGCCGAACAGTCCCATGCGTCCCATCTGGGCGACGATGTCGTACGGGAAGGCGCAACGCTCGTAGTAGTCGGCGATGACGGGGGCGACCACCTGCCGGGAGAACTCCTCGACGCTCTTGCGCAGCGCCTCGTACTCGTCGGTGAGCCGGTGCATGCTCTTCACTCCTCTTGTGCGGCCGGGGACGCGGAGGGTCTCCCCGCGGCCGGCTCGGACGCGTTCTCGGCCGCGGGTTGGGCGGCCTGCTTCGGCGCGGGCTCGCCGGCCAGGGCCTGGACGACGCGCGACGGACTCGGGCGGCCCAGCAGAGCGGCGAGCCACGCGCTGGTCTCCACCAGCGAGGCCAGGTCGACGCCGGTACGCACGCCGAGGCCGGACAGCATCCAGACCAGGTCCTCGGTGGCGAGGTTGCCGGTGGCGCTCTTGGCGTACGGGCAGCCGCCGATGCCGCCGGCGGAGGCGTCCACGACGGTCACCCCGCAGCGCAGCGCGGCCAGGGTGTTGACCAGGGCCTGGCCGTAGGTGTCGTGGAAGTGCACCGCGAGCCGCTCGGGGCCCACGCCGGCGTCGGCGAAGGCGCGCAGGAGGGCGGTGACGTGCCCGGGCGTGCCCACGCCGATGGTGTCCCCGAGGGACAGCTGCGCGCAGCCGAGGTCGAGCAGCCGCCTGCCGTTCCGCACCACCTGCTCGATCGGCACCGGCCCCTCCCAGGGGTCGCCGAAGCACATGGAAAGGTAGGCCCGGACGGCGAGCCCGTTGGCGCGGGCGCGCTCGACCACCGGGGTGAACATCGCGATCGAGCCCTCCACGCTGCGGTTGAGGTTGCGCTGGGCGAAGGTCTCGGTGGCGCTGCCGAAGATCGCGATGTCGGTGACACCGAGCCCGAGGGCCCGGTCCAGGCCGCGCTCGTTGGGGACCAGCACGGGGTAGCGCACCCCGGGCACGCGGTCCATGCGCTGGAGCACCTCCTCGGCGTCGGCCAGCTGGGGCACCCACTTGGGGTGGACGAAGCTGGTCGCCTCGATGGTGGTCAGCCCCGCGCGTGCGAGCCTCGCGACGAACTCGGCCTTGACCTCGGCGGGCAGGACCGTCTTCTCGTTCTGCAGGCCGTCTCTGGGCCCGACCTCGTAGATCGTCACCCGGCGGGGCAGGCCCTCCATCGGAGCCTGGAACGGTGCGCGCATCATGATCCTCCCTCCCCGGCAGGGGTGTCCGCCGGCACGGGGGCATCCGCCGGCACGGGAATGTCCACAGGAGCGGACGTGTCCGCGGGCGTGGGGATGTCCATAGGTTCGGAGCGGACGACGGCGAGCACGGCGTCCATGTCGACCGGCTGGCCGGCGCGCACGGCGAGTTCGGCGACGACCCCGTCGGCGGGGGCGGTGACGGTGTGCTCCATCTTCATCGCCTCGACGATCAGCAGCGGCTGCCCCTCGGTGACCTGCTCGCCGGGGACGACCTTGACCAGCAGCACGGTGCCCGGCATGGGGCTGCGCACCACACCGTCGCCCGCGCCGCCCGCCCCGGCGCGGGCGCCGCGCTCTCCCGCCTCGTGCGGGATGATCGACCACGACCGGCCGTCCCGGCCGAGCCAGACGGCGCCGCCGTCGAAGGCGCAGGCGTACCGGTAGGTCAGCCCGTCCACGGTCACCTGGACATCGTCGCCGTCCCACGCGAGCCGGGCCGGCATGGCGGGGGCGTCGCCGACGGCGACCTCGCACCCGCGGGCGGGCAGGCCGCGCACCTTGACCACCGCCCTCTCGCCGCGCGTCGCCGGCAGCCAGGTCGTCCAGGCCGGTTCGCCGACGCGCCAGCCGTCCGGCACCTCCCACGGATCGTCGCCGGCGCGCCCGGCGAGCCGGTCGTGCAGGACCAGCGCGGCCGCCGCCCACACCTCGGCGGGCACGGCGCCGCCGGGGCCGCGGGCGGCGGCGAGCAGGGAGTCGAGCCGCTGGTCGATCAGGCCGGTGCTGAGCCGGCCCGCCGCGACGTCCGGGTCGGCGAGCAGGGCGCGCAGGAAGGCGATGTTGGTGGTCACGCCGAGGACGGTGGTCGCGCCCAGGGCCGAGTCGAGCCGCCTCAGCGCCTGCTCACGGTCCGGCGCCCAGGCGATGATCTTGGACAGCATCGGGTCGTAGTCGCTGCCGACGGCCATGCCCGCCCCCAACCCCGAGTCCACGCGCACGTGCGGCTGATCGCCGGGTTCGGCGAGGGTGAGGACCCGCCCGCCTGTGGGCAGGAAGTCCCGCGCGGGGTCCTCGGCGTAGACGCGGGCCTCGACGGCGTGGCCGCGCAGCGCCACCTCGTCCTGGGCGAGCGGCAGCGGCTCGCCGGCGGCGACGCGCAGCTGAAGCTCCACCAGGTCCAGGCCGGTGACGAGCTCGGTGACGGGGTGCTCGACCTGCAGGCGGGTGTTCATCTCGATGAAGTAGGCGGGGTGCCCCGGTTCGTCGCCCGCGACGATGAACTCGACGGTCCCCGCGCCGACGTAGCCGACCGAGCGGGCGGCCCGCACGGCGTCCTCGCCCATCCTGCGCCGCGTCTCCTCGTCCAGCAGCGGGGAGGGCGCCTCCTCGACGATCTTCTGGTGGCGGCGTTGCAGGCTGCATTCGCGCTCGCCGAGGTGGATCACGTTGCCGTGCGCGTCGGCGAGCACCTGGATCTCGATGTGCCGGGGGCCGGCGATGTACCGCTCGACGAGCAGGGTGGCGTCGCCGAACGCGGCGGCGGCGGTGCGGCGGGCCGACTCGATCGCCCGCGGCAGCTCGCCGGCCGAGCGGACCACCAGCATGCCCTTGCCGCCGCCGCCCGCCGACGGCTTGACCAGCACGGGGAAGCCGATGCGCAGGGCGGCCTCCAGCAGGTCGCCCGGCTCGGCGCCGCCCGGGACGACGGGGACCCCCGCCGCCGCGACGGTGGCCTTGGCCCGGATCTTGTCGCCCATCGCCTCGACGGCCTCGGCGGGCGGGCCGACGAAGACGACGCCCTCCTCGGCGCACCGCCGGGCGAAGGCGGTGCTCTCGGCGAGGAAACCGTAGCCGGGGTGCACGGCCTGCGCGCCGGTCAGCTTCGCCGCCGCGAGGACCTCCTCGACGGCGAGGTAGCCCGACGGCAGCCGGACCGCGGCGTCGGCGGCGCGGACGTGCGGCGCGCCGGCGTCGGCGTCGCTGTGCACGGCGACGGACCGGACGCCGAGGCGCCGCAGCGTCCGGATCACGCGCAGCGCGATCTCGCCGCGGTTGGCGACCAGAACGGTGTCGAACATCGAAGGCATGGTCACATCCGGAAGACGCCGTAGCCGATGGGGTCGAGGGGGGCGCCGGCCGCGGCCGAGAGGGCCAGCCCGAGGACGGTGCGGGTGTCGAGCGGGTCGATCACGCCGTCGTCCCACAGCCGCGCGGTCGAGTAGTAGGGATTGCCCTGCTCCTCGTACCGCTCGCGGATGGCGCGCTTGAACTCCGCCTCGCCGTCCGAGCCGCCGGGGCGCACCGTCGCCAGCACGTTGGCGGCCTGCTCGCCGCCCATGACCGAGATGCGGGCGTTCGGCCACATCCACAGGAAGCGCGGAGCGTAGGCCCGGCCGGCCATCGCGTAGTTGCCGGCGCCGAACGAGCCGCCGATGACCACGGTGAACTTCGGGACGCGGGCGCAGGAGACGGCGGTGACCATCTTGGCGCCGTGCTTGGCGATGCCGCCGTGCTCGTAGGCCTTGCCCACCATGAACCCGCTGATGTTCTGCAGGAACACGAGGGGAATGGCGCGCTGGTCGCACAGCTCGATGAAGTGGGCGCCCTTGAGCGCCGACTCGCCGAACAGGATGCCGTTGTTGGCCACGACGCCGACCGGGTGGCCGTGGACGTGCGCGAAGCCGGTGACCAGTGTGGGCCCGTACTCGGCCTTGAACTCCAGGAACCGGCTGCCGTCGACGACCCGGGCGATCACCTCGCGGACGTCGTAGGGGGTGCGGGTGTCGGCGGGCACGATGCCGTACAGGTCGCGCGGGTCGTGCGCCGGCTCCTCCGGCCGGGCCCGCCGCCAGGGGGCGGGGCCGGGCGGGGGGAGGGTGGCGACGATGTCGCGGACGAGGGCCAGCGCGTGGGCGTCGTCGTCGGCGAGGTGGTCGGTGACCCCGCTGACCCGGGCGTGGACGTCGCCGCCGCCGAGCTCCTCGGCGGTGACCTCCTCGCCGGTGGCGGCCTTCACCAGCGGCGGGCCGCCGAGGAAGATCGTGCCCTGGCCGCGCACGATGACGGCCTCGTCGCTCATGGCCGGCACGTAGGCGCCTCCGGCGGTGCAGGAGCCGAGGACGGCGGCGATCTGCGGGATGCCGCGCCGGGACATGGTCGCCTGGTTGTAGAAGATGCGGCCGAAGTGCTCGCGGTCGGGGAACACCTCGTCCTGCAACGGGAGGAACGCGCCCCCTGAGTCGACGAGGTAGACGCACGGCAGGTGGTTGTGGAGGGCGACCTCCTGGGCGCGCAGGTGCTTCTTGACGGTGATCGGGTAGTACGTGCCGCCCTTGACGGTGGCGTCGTTGGCGACGATCACGCATTCTCTGCCGGAGACCCGCCCGACGCCGGTGATGATGCCCGCGGCCGGCGCCTCGTCCCCGTACAGGCCGGAGGCGGCCAGCGGGGACAGCTCCAGGAAGCGGGAGCCGGGGTCCAGCAGCGTGCCGACGCGGTCGCGCGGCAGCAGTTTGCCGCGCTCGACGTGCCGGGCCCGGGACCGCTCGGGACCGCCCAGAGCGGCGGCGGCCAGGCGTTCGCGCAGCTCGGCGGCCAGACGCTCGTTGACCTCCGCGTTGCGCTTGAACTGCTCGCCGTCCGGGCCCGCCGTCGTCCGGAGCACAGGGGCCATGGTCGCACGCACCTCCCATGGGTTAACGTCCGCTAACACCGCCTCGGATGTTAGTCATCATTAACTGATTCGTCTACTATTGCGGTTCATGACCGGTGTGCGGACTCCTAACCGCGTTCGAGGCTCCCGCCGCAGGGAAATCCTCGACGCGGCGGCCGCCCTGTTCGCCGCCCGCGGCTTCCACGGGGTGTCCATCGAGGAGATCGGCGGAGCGGTCGGCATCTCGGGGCCGGCGCTCTACCGCCACTTCAGCGGCAAGGAATCGCTGCTCGCCGAGATGCTGCTGGACATCAGCGAGCGGCTGCGCACCTCGGCGATGGAACGCGCCACCAGGGCCGCCGACGGGCAGGAGGCGCTGGACGCCCTGCTGGCCGGCCAGATCGACTTCGCGCTCGACCACCCCGCGCTGATCACGGTGCACGACCGCGAGCTGGGCAACGTCCCCGAGTCCGCCCGGCGGCAGATCCGGCGGCTGCAGCGGCTTTACGTCGAAGAGTGGGTGACGGTGCTGAGCGAGCTGTACCCGCGGGTGCCGCCGCCGCGGCTGCGCGCCGCGACGCACGCGATCTTCGGCCTGCTGAACTCGACCCCCCACAGCGCCGGGGAACTGCCCCGCGACGCCATGGCCGCCCTCCTGCACCGCATGGCCCGCGCGGCTCTCACCGACCTCGCCGGCCTCCCCGAGTAGCGTCCATCGGCGCCCGCCGATGGTTAACGACCGCTAACGCCCGGCCGGTATTGCAGATAACTCCCTCATGTCTTCTCATGTCCTATCGAGGGTTGTTTTTGCCAACTATCTAGATATATCGTCAACGTATCTCGATAGTTGGAAGATCGGTGAGATGGACGCTTCGAACTTCGCGGGACCGCTCAGCGCTTCGCAGGGGCCCCACTTCCCGCCGCGCGTGCGGCGCGGGGAAGTGCGGGCCGCCCTGCTGTCCCTGTTGAGCGAAGGGCCCCGCAACGGGTACCAGATGATTCAGGAGATCCAGCACCGCAGCCAGGGAGTCTGGCGGCCGAGCCCCGGATCGGTGTATCCGGCGCTCCAGCAACTGGAGGACGAAGGGCTGGTCGCCGGCGAGGAGTCCGGCGGCAGCCGCACCTACGCCCTCACCGGCGAGGGCCGCCGGCACGTCGACGCGCGCGTGCCCGGCGACCCGTGGTCGGAGGTCGCCCGGACGCTGCCCGAGGACATGATGGAGCTGCGGATGCTGTGGGGGCGGCTGAGCGAGGCGTTCGGCCAGCTCACGCAGGTCGCCAACCCCAGACAGGTGGCGGCGGCGCGCAAGCTGCTCAAGACCACGAGACGATCCGTCTTCGCGATCCTCGCCGACGACGATGACGAGGAGGAGGAACAGGAACCATGACGACAAGCGAGGCGCCCGCCGTCGCCGTACGAGGGCTGCGCAAGAGCTACGGCGACTTCGAGGCCGTGAAGGGCATCGACTTCGAGGTCCGCCCCGGAGAGGTGTTCGGCTTCCTCGGCCCGAACGGCGCGGGCAAGACCACCACGATCAGCATGCTGTGCACGCTCGCCCGGCCGACCGGCGGCCACGCGGCCGTGGCCGGGCACGACGTGGTCAAGGAGCGCGACGAGGTCCGGCGCAACATCGGGCTGGTCTTCCAGGACCCGACGCTGGACGGCTATCTGACCGCCGAGCAGAACCTGCGCTTCCACGCCGAGCTGTACGGGGTGCGGAAGGAGGCGGTCGGCGGGCGCATCAGGCAGGTCATGGAGATGGTCGCGCTCTGGGACCGCAAGGACGCCAAGGTGAACACCTTCTCCGGCGGCATGAAGCGCCGGCTGGAGATCGCCCGCGGCCTGCTGCACTCCCCGAGGGTGCTGTTCCTGGACGAGCCCACCGTCGGCCTCGACCCGCAGACCCGCTCCGCCATCTGGGGCTACATCAACAAACTGAGGCGCACCGAGGACATCACGATCTTCATGACGACGCACTACATGGAAGAAGCGGAGTACTGCGACCGCATCGCGATCATCGACCACGGCGAGATCGTGGTCGTCGACTCCCCCGAGGCCCTGAAGGCGAGCATCGGCAAGGACCGCGTCCAGATCCACACCGCCGACGACCACCTCGCGATCGCCGCGCTCGAGGAGCGCTTCGAACTGGAGGCGGCCCTGCGGGAGGGCGTGGTCACCTTCGCCGTCCCCTCCGGCGAGGCGTTCGTGCCCCGCCTGTTCGCCGAACTGGGCGTGCCGATCCAGTCGGTCAGCGTGTCCCGGCCGTCGCTCGACGACGTCTTCATGAACTACACCGGCTCCACGATCCGCGACGCCGAGGGCGAGAGCGTCGCTTCGTCGTGGATGCGCGCGATGGCGAGGAGGTGACCGTTGACCACGGACGTCAACGCATCAGGAGTGGTCCGGGTGCACGTCCCCGGGCGCAGCGTGCGGCATGACCTGCGCGCGATCAAGATCGTGCTGCACCGCGAGATGCTGCGGTTCGTCAACGACCGCACCCGCATGATGTCCACGCTGGTCCAGCCCGTGCTGTGGCTGTTCGTCATGGGCACCGGCCTGAGCATGCTGGTCTCGCGCGGCCCCGGGCAGGGCGTCGACTTCCGCACGTTCATCTACCCCGGCGTGATCGCCATGACCGTGATCACGACGGCGATGTTCTCCGCGGGCTCGATCGTGTGGGACCGCGAGTTCGGGTTCCTGCGCGAGATGCTGGTCGCCCCGGTCAGCCGCGCGTCCATCGTGATCGGCAAGTGCCTGGGCGGCGGCATCGTGGCGACCGGGCAGGGCGTCATCATCCTGGCCATGGCGGGCCTGGTGCACGTCCCCTACTCCCCTTCGCTGATCCTCATGCTGCTCGGCCAGATGTTCCTCGCCTCGTTCACCATCACCGCGTTCGGCGTGAGCCTGGCGGCCCGGATGAAGAGCATGCAGAGCTTCTTCGGGATCATGCAGATGGCCATCATGCCGATGATCTTCCTTTCCGGCGCGATGTTCCCGCTGGCCGGCCTGCCGGCGTGGCTGGCCCTGCTCACCAAGATCAATCCGCTCACGTACGCCGTCGATCCGATGCGCCACGCGGTCTTCACCCACCTGAACGTCAGCCCGCAGGCCGCCGCCGCGCTCAACCCGGGGGTCCACTGGTTCGGCTGGCGGGTCACGACCGGCGTCGAGCTCGCGATCGTGGCGCTGATGGGGGCCGCACTGCTCGGCGTCGCCATCGCCCAGTTCCGTCGCACGGACTGACCCGGGCCACCGGGCGGATCCCACCGCAGGACGGAAACGATCCGTGCCGCGGACCGGGAACGATCAGTGCCGCAGGACGCGACCGATCTGCGCCGCGGGATGGGGACGAATCCGTGCCGCAGGACGCGGACGGCCCGGGAGCACCATGCTCCCGGGCCGCCGCCGTCACCTCGCGGTGATCATCTCTGCGCCAGTGCTACTTCTTGACCTTCACGTAGTCGCTGGAGCTGCTGGAGGCCTCGGTGTCGTCGGTCCCCTTGAACTTGATCTTCCAGTAGCCGGAGTGCCACGCCTTGACCTTGGCGTAGAAGGCCCCGGCCCCGTTGGTGCCGACCGTCTTGACGTACTCCCACTTGCTGTGACCGGCGCGCTTGAAGTACAGCCCGACCTTCGCGTGGTCGTACGCGGCCCAGCTGTCGCCGTCCCAGACCTGCAGCTTGCCCGTGTTCTTGACGTACTTGCCGTACTTCACGGGCTCGGGGTAGGCGTTGAACTTGATGATGCGGGTGTCGGCGGGCTTCTTCACCTCACGCACTCTGACGTGCTCGGGGCGACTGCTCGTGCCCCGCACGCCCGGGGCGCCGGCGAAGACGGCGCGGAACCAGCCGGACTCGACGGCCTCGGTCCCGATCCAGAACCGGCCACCGCGGTCGGTCCAGTCATGCCCGACGGTCTCCCAACGGCGAGAACCGTCGGCCTTGAACAGCAGGGAGACCTTCTTGCCCCGGTAGCCGTCCCAGTCGCTCGCGCGTTCCACCGACAGGCGTCCGCGAGCCGCGAGCCGGTCGCCTTCGTCGACCGGGTCAGGGCCGACGCGGAAGCCGGAGATGTGGCTGTGCCAGACCTGCTTGACCAGGAAGTCATCGCTCGCCGTACCGGTGCCGACGGCACTGGTCGCCTTCGCGGTGACGTTCCACTTACCGGCGGCGTCCGACCGGGTGAACGTGCGCGTTCCCTGCCACTTCTGCTTGCCGTCGGTGTCGCCGACCTTCTTGGCCTCGACGTCGACGGTCGACCCGTTGGGCCGCTTCAGCGTGAAGCCACCAGTGGTGGCGCCGTCGACCAGGAAGGTGAAGGTGACGGCCTTGCCGTCCTTGTCGTACACGACGACCGTGCTCGGGCTCACGTCCACCGATGAGACGGTGGGCGCGGCCTGTACCACGGCCGTCGCAGGCGTGGCCACCAGAGCGAGTGCTCCGGCGCCCATCGCCAGCGCCACGATCATGGCGCGGATGCGTTGTAACACGGGGGATCCATCCTTCCCGTTGCCTTAACGCGGCATGAGGGTGCCACGTCATTCCTTTGGTAAGTAGGACGGCTAGGGGTTGACAGTGGTTGGTCCTCCTGACAAACAGTCATTAACCACTGTCAAATGACACGGCCCGCTCGGACACCGAGACAGTCTGGGCAAGCCACAGGACGTGACCCGGTGCGTGGCTACATAATCGGCCTTGTGGGCCGCGACACAGTAGAGACGCACTTCATCGAGTCGGTCGCCGCGATGATTCCCGGCAACCGCCGAGATCCAGGTCTGCCCGTGCGAGAGGGAACGGCGCTCACCGGCGCCCTGTGCCGCGACCTGTTCGAGATCCAGCTCTCCAGCAGGCTGCTCGACATCGCCGCCCGCTGGCTCCGCGAGCAGGGCGAGGGGTTCTACACCATCGGCTCGGCCGGGCACGAGGGCAACGCGGCGGTCGCGGCGGCCCTGCGCGTCACCGACCCGGCGCTGCTGCACTACCGCTCAGGGGCGTTCTACCTGACCCGGTCGGCGCAGGCCGGCCGCCTGGCGGAGGAAGGGCTGCGCGACGTGCTGCTCGGGCTCACCGCCGCGGCCGAGGAGCCCATGGCCGGCGGGCGTCACAAGGTCTTCGGCCACCCCGACCTGGCGATCATCCCGCAGACCTCGACGATCGCCAGCCACCTGCCCCGCGCGGTCGGCGTGGCCTTCGCCGTCGAGCGGGCCCGCAAGCTCGGCGTCCCCGGCGCCTGGCCGGACGGGTCGATCGCGGTCTGCAGCTTCGGCGACGCCTCGGCCAACCACGCGAGCGCGCTGACCGGGTTCAACACCGCGGCGTACTGCGCCTACCAGGGGCTGCCGCTCCCCATCCTGTTCGTCTGCGAGGACAACGGCATCGGCATCAGCGTGCGCACGCCGGGCGGCTGGGTCGAGGCCGCCGGCCACCCGCTGATCCCGCGTTTCCGCGCCGACGGCTGCGACCTCGCCGAGGCCTACGACGTGGCACGGCAGGCCGTCGAGCATGTGCGCACCCGCCGGTCGCCGGCGTTCCTGCACCTCCGCACCGTGCGCCTGATGGGGCACGCCGGCTCCGACGTGGAGTCGGCGTACCGCGCGCCGCGCGAGATCGCCGCCGACCTGGCCCGCGATCCGCTGGTCGCCACGGCGCGCACGCTGGTGGAGGCCGGCCTGGCCACGCCCGACGAGGTGGCCGGACGCTACGAGTCCCTCCGCGAGCACGTGCTGAAGCTCGCCCTCGAGTGCACCCGCCGGCCCCGGCTGGGGTCCGCGCGCGAGGTGATGGAGCCGCTCGCGCCCCGCCATCCCGCCCAGGTGGCGACACACGCGGCGCGGCGGGCGGCCGACCGCGGCCCGCTGTTCGGCGACACCCCGCCCGAGCGTGAGGGGCCGCTGACGCTCGCGCAGTCCATCAACCGCACGCTCGCCGACCTCATGGGCGCCCACCCCGAGATCATGCTGTTCGGGGAGGACGTCGCCCGCAAAGGCGGGGTGTACGGGGTGACCCGAGGGCTGCTCAAGCGCTTCGGCGCCGGCCGGGTGTTCGACACCCTGCTCGACGAGCAGTCCATCCTCGGGCTGGCCCTCGGCTCCGCGGCCTCCGGGCTGCTGCCCATCCCCGAGATCCAGTACCTGGCGTACCTGCACAACGCGCTGGACCAGCTCCGCGGCGAGGCGGCCACGCTGCGGTTCTTCTCCCAGGGCGCCTACCGCAACCCGATGGTCGTGCGCGTGCCCGGGTACGCCTACCAGAAGGGGTTCGGCGGCCACTTCCACAACGACAACTCCGTCACGGCACTGCGCGACATCCCCGGCCTCGTCGTCGCCTCGCCCGCCCGGCCCGACGACGCCGCGGCGATGCTGCGCACCTGCGTGGCCGCGGCGGCGGCCGACGGCGAGGTGTCGGTGTTCCTGGAGCCGATCGCGCTCTACAACACCCGCGACCTGATGGACGACGGCGACAACGGCTGGCTGTCCCCCTACGTCCCCCCCTCGCGGTGGCCCGAGACGCACGTGCCGATCGGGCGCGGCCGCTCCTACGGCGACGGCAGGGACCTCACCATCGTGACGTTCGGCAACGGCGTGCGCATGAGCCTGCGGGCGGCGATCCGGCTCACCTCCGAGGGGTTCGGCTGCCGGGTGCTGGACCTGCGGTGGCTGTCGCCCCTGCCCGTGGACGACCTGCTGCGCGCGGCCGACCTGACCGGCAGGGTGCTGATCGCCGACGAGACCCGCGGTTCGGGAGGCGTGTCCGAGGGGGTGCTCGCCGCGCTGACCGACGGCGGCTACACCGGCCGGGTGGCCCGGGTGACCTCCAGAGACAGCTTCGTCCCGCTCGGCGACGCCGCCGCCCACGTGCTGCTGTCGGAGTCCGACATCGAAGAGGCGGCCCGCAAGCTGCTCGGCTGATCAGGGATGGCGGCCGGTGAGCGCGAGGGCGCGGGCCTGCGGGTCGGCGTCGTCCGGCACCGGCACCGGCTCGCCGAACATGCCGCTGCCGGCGAGCGCGTCCTTCATCGGCAGCAGATGTTCGTACGCCGCGATCATCAGCCGGGGGTCGACGCGGTCGTCGGCGCCGAGGCCGCGAGCCAGGTCCCAGGCGTGAATGGTCAGGTCGGCGGTCAGCTCCATGCAGTAGTGCCGGGCGCTCACCGTCGCGTAGGACAGATGGACGTCCCGGTCGAGCGCCCCTGGCTCGGCCAGCGCCCGCTGCGCGGCCGCGGAGGCCTCCTCCCAGGCGGCCACCGGATCGTCGCCGAGCCGGTCGCCGTCGAAGCGACCGCCGACGCTCTCGACCGTCTCCCCCGCCAGCAGCGGCGGCACCCACAACTGCTCGGCCACCAGGTGGTTCACCAGGTCGCGGACGGTCCACTCCGAGCAGGGGGTCGGGGCGTCCCACATGCCGCCGGCGATCATCCCCACCCGCAGGCCGAACTCGTCCATCGCGACGGCGTGCAGTTCCAGAAGGCGTTCCTCCATACGCGGGGACCTACCCCGAATGCGCGCCCCGTCCCGCCCGGTCGCACCGCGACGAACCGGAGCCGGCCATCGCGGGCCCGACCGTTCGCGGCGGGCCGGAGTGCTCGCGGCGGGCCAGACCGGTCGCGGTGGGCCAGAGTGCTCGCGGCGGGCCAGAGTCTCGCGGCGGGCCACTGCGGTGCCGGCTGGCCACAGCGGCGCCGCGGCCACAGCGGCGCCGCGGCCAGAGCGGCCGCCGTGATCAGAGCGGCCGCCGTGATCAGAGCGGCCGCCGTGATCAGAGCCAGTCGCGGCGCTTGAAGACCAGATAGAGGGTGGCGCAGACCGCCGCCATGAGGGCGACGGCGAACGGATAGCCGTACACCCAGCCGAGCTCCGGCATGTGGGTGAAGTTCATGCCGTAGATCGTGCCGACGAGGGTGGGGGCGAACAGGATGGCCGCCCAGGAGGAGATCTTCTTGACCTCCTCGCTCTGCGCGTAGCTCGCCTGGGTGACGTTCTTCATCTCCTCGTTCTGCGCCTGACTGACCAGAGTGGAGTTCACGATGAGGATGTCCTGGAGCATCTGCCGGAAGTTGTCCACCCGCTCCACCACGGTGATCGCGTGGTCGGCCACGTCCCGCAGGTAGCGCTGCAGCTCGCCGTCGACGCCGTACTTCGGCGAGCCGGCGATCAGGTTGCTCAGCATGTCCAGCAGCGGCCTGGTCGCGCGCTGGAACTCGATGACCTCGCGGGACAGGGCGTAGATGCGCCGCGGCGCCGCCGGGTCGCCGCCGAAGACCTGCACCTCGATCTCGTCGATGTCCTTCTGCAGGCCCGCCACGACCGGCGCGTAACCGTCGACCACCGCGTCCAGGATCGCGTAGAGCACCGCCTGCGGCCCCTGGCGCAGCAGGTCGGGGTCGTTCTCCATCCTGCGCCGCACCTTGCTCAGGTCGGGCGCCTCGCTGTGGCGCACCGTGAGCACGAAGTCGCGGCCGACGAAGACGTGCAGCTCGCCGAACTCGACCTTCTCCGGCGAGTCGAGGTACTGCGCGGCCCGCAGCACCAGGAAGAGCGTGTCGCCGTACCGGTCGGCCTTGGGCCGCTGGTGGGCGACGATGGCGTCCTCGACGGCGAGCTCGTGCAAGCCGAACTCGTCGGCCACCTTGAGGATCTCCGACTCGGCCGGGCGGTACAGGCCGATCCACGCCATGCTGCTCTGCCGGGATCGCAGTGCCGCCACGGCCTCGGCCAGCGACGGCGGAGTGTCCACCCGCTTGCCGTCGACATAGATCGCGTTGTCGATCACGCTCTGCCGCGCGGCCGGCGCGTCGACCCCCTGAGGCCTCGGGTCCATCGAATGCTCAGGGGCGACCTCGTGTTCGCCTCCCCTCACGACCGGCCCGCGCATCAGATCTCTCAGCCCGCGCACACGACGATCCGACATCGGACACCTCCCCTGAACGCTAGGGGCGGTCACGAACATGCAACCGGTACGACCCGCCCGTGTCAGACCTTAACCCGATATGGGCGACCCACTGCGCAGGTACTCGTCGAGCCGGTGACGCGCTCTGTCGCGGACCTTGCGGCGCAACGCCGGAGTCCAGCCGACCAGCATCCCGGTCGGCTTGCCCAGCGCCAGCCTCGACCAGTCACGGAAGTCGAAATCGTCGTGATGGCGCACGATCAGCCCGTCCTCGAACCGGAACTGCGCCTGCACCTGGTTGACCACCCGCCTGCCGCTGCGCCGCAGGACATAATCGGCCGACCATCGCGCGCCGCCCGAGTGCTCGTCGGCCGTGATGTCCCACGCCGATACCTGAAGGTCGGTCACGGACGCGAGCAGCATGCTCCACATGCCCACGACGAGGTCACGGCCCTCCAGTTCGAGGAAGACCGGATCGCCGAAGCTGATCTCCGGGTGGTAACACCGTGCGAGGGCGTCGGTGTCGCCGCATGCGAAGGCATCGAAGAACCCGCGGATCACCTGCTGGTGTTTCCCGGGCCGCGACGCCGGTGTACGGGAGTTTGACACTCCCCCAGCTTAGAGCGCTTTTTCCCGATCGCCGATCCCGTTATGGCGGCAAAGCGACGTGGTTATGCCAGCAGGGCGATCCGGTTATGCCTGCGGACCGCCAAAAGCAGGCCATCGCCGCCCCGTCCTGCGACGACATGCGGCAACCCTCGAGATCCGCCCATGTCCCACCGTAGCGGCCCCCCGCACCCCCGGCTGACCGCCCCCAGACGCACCCGAGGACCGAATGTTGTTCTAGTCGGACACGTCACATGCCGTGTCAGCGGGCATGCGAGGCTATGTCCGCGCGTTCTCGCCCGCGGCCCGATCCGGCGGCGCACTCGATGGAGGTGGACCCTGCAGACGTTCAGCGGTCTCTGGGAACGGCTGACCACCGTGCAGCCGGATCCGCCGATGTGGATCACCGCTCTGGCCGCGCTCGCCGCCCTGGGTGTGGTCGTCTATCCCACGTCATGGCACATATCCAGAGGTCTGATCACCGTCGCGCACGAGGGAGGGCACGCCCTCGTGGCGCTGCTCACCCGGCGCAAGCTCCAGGGCATCCGCCTGCACTCGGACACTTCTGGTGTCACTTTGACCCGTGGACGTCCCACCGGGCCGGGCATGATCTTCACGGCGGCCGCAGGGTACGTGGCCCCCTCGCTGCTCGGGCTGGCCGCCGCGTGGCTCACCGCCCTCGGGTACATCACGATCCTGCTCTGGACGATCCTCCTGCTGCTGGCGTGCATGCTGCTGATGATCCGCAACGTCTTCGGGGTGGTGTCGCTCCTCACGATCGGCGGAGCGGTGTTCGTGCTGTCGTGGTTCGCCCCGCCCGATATCCAGTCGGTGGGCGCGCAGCTCACCGCGTGGTTCCTGCTGATCGGCGGTGTCCGTCCCATCCTGGAACTGCGCAGCAAGCGCCGGCGAGGCCGCGCCCCCGACTCCGACGCCGACCAGCTCGCGCGGCTGACCCCGTTCCCCGGCGGGTTCTTCGTCTTCCTGTTCCTGCTGATCTCCGGCGCGGCGCTGATCATCGGCGGCTACCTGCTGACCCCCTTGGAAGTGCTGAACCTCCTGAACACCGCCTGACCGGCCCACCCCCACGGCCGCAGGGAGGACTGGGCGCTCGTCATCCTCCGACGCCGCGCCGCAGGCTCACCCCCACGCCCGTGGGGGTGAGCCGCCCGGACACGGAGGCCGACACGTCGCGGCTCCGTCCTCCCCACGCCCGTGGGGGTGAGCCGGGAGCATGGATGATTATCACCGTGTGGACTTACTGATCGTTTCAGAATGAGGTTCGCAGGCGGCGGAGGCATATGAGGCTGCAGGCCAGTTCGAGCAGCCCGTGGTGGAGGTCGGCGCGTCGTTCGTAGCGGGTGCGGAGTCGTTTGAACTG
>NZ_JBHSFP010000057.1:0-30223 GCF_042654065.1 Sphaerisporangium dianthi | reverse complement strand
GCCGCGGAGCCGCCGGCCGCCTCGGCCGGCCGCCCGCGAGGGGCGCGGCCGGCGTCTGTGTTGCGTGTTCCATGCTGTCCTTCGTTCGGCAGAGAAGTGAAAGCGACCATGAACCCGGGGCACCGACGCGCCCCGGGTCCTCCCCCGGCCGTGCGCGTCGCTCCTACTGGATGGCGCTCGCCGCGGCGGCCTGGGCGGCGGTCAGCGCCTCCTGTGGTTGCTGAGCTCCGCTGAGGGCGGCCTGCATCGCCTTCCACATGGGCTCGGAGATCTTCGGATACTTCGTGCCGAGATCATCGCTGGTGCGGCCCTTGGCGGCCTTGACCGCCTCGACCCACACCTTCAGCTCCGGGTTCTCCGTCACCTGCTTGCCCTGCACCTGCTCGGTCGGCGCGATGTACGACAGCGTGGTGTCGGTGGCGTAGGAGTTGTCGGTGCTGGTCAGGCAGGTGACCAGCTTCTGCGACACGGCGTAGCGCGCGGCGTCCTTCTGCACCGGGATGCTGACGAACTCGCCTCCGGTCGGGGCGGGCGCGGCTCCGCCGTCCTTGCCGGGGATCGGGATGATGCCGTACTCGAAGCCCGCCTTCTTGGCGTTGGCCAGTTGCCAGGTGCCGTTCTCGCTGAAGGCGAAGTCGCCGGTCGCGAACTCCTGCCAGCTGGTGGTCTGGGTGTTGTTGATGACCGAGTTGGGGGCGTAGCCCTTCTTCAGCCAGTCGGTCCACAGCGACAGCGCCGAGACCCCCTCCGGGGAGTCCAGCTTGGTGAGCTGAGCGCCCGATCCCCAGAACCAGGGCAGGAACTGGAAGCTGCCCTCCTCGGTGCCGATCGCGGAGAAGGTGATGCCCTTCTTGCCCGCCGCCTTCACCTTCGCGAGGGCGGCCGTCAGCGACGCCCAGTCCTTGACCGACGTCGCGGCGACCCCGGCCTTCTTCAGCACGTCCTTGTTGTAGTAGAGCGCGAGCGTGTTGGCCCCGATCGGGATGCCGTACGTCTTGCCGCCGATCTGGCCCGCCGCCAGCAGGTTCGGCGAGGAGGCGGAGGTGTCGATCTTCGTCTCGTCGGTCGAGGTCAGCACCCCCGCCTCGGCCAGCGTCGAGACCACCGGGTTGTCCACGATCAGGATGTCCGCCGAGTTGCTCTGCTGCGCCGCCAGCAGTGCCTTGTTGGTCAGGTCGGTGGTGTCGTAACCGGTCCGCTTGACCGTCACCCCGGCCTGGGTCCCGCAGGACTGGAGAAGCTTCACCCAGTCGGAGGTGTCATCGAACTGGGGGTAGGGGTCCCAGATCGTGTAGGTGCCTCCCCCGGCCGAAGCCTGCCCGGCGTCCGTGCCGGAAGAGGAGGAGGGGGAGGGCGCGGACGAGCAGGCCGCAGCGCCGCCCGCCACCGCGACGACGACGAGCGCCGCGCCAAGGCCCCGCCGTCCTGAACGGCGTCTTTCCATGTGTCTTTCCTTTCGAAGCCGGGTCACCGGCTCGGTCTACCGGGTCGGCCGCGCGGGTTCGCACGGTCAGGATGCGAACCCGCGCGGAAACGCTCAGGTGAGCTGGATGTAGTCCAGCTCGGCATAACCGGTGCCACCGGCGAAGCCGGGAGAGCCCTTGGCCAGGCGGATCACGTTGTAGCCGGCCTGCAGGTTGACGGTCGTGGCGACGGTCGCGCCGAACTGGCCCCAGCCTGAGGTGGGCGGGTAGCTGATGGTGCTCCAGCCGCCGCCGTTGTAGGCGAGCCCCTGCGTGGCGGTCGCCCCGGTGCCGTTGGCGTAGCCGACGGTCATGGTGTACGAGCGCGCGGCCGGCACGTTCACGACGAAGTCGACGTAGCTGTCGGTGCGGTGTGCGGTGGTGTTGTTGTCGATGCGGCCGACGTAGCCGCCCTCGGACGCGCTGGAGGCGGTCAGCCGCTGGGCGCGGAAGACCGACGCGTTCTCCGCCTCATAGCGCTGCTGGTAGGTGGGCACCCCGCTCGCCGGCTGGATGACCAGGTTGTAGGCGCTCGTGGCGGACATGTTGGGCACCGAGACGCTGATCTCTCCGTTGCTCACCGTGGCGGTGCTCGTCGAGATCGTGGTCGGCGCCGTCACAGCGGTGAAGCGGCCGTTGGACGGCGTCGACTGGAGGGTCACCCTGACGCTGGAGCCCAGGGCGCCGAGACCGGTGACGCGGACCGTGTTGGTGCCGGACTCGTTGCCGAACACCACGTTGACGATCTTGCGAGTGCTGTCGTAGGCGGCGAAGCCGTCCAGCGCCGTCTGGTTGGCCGGGGTGGTGGTCACCATCCTGCCCGCCATGTCGCCGTACCACTTGTACAGCCACCACGTGCCGGTGGGCTGGTTGCCGTTGACGACGAGCCCGTTCATCGTGCCGTACTCGTACCAGAAGGCCCGGTGCGCGGTCTCGACGCCGCCTCGCTCCAGCTTGGCCACGTAGCTGGCGACCCGGCCGGGGACGTCCACCTCGCTCGTCGCGGCGTACTCGTTGATGGAGATGCGGCGGGGGCTGATGCCGAGCGAGGCCTCCAGCGAACGGTAGTCGGCGATGTTGCCGGCGATGTTGTTGGGGCTGCCCAGCTCGTGCCAGCAGATGATCTCGGGCAGCGTGCCGGTGGCCTTGGCGTTGCTCAGGAAGGACGACATCCAGGAGCGGTTGTAGTAGGAGGTGCTCGGCCCGACGATCGGCGTCGCGGTGTCCAGCGCCCGCACGGCCCGGAAGGTGCGCACCCAGCCGTCGTTGAAGGAACCGGCGGACGCGGTGTTCCACGTCCAGTCCGGCTCGTTCCACAGCTCCCAGCCGACGATGTTGGTGACCGAGGTCGCGTTGAGGCGGGCGCGGACCATCGTGTCGACCTTGGCCAGCCAGTCGTTCCAGCTCACCCATTTGTAGGGGAAGTTGGGATAGATGTCCGGCATCCGGATGTACTCCCCGGCGCCGACCCGGTTGGCCTGCGGGGCCACCAGCAGCGCGTCCCCGCCCGGCGGCTGGCCGTTGGGCCGCTGTCCCACGCCGGGAGCGGGCTGCGTCAACGAGTTGACCTTGAGCGGCAGCAGGGTGGAGTCGGCGGGCCTGCTGTTCTCGGCCAGGCCGTACAGCCCGCCGGTCGCGACGTGGGTGACGGGCCGGAAGGGCTGGGCGACGTTCACCGTGAGGGTGGTCCCGGCCGCCTCGGCGGGCGCCGGCGGGACGAGCCCGCCGAGTCCCGCGGCCAGCACCGCCGCTGTCAGACCGATCGCGCGTCCTGGCGTGAGTCGGGGTCTGCTCATCAGCTACCTCGCTCTTTCTGTGCTCAGATGGGGGGAGAGCAGGAGGTGGAACGGGACCGGCGGCCCTCCCCGAGCAGGCGGAGCGCCGTGGGCGGTCCTATGCGGCGGGCCGTGCCGGCGGCGACCGGCGCGGCCCGCCACGGTCATCCGGTGGTGGCGAGCGGAATCCAGACCCGCATCGGGCCCTCTTTCCGGTTGCCCCACAGGAAGTACGGCACCGCCGTGAGCGTGAGCGGCGTGTTCGTCCGCTCCGAGGCACCGCCGGTGGTGTAGAGCGTGTCGGGCGCGTCGGCGAGCACGCCGCGCGCGCTGAGCACGACCGGGGCGCCGGGAAGGTCGTCCCGGTGAGCCGCCGTGACAGGGGCGTCGGGGTCCAGCCGCACGTCCTCAAGGACGACGCCGGGTGGCAGGTCCGCCTGCTCCAGGCAGTACACCAGGGGCCCGCGCGCCAGCGTGACGCATCCGCGCACCGCGTCGACCCTCGGATGCGCGCTCACCTGCCGGACCGGCATGTCGAGGTCGAGGACGACCCTCGTACCCGGCGTCCACGCGCGGGTGAGCCGCACGTAGCCGTCGCGCGCCGGCGCCTGCACCGGTTCGCCGCCGATGCTCACCGAGTACGCGGCGCACCAGGACGGCACGCGCAGCGCGAGCGTCCACGGCCGGCTCAGCCCTTCCCCGCCCTCCACCGTCAGCTCGATCCGGCCCTGCCATGGATAGTCGGTGCGCATCTCAATCCGGACCGGTCCCCCCGCCACGGCGGCGGTGAGGGTCGCGTCGCCGTACAGGTGGACCTGCAGGCCGTCTTCGTCGGCCGTCGCCAGGTATCCGGGCAGCGAGGCCATGAGCCGCGCGATGTTCGGCGGGCAGCAGGCGCACGCGTACCAGGGCAGGCGGCGGGCCGCCTCCTCCTCGCCGGAGCCGACGTGCCCGGTGCGCAGTTGCAGGGGGTTGGAGTAGAAGAAGTGCCTGCCGTCGGACGACACCGCGACGGCGATCGCGTTGTACACCGCCCGCTCCATCTCGTCGGCGTAGCGCGCACGGCCGGTCGCGAGCAGCAGCCGCCAGTTCCACTGGAAGCTCGCGATGGCGGCGCAGGTCTCGGCGTACGCCCGATCGGGCGGCAGCTCGTACGGGTCGCCGTACGCCTCGTCCCGGTGGCGCGAGCCGTGCGCGCCGGTGACGTACGTCCGCGTGTGGAAGGCGTCGTCCCACATCCGCTCCGCCGCGTCCAGCAGCGGGAGGTCGCCGGTCTCCACCGCCACGTCGACCATGCCGGCCAGCAGGTACAGCTGGCGCACGGCATGCCCTGCGACCTCCCGCGACTCGCGTACGGGCTGGTGGTCCTGGTGGTAGCGGGGGCCGAACCGGCCATGGCCGAGCAGGCCGCGCCCGCGCAGGTCGAGGAACCGCCGGGCCAGATCCAGGTACGGCCGGTGGCCGGTCAGCCGGTAGAGCTCGGCGAGGGCGGTCTCGATCTCCGGATGACCGCACACCTCCTCCACCCCGTCCGGCCCGAACCGCTCGACCAGCAGGTCGGCGAAGCGGCGGGCGATCGGCAGCAGGCCCGGGTGAGCGCCGACGCGGCCGCCGGCGACGGCCGCCTGGATGAGGTGGCCCGCGCAGTACAGTTCGTGGGCCCAGTCGGGCCTGCGCCACCGCTCCTCGGGCGCGGCGACCGTGAAGTAGGAGTTCAGATACCCGTCGGGCTGCTGGGCCCGGGCCAGCAGTGCCACGGTGTCCTCGACGAACGCCTCCAGAGGGGCGTCACCGGAGGAGGTCGCCAGTTCCCACAGGGCGGCCTCCAGCGTCTTGTGGACGTCGGAATCGGCGAACCACATGCCCTTGAAGGGCTGCTCACCCTCTCCCGCGGCGGCCTGGAGGTTGCCGATGTTGCCGCTGCCGCGCAGGTTGTCCACACAGTGCGGCAGCGTGTCCTCGGCGTTGCGCCGCCGCCAACGGCCCAGCAGGCCCTCGGGGTGCAGACGGGCCTGGTCCACGCCGAGCGGCCGGAGAGCGGCGACGGCCCCCGGCCCGGGGACGGCCGGCCCCGCGGGGACGGCGAGGGCGGACGGGGTCGCTTCGGCGGTCCCCTCCATGCCGGGGTCGGTCGGCGTGTCTGACAGCTTCTGCTCGGTCATTCCGGTCTTTCGTGTGGGGATGCGGAGGTCTCTCACGCGGCCGCGGGGGCTTCGTCCCCCTGACGAGCGGGCCACGGGACCGCCGGGACCGATCGCCGGGAACAACCGCAGGTGAGAAGGGCAGGACGGGAGGGCGCAGCTGATGAGAAAACTCAGGAAAACGATTGCCGTCACGTTACCAACGCCGCCAAGAGGGGTCAACAGTACGTTTCAGCCCTGTTACACGGGCATGCCGACACGCGAGCGGTCGCGCTATACAGTGGACAAGGCAACGACCACCGAAAGCGGAGGGAAATGTGGGGAGACTGGAGCGTCACGCCACGATCACCGACGTCGCGGCGCTGGCCGGGGTCTCGGTGGGCACGGCCTCCAAGGCGCTCAACGGGCGCGGATCGCTTCGCGAGGAGACCCGCAGGCGCGTCCGGGACGCGGCCCGGCAGCTCAATTTCGAGGCGAACGCCGGCGCACGCAACCTGCACTCGGGCCGCACCTACACGGTGGGCATGATCACGACGGACACGATCGGCCGGTTCAGCATCCCCGTCCTGATGGGCGCGGAGGACGCGCTGGGCGCCGGAGAGATGTCGATCTTCCTGTGCGACGGGCGGGGCGACCCGATCCGGGAGCAGTACTACGTCAAGACCCTCCTCAGCCGGCGGGTCGACGGCATCATCGTGACCGGCCGTCGCACCGAGGCGCGCGCCCCCATCGGTGTCGGCCTCCCGGTGCCCGTCGTCTACGCCTTCATCAGCTCGGCCGACCCCGACGACTGCTCGGTGGTCCCCGACGAGGCGGGCGGCGCCCGCAAGGCGATCGACCACCTGCTGGCCATCGGACGTGGCCGCATCGCGCACATCACCGGCCCCGACCACCACAACTCCGCCCGGGTGCGCGCCGCGGCGACGACGGAGCGGCTGGCCGAAGAAGGGCTTTCCCTGGTCGCGCCGCCGCTGTTCGGCGGATGGAGCGAGGCGTGGGGAGGCCAGGCCGCCGGCATCCTGCTCGGGAGCGGGACGGAGTTCGACGCCGTCTTCTGCGGCAGCGACCAGATCGCGCGCGGGGTCTCCGACGCCCTGCGGGCCGCGGGGCGCCGGATCCCCGAAGACGTCGCGCTCGTCGGGTTCGACAACTGGGACGTCATGATCGAGGGTGCCAAGCCGCCACTGACCAGCGTCGACATGAACCTCCAAGGGCTCGGCCGATCCGCCGCCGAAAGACTCCTCGCCGCCATCAACGGCTCCCCCTCCCCCGGCCGTCACGCCCTTCCCTGCCACCTGGTGGTGCGCGAGTCGACCACGGTGCCACTGCGATCCCCACCGGCATCGCCCCCCGGCCCGGCAGGTCAGTGAACCGCCCCCGCAGCCCGTCCGCTGACGACCGTCCCGCTGTTCCTCGGCCGCGACGCCCGCCAGGCGCTGGCCGACTACGTCGGCCAGGAGCGGCCCGGCGATGCCCGCCAGTCCGCCAGCGGCCGCACTGTTCCTGTCGGCCGTCTCCATCGCCGCCCGCCGCCCCGACGGCCGCGTGGAGTTGTCGGACCGGTCAACCGATCACTGCCGCCGGTCGACGCCGCTTCAGCCGGGCGGTTCCGCCAGCCGCTCCGGCCGGATCCAACCGGACCAGCCACGCTCGCGCATCAGGTCCAGCATCCGCGGGATGGACTCGGCGGCAAGAGCGTCGACAAGGTCGAACGCTAGATCGTGGTGCGTCATCTCGCCGGAGGTGTACGCCTGCTCGGCCAGGTTGGCCAGGATGTCGGCGGCTTCTTCCAGGCGCGGGTCGTCGCCTGCGCCGCTTTTCAAGGTCTCCGACAGGATCCGATAGAGGCGAACGAGTTGCGGGTCATCAAGCTGCGCGAGCTTCCCGGGCATGACCTCGTGGATGTGATCGGGCCAGCGTGCCGCAACGAGGATCCACCCGTCCCGCTCACCCTCCACGACCCGCTCTGACACCCCGATCTCGCGAAGTCGATCGAGAAAGGCGACCACGCTCGGCGGGAGCGCCAGACTGTCCCCGGAAGCGAGCTGCGCGATTTGCTTGCGGCTGGCCTGCAACCGTTCGATCTCCTCGCGCAGGCGGCTGTCGATCCTGTGGACCGCTTCGTTGAAGGTCGATGCGTCGGCTTCGAGCATCTGACCGATCTGAGACAGCGGCACACCCGCGCTGGCGAGGGTGCGGATCTTGATGAGGGACACGACCGCCGTTGCGCCATACTGCCGGTAACCCGAGGCATCCCGCTCAGGCTCGGACAGGAGCCCGATCTGGTGATAGTGCCGCACCGCCCGCACCGTGACGCCGGCATAGGCCGCCAGTTGACCAATCGTCAGCATGCTCTGATCCTGCTCTCAAACTCGCTCGGACCCGGTCGACGCCGGCTCAGGAGATCCTGCAACGGCGGGAGATGCAGGCGACGATGCGGATGATTCTCCCGTGCGGGATTCACGGTGACAGCGGCGTCTTCAGTTCCCCTCGTGGTCGAGGGCGGCGACCTCACGTACGGCCTCGGCGATGGCGCGATAGTCCTTACGCAGGATCGAACCGTGGTTGCTGGCGACTTTGGCGCTGATCTGGATGTTCGGATTGCGGGCAGTCACCGCAGGGAGGCTGGCGCGTATCCGTTCGTGCCCGCCCTGGCTTCCGAAGGACTCCCCAGAAGCGACCACGTAGCGCGCCGGGACGGTGATGCTGTCCAGCACGGGGCCCAGGTCGCGCTCGCGGGCGATCTTGCCGAGCTCGATGTTGCTACCTGCCAGCTGGTCGCCGGTCATCCGTGGAGCCATACCGAACGGGCGCAGCAGCTGCATGGGCCACCAGATCCGCTTCCATATCTTGCGCATCCCCGGTTCCATGGACTCCTCGAACCAGTCGTAGGGCTGCGCGCCCTCTACCAAGACCGCGCCCACGGTACGGGCCGGATTCCGGCCGGCCCAGTGCGCCGCGACGAACGCTCCATAGGACCAGCCCACCACCACCGCCCGGGCCACACCCCGGGCTGCGAGGACAGCATCGACATCTCCGATGTTCGTCTCGAACGCGTAATCCGCCGAACGCTTCGACTTACCACGCCCCCGCATGTCGTAGGTGATATGCCGCCACTCCGTCCCCAACTCGGCAAGGACCCGCCGCCAATGCCGCTGAACGGCGGCGTGGCCGTTGAGGTAGATCACGGGGACACCGTCGCCGTTGGTGTCGGTGACGGCTAAGGCCGTATCGTCTACTGGGACCATGCCGGTCCAGGAGGATCGCTCGATGGTCATGGTCTTCCTTTCCTAGAGGTGAATCGGGAACGATGGCCGGTGCCGGTGGCCAGGTCCCGGACGGCACCCTCGAACGAATAAAACGAATAATCCGCCGAGCGCTTCGACTTGCCGTGGGCGCGCTCGTCGTAGGTGATGCGCCGGTAGTCGCTGCCGAGGTCAGAGATGACGCGCAGAAGACACGCAAGTGGCCATCTCGAAGGCCATGCCGCGCAACACACGCAGTTCCTTGTACGACTTCTCCTGCCCTGCACGTGGATCGCCGGCCCCTGGACCCGATCGCTTGTGGGAGGGCTGCTCATGGCAGCCAGAATGGAGGGCTGACGCAGCGTCAGGGTCAAGCCCACAGGGCAGATTCGATTCGTCTGCGTACGCCGATCGTCCGGAACCCGGCGCCGTCCTGCCAGGATCGTCCAGTGCTCGACCAACTCGTCGGTGTGCATCGGGGGGGTGTTTTATGACCAACCAGCATTGACCAGGCAAGTCACAGCAAGATCAACGCATTTGGGGCTCATGACGCGCTTCTTACCGGCACCCGTTCTTGTGCCCGCCCGATGCGTGCCGATAGCCTGGAAGGCTTTCCACTCGGTGGATCGCGCACGATGGGTGCGGGGTTTCCCCCGGCCGGTGCCGCAGGCAAGAAAGGGGTGTGTCGCCGTGAAGCGGCGAACCTAGCCGCCCGCCCGGAAGGTCCGGGAGCCCGGGTGGCGGTTCCGTGAGGAACGAGATGTCCCGTACGGACAAGACGAAGCCGTTGTGGGTGCGCTATGCGGAGCACGACCCCCGGCCGATACACGATCACCGTTACGGCGCCTGTGATCTGCCGTCCGAGCCGACGTGGGAGGACGCCGACACACGCTGCCGCTGGCGGGACCCCAGCGCGCTGCTCTACACCCGCAGCTGCTGTTCGGGATGCAGCAAGCGTGCCTGCGTCATGGAGCGGCAGCAGTACGCCAAGATCGGCAACCGCAGGGAACGCTACGCGGGCCGGCGCGAGGCTCGCCGTTTCGCCGCCGGACAGGACGAGGACTGACGCCGCTCCCGTCACGAGGTCGCGCACGGCCGGGCCGATCCAACGGCCCGGCCGCCCAGCCCATGCGACGATCTCGCCGGGCCGGCGGCGCGTCGCCACCGAGATCGCCGGTGACGCATGACGGCTTCAGCCGCCCGGCTGGACCAGGCCGCTCTCGTAGGCCAGGATGACGAGCTGGACGCGGTCGCGTACCTCCAGCTTGGCGATGGCTCACGTCCAGGCGCTGCCGGGGCGACGGGAGCGGGCCCCTGCGAGGCGGCGAACTGTTCCACCACCCGGCGGGTGGCGCCTGGGGACGGCAGCGCCTCGCCGACGGCGACGGCAGCGACGGCGCGGCGCAGTTCGCTTGAGCGGTCGCCGCGCGCGTCGAGGATCACGTGCAGCCCGGCGGCGCGGGCGTCCGCGATGAGCGTGCCCAGAGAAGCGAGATCGCGCTGAGGGGTGGTGCTGCCGGGGCCGTCGCGCAGGACGCCGATGAGGGAGTTGAGCTCGGCCATCGCGCGGTTCCTGACCTCCTTGGCCACGTGCAGTGCGGCCGCGGCCTCATCTGGGGCCTCTTGGAGGGTGTCGGCGGCGAGGTTGAGCTGGATGCCGACGACCGCCAGGGTGTGGGCGACGATATCGTCGCTCCAGTGCCCGGGTCAGCGCCGTGCCGACGCTGCCGATGAGATCCCGCAGCGGTCCGAGTACGCGCGGCGTCGCCAGGTCGTCGCAGTAGCCGACGAGAAGCCGGCCCTCTGCCGGCAGCACCCTCCCGATGGCCTCGACCAGGCTCGACTTCCCGATGCCCGCTTCGCCGGAGATGAGGATCACGCTGCCGGCCCCGTCGCGGGCGGCGCGGGCGGCACCGCCCAGCGCTGCCAGCTCGTCTTCGCGCTCCAGGATGGCTTTTCCCACCCACTTTTTACAGTCTGGCATGCGGTTCCGGCGAGGGGCGCGGCGGTCATTCCGAGCCCGGCTGCGCCCGCCAGGCGGCGGCATCCGCGAAGTGCAGGTCGTAGCGATCCTGCACCGCCAGCAGTCCGTCCGCGGGCTCCAGGCCATGCTGGACGCGCGCGAGCCGCCGGAAGTAGCCGAACCGTTCGACGCCCGGGGTGAGAACGGCCAGCAGGTCGGCGCCCGTCCCCGGCGCCGCGCCGAACGCGTGCGGCAGCCCCGGCGGCACGACGACGAGCCCGCCCTTGCCGACGGTCGTCACCTTCTCTCCGAGGAGGAACTCCATCTCCCCGTCGAGGACGTAGAACACCTCCGTGGACAGCGTGTGGTAGTGCGGCTTGGCGCCCTCGCGGCCTGGCCCCAGCGTGAGCCGGTTGGCGCCGCACGCGCCCCCGGTCTCGCTCGCGTCGGCGAACAGGGTGAACGCTCCCCCTCCAGGGAGATCGACGACCTCCGCGGACTCGGCGGAGACGACCAGGGCCTGCGTCATGACAGCGGTCATCATCAGCTCCTTTCGAGAACGGATCCATTCGAACCCGGGAAGAAGTCGCGAACCAGAAGCTGTTGTAACCGGCAGTCATCACGGATCGAGATGGGTCGAGGGGCGCGAGGTGGAGCTGCGGCAGCTGGGCTACTTCGTGGCGGTCGCCGACGAGGGCGGGTTCGGCCGCGCCGCCGAGCGGCTCAGCATCGTGCAGTCGGCGGTGAGCCAGCAGGTCCGCCGGCTCGAACGCGAGCTCGGCGTGCCGCTGTTCGACCGTTCGACCCGGCACGTGCGGCTGACCGGCGCGGGGGAGCGGCTGCTGCCGGAGGCGCGGGCGGTGCTCGCCGCCGCGCACCGCACCCGGCAGGTCGCCGCCGACGTCCGCGCCGGTACCGAGGGCGTACTTCGTCTCGGTGTCGTGCAGGGGCCAGGCGACCGGATCTACCGCCTGCTCAAGGAGCTGGCCGCGCTCGCGCCGCGTCTGCGGGTCCGGCCGCGCAGTCTCTCCCTGCCGCACCGGTTGTCCGCGGTCCGCTCGGGCGAACTGGACGCGGCGCTGGGCCGCGCGCTCACCAGCGCGCCCGGCCTGGAGCTCCTGCCGATCTGGCAGGATCGGCTGTACGCGGCGTTTCCCGCCGCGCACCCGCTGGCGCGGTCGGCCGTGGTCGGGCTCGAAGACCTGGGGAGCCTGCCCCTCCGGCTCGCACCGCGCGAGGACAATCCGCCCTTCTACGACCTGCTCACCGAGGCGTGCCGTACCGCCGGCATCGCCCCGCAGGCCGGGCCGCCGTTCACGACGTTCCATGAGACCCTGGCCGACATCGGCGTCGGCGCCCCGTCCTGGACGGTGTTCTACGAGGTGGCCGGCCTGCCCGAGGTGCCCCGGGTCGCCATCCGGCCGCTCGCGGCGCCGATGTTGACGACCTCGCTGGCCGTGCCGCCCGGCCCGCCGACGCCCGCCATACGCCACCTGCTGGACGCCCTGACCCGCCTCACGTGACCTCGGCCCGCCTCGCCTGACCTTGCGTCGCCAGGGTTGGCCTCCTCACAGACGGAAGGCATGGATTCGAGGGTCGTCACGGACGCCTCGAAGACCCGGGTCATGAGATACGGCGCCTCAGCCGTCGGCGGCGAGGCGGTCCAGCCACTCGCGCAGCAGCTGCTGTTCCGCGCCGCTGAGGGCCGTCTGCTCGGGCAGCGTGGCGCGCAGGGCACGGGCGGCGCCGGCCGGGCCCGGATCCTGGACCGCGGGTTCTTCGGTGGTGACGGCGGCGATCATGGATTCCCGGAGCGTGGTGAGCAGGGCCGGGTCGCGCCGGTCCTCGGGCAGGGTCAGCCAGGTCAGGACGGCGCCGCGTGCCGTGGCGTGGATGAGGGTGATCGCGAGGTCTTCGCCGACGCGGAGCCGGCCGCCTGCGGCCAGGCGCCGGATGCGGCCCATCAGGATCTCCATGCCGGCCTTGAAAGCCGCCGACGTCCGGCTCGCGGGCTCGCTGTACATCAGCGTGTACAGGGCGGGATTGGCCAGGCCGAACTCGACCGCCAGGTCCCAGCCGGCCCTCAGGTCCTCGATGTGGTCCCGCGGATCGGGGTCGAGGTGCTTGGTCGCGAGAAACCTGGCGAAGCCGTACTCGGCCACCGCGGCGAGCAGCCCGTCCTTGTCGCCGAACAGGCGGTAGATGGCCGGTGGCTGCACTCCTGCCGCGACCGCGACCGCGCGAGTGGTGACCGCGTCGCGGCCCTCGCGCGCCAGCAGGTCGGCTGCGGCCTCGATGACCCGCTGCCGCGGCTGCTCGCGATCGGTCGCCGCGGTCTCTGATGCGACGGCGGCGGCGCCGTCCCGGCCGGCTGAACGAGACGTCATGGACCAACGATATCGCGTTTCGGGTTCCAGTGATATTTCCAGTGATAACGTACTAGTGATTCCACTGGAAACACGGGTGAAGGAGTGCGGAATGCCGGACAAGATCAAGATCGTGGCGCTCGAGGAGCACATCGCTCTGCCCTCGCTGCTCGACGCGTGGGCCAAGGCCGGTGTGCCGCGGATCCCCCAGCTCGGCTTCGGCGACGAGCCCTTCGCGCGACGGCTGCGGGACTTCGGGGACGAACGCCTGGCCGACATGGACGACCAGGGCATCGATGTCGCCGTCCTGTCCCTGGCCTCACCGGGCGTGCAGAACCTCACCGCCGATGCCGCCGTGGGGGTGGCCCGTGAGGCCAACGACACCCTTGCCGAGATCGTCGCCGGGCGGCCCGACCGGTTCCAGGCCTTCGCCGCCGTCCCCACCGCGGCGCCCGAAGCCGCCGCGGCCGAACTGGAACGCGCGGTCACCCGGCTCGGCCTCCCCGGCGCGATGCTCTACGGACGCACGGGGGACAAACTGGCCGACGCCCCCGAGTTCGACGACCTGTACGCCACCGCCGAACGCCTCCGGGCGCCGCTGCACTTCCACCCCCAGACGCCGGTTCCCGAGGTCCTCAAGGCCTACTATTCGGGCTTCGACGACGGAGCCGGGTTGGCGCGCAGCACCGGGATGGGACTCGCGACGGCGGGTCTGGGCTGGTATTACGACCTGGGCGTCCAGTACCTGCGCATGATCTTCTCCGGCGTTTTCGACCGGCACCCCGGCCTGCAGGTGATCGCGGGGCACTGGGGCGAGGTCGTCCTGTTCTACCTCGACCACACCGGGATCATGGCGCACAACGCCAAGCTTGAGCGCCCGCTCGCCGACTACTTCACTCAGAACTTCTGGGTCTGCGGCAGCGGCACGGTCAGCGAGCGCTACATGAGGTGGACCTCGGAGGTCGTCGGCACCGAGCGCATGATGTACTCGACCGACTACCCCTACACCTTCGGGACCCGGCCCGGCGGATTCCCCTTCCTCGACACCGCCGGCGGCGTCGCCCGCTCGTTCCTGGAACAGGCCCCCTTCACCCACGAGGAGAAGGCCGCGATCGGATCCGGCAACTGGGAGAAGCTGACCGGGCTCGTCACGGCGAGCCGCTGACACCTCCCCGTGCCCGAGGCCGGTCGGGCCCGGCATGTCTCCGGCCCGGTCAGCCGTACATCGCCACGCGGTGGAAGGCCGCGAGCGCCTCGTCGATGGGATGGGGCTGCGGCCTGCCGGAGGAGTCGAGCCTGTTCCACCTCTGCAGGTTCACCGCGACGGCCATCTGCCGCTCGCCGCCGGCACGGGTCATGGCCAGCGCTCCAGCACCCCAGACCGTGCCGCCATGGCCCCAGAAGGTGCCCTGCCCGGGAGCCCTCATCGGGTGCAGGCCGAGGCCGTAGTCGATCGTCCTCCCCTCCTGGGAGATGACCGGGACGGTGGTTCGCATCCGCGCCAGCGACGACGGGCCGACGATCCCGCCGGTTGTCGTCCAGGCTCTGGGGCCCGGTGTCCGCGAGGACGGGAAACGCCTTGAGGGAGGGGTAGGCATGAGGGAGGTACTCGGCGAGGCCGCTGGTGTGGTCGATCAGCATCCGGACCGTGATCGCCTCCCCGCGCTCTCCGGGGACCAGTCGCGGAAGGTACCGGCGCTGCAGGCCCTGCGCGCGTCGGGACTGCCCGACGAGCGGATCCCGGCGCGCTACCACCGGATGGCGGTCCTCATCGTCGCGTTGATCGCCTCTGAGGCCGGGGTCGGCACCATCACCCCCGAGGAGATCCTCGCCGCCCAACTCGCCCAGATCGAGGCCGAGGTCCGCCCGGGCTGACCGACCGGCTCGGGAGCGCCGGCTTCCTTCCCCGCCGTATCGCGTGCGCTCTTCGAACGCGGGCGCTACAGCAGCTGGGCGCGGCGGCGGGTGAGATAGGCGGTCTCGCCGGTGTTGCCGGCCAGCTCGATGGCCCGGTCGTAGGCCGCGCGCGACTGCCGGCTTCGACCCAGCCGGCGCAGCAGGTCGGCGCGGGTGGCGTGGTAGGCGTGATAGCGGGCCAACGCCTCGGCGAGGCGGTCAAGGATGGCCAGTGCCACCTCCGGCCCGTCGAGCTCGGCCACGGCGACGGCCCGGTTGAGGGCGACGATCGGCGAAGGGTCGAGGCGGACGAGCTGGTCGTAGAGGGCGAGGACCTGCGACCAGTCGGTGTCGCGGATGTCGCGGGCGGAGGTGTGCACCGCGTTGATCGCGGCGAGGAGCTGGTACCGGCCCGGAGCCACCCCGGCAGCGGCAGCGGCCAGGCGCTCACGCACCAGCCGATGACCTTCGGCGATCAGTTCCACGTCCCAGGCGCCTCGATCCTGCTCGGCCAGGGAGACCAGTTCGCCGCCGGCCGAGACCCGGGCGGGGCGGCGGGCCTCGATGAGCAGCATCAGCGCCAGCAGGCCGGCCACTTCTCCGTCCTGCGGCAGGAGCACGCGGATCAGGCGGGTGAGCCGGATCGCCTCGGTGGTCAGGTCGGGTCGCACAGGATCGGTTTCGGGGCCGCTGGCCAGGTAGCCCTCGTTGAAGACGAGGAACAGGACGGCCAGGACGCCGGAGACACGAGCCGGCAGATCGTCGGCGGCCGGCATCCGATAGGGAATGCCGGCCGCCTTGATCTTGGCCTTCGCGCGGGTGATGCGCTGCTCCATGGTGGTCCCCCGCACCAGGAAGGCGCGGGCGATCTCGGGCACGGTCAGACCGCCGACCATGCGCAGCGTCAGCGCCACGCGCGCTTCCATCGCCAGCGCGGGGTGACAGCAGGTGAAGATCAGCCGGAGCCGGTCGTGGTCGATGACGCCCAGCGGCTCGGGTGGGGTGTCGTCGTGCAGCATCCGGGCCTCCTTGTGCTTGTCGTCGCGCCTGTTCTCGCGCCGGATCCGGTCGATGGCCTTGCGGTTGGCGGTGGTGGTCAGCCACGCGCCCGGGTTGGGCGGCAGGCCGTCGGCCCGCCACCGCTCGACGGCGGTCGCGAACGCCTCGGCCGCTGCCTCCTCGGCGATGTCGAGGTCGCCGAAGCGCCTGGTCAGGGCGGCCACCACCCGCGCCCACTCGTCGTGGTGGGCCCGGGTGATCGCCTCTTCGACGTCGCTCACCGGAACGGCCGCACCTCGATCTTCCGATCGCAGACCTTCGACGCCTCGGCGGCGAGCTTGAGCGCCACATCCAGATCGGGGGCCTCCCACACCCAGACGCCGGCGAGGTACTCCTTGGACTCCACGAAAGGCCCGTCGATGAACACCGGCCGCTCGCCCCGGTTGTCGACGACCGTGGCCGCGTCGGTGTCCGCGAGTCCGCCCGAGAAGACCCAGTAGCCCTCGTCGATCAGTCGTTCGTTGAACGCGCTGATGGCAGGCCGCCTGTCCGTGCTGCCGGGATCGTCCTTGTCATCGATCACGGAAACCAGGTACCGCATCTGAGGATCATCTCCTGTGGTGTCTAGACAGCGTGGTTAGCCGGTCAGGGACTTCAGGCCCTCGCGTACCGCGGGCGCCCGGCAGGCCGGAAGACCTGGATCGTCACACCCTTGGAGTCGACCCGCGACTCGACCAGGTCGAGCGCAAGATCCGGACCGGTCTGCGGGAACAGTCTCGCGCCCTGGCCGAGGATCACCGGGATGACGATCAGAATCATCTCGTCGACCAGGTCGTTCTCCAGCAGCCACTGGGTCAGGATGCCACTGCCGTGCACCTGCAGCTCACCCCCGGGCTTGGCCTTCAGCTCACTGACGGCCGCCGCGAGGTCAGCGCGGAGAACGGTCGTGCCCTCCCAGCGCGGCGCGGTGAGCGTGGTCGAGGCGACGTACTTGGGGGCCTCGTCCAAGGCCACGCCGATGGGATGTGCGCGCATCTGGTCGATCGATCCCCAGGAGGAGGTGAACAACTCGTAGGTGCGCCGGCCGAACAGGAACGCCTCTGCGCGCTGGTAGGTCCGCGTGATGAACGTCCTGGTCTCGTCGTCACCCGCCCCCGGGGCCCATCCGCCGCGCTCGAATCCGTTCCTGCGGTCCTCATCCGACGCGCCGCCGTTTCCCTGCATCACTCCATCGATGGTGACCTGGGTCACGGTCGTCAGCTTCATGATCGCGATTCCTTCGCCTTGGCGCCGCCCCCTTGCGGGCGGCCTCATCCCTGCTACGAACGCCACCGCCCCGATCCGACACCGCCTCCCGGATCTCTTCGAAACACGTGCCGGACACCGGCCGTCAGCGATGTTCTTCGCGGTTCGGCGCCAAGGCAGCCGTGAGCTAGATCACGGTTGAGGGGCGACCGGCCGGGATCCGCCCGCGGACACCCGGTGAAGCGGCCTACTTGCGGCAGTTCTGGGGGCCGACGCTCTGCCCGGCGCCGATGAGGGTGATCTGGGCGGGGCTTTCCGGCGCCGTGGCGGCGGCCGTGCACACGATCTGGCCGACGGCCAGGGTGGACAGGTCGCCGGCCGGAGTGGACAGCGTCACCACCAGGTGGCCGGCCGGCTTGGGGGTCACCGTGAACGGGGCGGCTTGGGGCGGGACGTCGGTGGTGAATCCGTGCGCCTGTTCCTGCGGGGTGGGACCGGCCGCCAGCAGCGCGAGCGTGTCCGCCTGGAACAGGGGGCGATCACTGGGCCGCCGCATCGCGCTGAGCCGGCCGTTCTTCACCAGATAGAGGGTGATCGTGGTGCTGGTGCTGGTGCTGGGTGCGATGCGTCCGCTCGGCGGGTCGCCGGCGGGGATGACGTCGCTGGGCCGCACGCCGCAGCCGGCCGCGGCGATGAGCGGTATCAGGCTCGCGGCGAGTATGCGGGAGGCGAGTCGCGTTCTCATTGGGGGCCTTGGTGGGGGTCGGGCGCCCGGCGTGGCAGGCGCAGGGTGAAGACGGCGCCGCCGCCCGGGGCGTTGGTAACGGTGAGTTGGCCCTGGTGCAGGCTCGCGTTCTCCCGGGCGATGGCCAGGCCCAGGCCGCTGCCCTCGGACCTGGCTCTGGCCGCGCTGGCCTTGTAGAACCGGTCGAACACGTGCGGCAGCACCGCCTCGTCCAGTCCCGGTCCATGGTCGCGGACCTCGACGGTGATCCAGTGCTCGTCGGCGTGAAGCCGTACCGACACCGGCGGTTCGCCGTGCCGCAGAGCGTTGCCGACCAGGTTGGCCAGGATGACGTCCACCCGGCGCGGGTCCAGCCGCGCCGTCACCGCGGGCGCGAGTTCGGTGTCCACCGACTGCGACCAGCCCCGCACGCGCAGGGACGCGCGCACCAGTTCGGCCACCTCGACCTGGTTCAGCGCCAGGACCGCGACGCCGGAGTCGAACCTGCTGATCTCGATGAGGTCGTTCACCAGAGCGGTGAGGTTGAGCGTCTCCTGGCTGACCAGCCGGGCGGCCCTGCCGGCGGGCTCGGGCAGCCGCGCCGCCTGCTCTTCCAGGACGTCGGCGACCGCGGCCAGCGCGGCCAGCGGGGTGCGCAGCTCGTGGGACACATCGGCGACGAACCGCCGGGCGTCGGCCTCCATCTCGCGCAGCTGCTCGACGTGGCGTTCCAGCTCCGCGGCGGTGGTGTTGAACGTGCGCGCCACCTCGGCCAGCTCATCGGAGCCGCGCACCGCGATCCTGGTGCGCATCTCGCCCTGCCCCAGCAGGCGTGCCGCCCGGCCGAGCTCGCGCACCGGGCCCAGCACGCCACCGGTGGCCAGCAACGCGAGCACGACCGCGAACGCCAGCGCCGCCCCGCCGGTGGCCCAGGCGGACGTGGCGAGCCCGTCGATGCTGCGCTGTTCGGCGAGCAGGCTGCGCGCGGTGTAGACCTCGATGCCCGACACCCGCGTCGTCCGGTCCTGCTCGATGATCAGCAGCGGCGTGCCGATCACCAAGAAGGGCTCGCCCTGCCACACCACACGTTGCCAGGCGGTACGGCCACCGGCCACCACCTGCCGCAACCGCGGTGAGATGATCTCCAGACCCACCCCCGGCGCCGGCCTGCCCGGCCTCTCGTACCCCACCGGCGGACCGTGCGGCGGGGCGAGCGGCGGCGGCGGGAGCGGCGAGTGCGTCTGGCCGTAGAAGGCGACCGCGAAGCTGTTCTGATCGGCCGCGGCGGTGGCGATCTTCTCCAGCCCGGTCAGGTCCGGCGTCGCGCTGGGCAACGGGTAAAGCGCCGCCAGGCGGCTTGTCACCGCCTGCACCGCGGCATCCTGGGTCCTTTGCAAGATCGCGTTACGAGCCTGGATGTAGATCCCGCCGGCCACCGCCGCCGCGGTGGCCACACACAACAGCGCGAAGGCGAACAACAGCCGGGCACGCAGCCCAAAGCTCGGCCAAGCCGTCACCGGCGGCTCATACCGGCCCGAACCGGTACCCGAACCCCCGCACCGTCTGCACATAGACAGGCGCCGCCGAGTCGTCCTCGATCTTCGCGCGCAATCGCTGCACGCACGCGTCCACCAGACGCGAATCGCCGAAATACCCGTGCTCCCACACCGACTCCAGCAACTGCTGGCGGCTGTGCACCCGCCCCGGTGTGCCGGAAAGCTCCAGCAGCAGCCGCAGCTCGGTCGGGGCGAGGCTGACCGGCACCCCGCGGTTGGCGACCACCAGCCCGGCCCGATCGATGCTCAGATCCCCGTGCCGCTCCAGCTCCGCCTGCTCGCGCCCGATCCGCCGCAGCACGGCACCGATACGCGCCTGGAGCACCCTGGGCCGCACCGGCTTGACCACATAGTCATCGGCGCCCGCCTCCAGCCCGGCCACCACGTCCATGTCGTCGCCACGCGCGGTCAACATGATGATCGGCACCTCCCCGACGGCCCGGATACGACGGCAGACCTCGAACCCGTCCATGCCGGGCAACATCACATCGAGCACGACGACATCGGGAAGCTCCGCCCGCAGCCGCTCCAGCCCCTGCTCGCCGGACTCCACCGCCCGCACCCGGTACCCATGCCCGCTCAAGGCCAGCTCAAGGCCCTCCCGCACGGCCGGGTCATCCTCGATCAGCAACACCCGCGACACGCCCCCGAGTCTCACCGCACCCCCTGACAACTCGCCCGCGGCTCCTCCGCCGGTCCACCCATCCACTGTCGGCCGGCCGTGTCCCCACCTCGTCCGCGCCATGTCATCGTCGCGTCACGATCGAGCCGGCGGTGGCCGCCGTCGACGAACGGTGACCCGCGGCGGACGACGCACGCACATTCACTGCCGATCGTAGTTCGTCATGAATCAACCACGCACGATCCCGCCTCGGCCCCGCGACCGGCTGCTCGCCGCATCGAACCCTGCGACGCCTCGGCGCGGCCGTCCGGGCACGGCGCCGGGTGCGAGCCGTGCCCGGCCTGCGGAAACGAACCCTGGCACTGCGGACCGCGCCCGAAGGCACACTGCGCGGGCGCTCGGCGTCGCCGTGTCCGCCGTCCTCGTCGCCGGAGGTTGTCTGGTCTACGGCGGCGCGCGGGCCAAGCCGCCGTCGTGGTCGAGCTCCAGGCCGGCGCCGATCACCTCGGCCTGGCCGCCGGCTCTGCCCTGGCCGTCGACCGGGCAGGCGGCGGTCGAGGTCACCGGGCGGAAAGACGGCCTCAGTGTGTACGGCGAGCAGCGGCCCGTGCCGATCGCGAGCGTCACCAAGGTGATGACCGCGCTGGTGATCCTCCGCGACCACCCGCTCGCCGGGAACGCCGCAGGGCCGTCCATCCGGGTCGACCGGCAGGCGTCGATCGAGTCGGGGAACAGAGACGAGTCCACGGTGCCGATCACCGAGGGCCAGAGCTTCACCGAGCGGCAGCTTCTCGAGCTGATGCTGATCCCCTCGGGGAACAACGCCGCGCGTCTGCTGGCCCGCTGGGACGCGGGCTCGGAGCGGGCCTTCGTCCGCAAGATGAACGCGGTCGCCGCCGAGCTTGGCATGAGGAACACCACCTACACCGGGGCGAGCGGATATGAGTCCACCACGGTCAGCACGGCGGTGGATCAGCTCAAGACGGCCAGGCAGGCCATGAAGAACCCCGTGCTGCGTGACATCGTCGCCACCCGCGAGATCACCGTCCCGGGCATCGCGGGCGAGATCGTCAACACCAACAAGCTGCTCGAACTGCCCGGCGTGGTCGGCCTGAAGACCGGCACCAGCTCGGCGGCGGGCGGAGCGCTGCTGTGGGCCGTCCGTCCCGCCTCCGGTGACCGGGACCGGCTGATCCTCGGGGTGGTCCTGCGCCAGGGCGACCCCGGCGACACGCTCGAGGAGAACAAGGAGGCCGCGTTCGTCGCGAGCGGAAGGCTGATCGCGGCTGCCCGGCGATACCCGCGTCCCTGAAGAACGCCGATCTCGTGAACGCCCTGACCGTTCGTCCCTCGCGGGCGTCTCATCCACACGGCCGAGGACCTGGTGGATACGGCGAGCCGTAAGGTGGCGGTCCAACCGCAGGTCAGCACGGTAGCGAACGTCCGGCACCCGTCGCCGGCACCCGGCGTACTCGAGGCCGTCGAAGGACCTCGGCCCGCGGCGGACGGCGGAGCAAAGGCAAGATGTCACTCCTTGCCACTTCCAACGTATAGCGCACAGGGGGGCTTGCGGCAAGACCCGGGTCATGCCGCAGAATCGGCGGCCGGACACGGCACCGACGAGAAATTGGGGGGCACGACGTGGGTGTGCTGTCGATGTACGAAGGACGCGGCGACCTCGGTCCGCGGACGAGATCGGCCGGTGCGACGCGGCCGGGCACGGCCGCGTCGGGGGTGTCGCGATGATCGAGCAGTACGTGTCGGATCTTCGAGAGGTCGACGAGACGCAGGTCGCGGTCGTCGGCGGCAAGGCCGCGCACCTGGGCAGGTTGTCGCGGATCGAAGGCGTCCGCGTGCCGGCGGGGTTCTGCGTGACGACGGCCGCCTTCCGGCGGATCATGGCGCAGGCGCCGTCGATCGACGATCGGCTTGATCGGCTGTCGCGCCTGAACCCCGATGACCGGGAAGCGATCCGCACGCTCAGCGCGGAGATCCGCCGGGCCATCGAAGAGATCGCCGTCCCGGGCGATCTGGCGGCGGAGATCACCCGCGCCCTCGCCCGGCTCGGCGAGCGGGCCGCCTGCGCCGTGCGATCCAGCGCGACGGCGGAGGACATGCCGACGGCCTCCTTCGCGGGCCAGCAGGACACGTACCTGAACGTCATGGGGCCGGAGGCGATCCTCCGGCACGTCAGCCGGTGCTGGGCGTCGCTGTTCACCGAGCGGGCCGTGACCTACCGCCTGCGCAACGGCTTCGACCACCGGAAGGTCCACATGGCCGTGGTCGTGCAGCGGATGGTCTTCCCCGACGCGGCCGGCATCATGTTCACGGCCGACCCCGTCACGGGCGACCGGAAGGTCGCCACCGTGGACGCCGGCTTCGGCCTGGGCGAGGCCCTGGTCTCCGGCCTGGTGAACCCGGATGTCTTCAAGGTGCGCGACGACGAGGTCGTCTCCGGGACGGTCGCCGCCAAACAGCGTGCCATTCACGCCCTGCCGGCCGGCGGGACGCAGGAGGTGGCGATCGACCCGCGGTTGCAGGAGCGGCCGGCGCTGACGGATGCGCAGGTCGTGCGGCTCGTGCGGCTCGGGCGGCTGATCGAAGCGCATTTCGGCCGCCCGCAGGACATCGAATGGTGCCTGGCCGGCGATGACTTCCAGATCGTGCAGAGCCGGCCGATCACCACGCTGTTCCCCATCCCCGCGGCGGGCGACCGGGAGAACCACGTCTACCTCTCCGTTGGTCATCAGCAGATGATGACCGACCCCATGAAGCCACTGGGGCTCTCCATGTGGCAGCTGACGGCCATGGCGCCGATGCACGAGGCCGGCGGGAGGCTGTTCGTCGACGCCACCGGGCGCCTGGCCTCGCCCGCGAGCCGCGCCGGCCTGCTGGAGGTCGTGGGGAGATCCGATCCACTGACCAGGGACGCGCTGGAGACCGTCCTCGACCGCCGCGACTTCGTCCCGACGCTCCCGGAGGCCGGTCCCGGCGGGCCGCCGGCCGGCGGCCCGCCCGCTCCGATCGAGACCGATCCGGCCATCGTCACCGAGCTGATCGAGCGCGGCCAGGCCTCCATCGCCGCCCTGCGGCGCGACATCCGGACGAAGACCGGGCCGGCGCTGTTCGACTTCCTGCTGGAGGCGTTCCAGGAGCACAAGCGGGTCGTCGGTGATCCATTGAGCATGCAGGCGATCATGGCGGGGATGGAGGCCACCTGGTGGCTCAACGACCGGCTGCAGGAATGGCTGGGCGAGAAGAACGCGGCCGACACCCTCACGCTGTCCGCCCCCGGCAACGTCACGTCGGAGATGGGGCTGGCGCTGCTCGACGTCGCCGACGTGATCCGCCCGCATCCGGAGGTGGTGGCGTTCCTGCGGGGCGTCGAGGACGACGGCTTCCTGGACGAGCTGCCGAAGCTCGCGGGCGGGACCGAAGCGCGCGACGCCGTCGAGGCCTACCTCGACCGATACGGCATGCGCTGCGTCGGCGAGATCGACATCACCAGGCCGCGTTGGCGCGAACGCCCCGCCACGCTCGTGCCGGTGATCCTCGACAACGTCAGGAACTTCGAGCCGGGCGCCGCGAAACGGCGCTTCGATCAAGGACGGCAGGCGGCGCGGAAGAAGGCGCAGGAGGTGCTCGAACGCCTGCGAACCCTGCCGGACGGGGAGCACAAGGCCGGCGAGACCAAGCGGATGATCGACCGGGTCCGGACCTTCGTCGGCTACCGCGAGTACCCGAAGTACGTCATCGTCGGCCGCTACTTCGTCTACAAGCAGGCCTTGCTGGAGGAGGCCGAGCGCCTTGTGCGGGCCGGCGTGCTCTCCGAGAAGGAGGACGTCTTCTACCTCACCTTCCAGGAGTTCCACGACGTCGCGCGCTCGAACCGGGTGGATGCCGGGCTGATCCGGCAGCGTAAGGACGCCTTCCGGTCCTACCACGCGCTCACGCCGCCCCGGGTGCTGACATCCGACGGCGAGGCCATCGTCGGGTCGTACCGACGCGACGACGTGCCGCCCGGCGCGCTGATCGGCCTGCCGGTCTCCGCCGGGACCGTCGAAGGGCGCGCCCGCGTCATCCTGGACATGGCCGAGGCCGATCTCGAACCAGGTGACATCCTCGTCACGGCCCACACCGACCCGAGCTGGACGCCCCTCTTCGTCGCCATCACGGGCCTGGTGACGGAGGTCGGAGGACTGATGACACACGGCGCGGTGATCGCGCGGGAGTACGGCCTGCCGGCCGTCGTCAGTGTGGTGGACGCCACCCGGCTGATCTCCGACGGGCAGCGGATCCGCGTGCACGGAAGCGACGGCTACGTCGAGATCCTGCCGTGACCGGCGACTCCCGAGAGGGCTTGCCCGTCCTTTCCCGAATAATTTTTGCAGAAATACTTTGGGAAAGATGGCGGGTGGATCTACTCTTCTGCCATGGCCGGCGAAGAGCACACGCGCGTTCTTGATCCCGAGAACGATGCCGCGGCACTGAAGGCGCTCACCCATCCCCTGCGCATTCGGCTGCTGGGGTTGCTGCGGCAGGACGGACCTGCCACCGCGAGCGAACTCGCGGTCAGGACCGGAGAGGCATCCGCGTCCACCAGCTATCACCTGCGGGTTCTGGCGAAGTACGCGTTCGTCGCCGAGGCCGCGCACCGCGACAGGCGAGAGCGCCGCTGGCGGGCGGTGCACTCGGTGACGTCCTGGAGCAACAAGGCGATGGACGCCGCGCCGGAGAGCCGCGCCTTCGTCGGCTTCGCGCGCAGGCGCCAGATCGAGCACCTGGAGGCGTCGCTCGTCCGGCATGAGACCGACATCGCGGCCGGGCGGCTGGGCCGGGAGTGGCTGGAACCATCGGACATATCCGACCTGCTGCTCCGGCTGACCCCCGAGTCTCTCGCCGAACTGCGGCAGGTGCTCCATCGGAAAGCGGAGGAGCTGACCACCCGGGATGCGGGTGACCCACGCGCCGCGCAGGTCGTCTTCCTCATCGCCGGACTACCCCTCGCACCGCACGATCCCACCCTGGAGCCGGACACCTCCGTTCCCGTTCCCGTTCCCGCGTCCGAGGACGGAGGCGGGGACGAGGGCGGCGACGAGAAGGCGTCATGACCGAGTCGCCGAGCCCGCGCGCCGCGCGCCGCCGTTATGTCACGGCCTGTGCGCTCTTCTGGTTCCCTGTCGGCCTGACCATCGCGCCGTCGATCCTGCTCTTCACCGAACGCGGCATGTCCCTTGTGGCCATCGCGGGCTTCTTCGCCGCGCACTCTCTCACCGCCGCCGCGCTGGAGCTGCCCACGGGGGGACTGTCGGACGTCCTTGGACGCCGCGCCGTCCTGGCCGCGGCCGGCCTGCTGAACCTGACCGCACTCGTACTTCTGGGCCTGGGCGCCACGCCATGGGTGCTCACCTGCGGCATGGTCCTCATGGGCGCGGGCCGGGCCCTGTCCAGCGGACCGGCCGAGGCATGGTACGTCGACATCGTCCATGCGCACTCCGGCCCTGGCGCCGACCTGCGCCCCGGTCTGGCCCGGGGCAGGTCCGCGACATCGGCCGCGCTCGCCACCGGCACCCTGCTCGGCGGCGCCATGCCCTGGCTGCTGGCGACCGGCCCCGAGGTGGGTGCGCGGCTGAGTGAGGCGACCTCCGGCCTGGTTCTACCGCTGTCGGTCCCGCTGCTGTCGGCCGCCGCCGTCGAGATCGCCTTCGTGCTGTACGTCCTGACAGCCCTGCTCGAGCCACCTCGGCCGGCGGCCACGTTGCGCGGCGTGCTGCGGGGCATCCCCGCCACCATCGCGGGTGGACTGCGCCTGGGCGCACGCGACGCGCTGATCCGCCGCATCCTCCTCAGCGCGGGGGCCGCCGGCAGCACCCTGGCCGTCATCGAACTGCTCACACCGGGCCGCGCCGCGGCCCTGACCGGCGCATCCGAGTCCGGCGCGGTGGTCTTCGCCTCGCTCGCGTGTGCCGGCTTCCTCTGCTCTGGCCTCGGGAGCCACCTCGCACCGCTCATCGCACGCCTCGCGGGCAGCGGCGAGCGCGCGGTCCTGGCAAGTCTCGGGACCAGCGCCTGCGGCCTGCTGCTCCTCGGCGCCACCGCGGCATCCACCGGCGCACCCGCGACGGTCCTCGCGGCCATCGGCTACGGCCTGGTGTACCTCGGCCGCGGCTCTGCGAGCCCGAGCGAGAACGACCTGTTGCACCGCCGTGTCGCACGCGCGGGCCGCGCCACCGCCTTGTCCGTCCAGTCTCTCGCCCTGCAACTGGCCGGCGCCCTCACCGGCCTGTTGGCAGGGGTCCTGCCACCCGGCCCGATGCCCTGGCTGCTCGGAGGCGCCATCTCGCTGACAGGAGCCCTGCTGTGGATCCGCCGCGGCGAACCCCTCGCTGCGACCGCCATGGCGATGGCCCTGCACACCACGGTGCCGCCCTCAAGGTCGCAACCGCCGGCCGTGCCTTCCGACTGAGCGGCAAGGGCGGATCGACGGTGAGGGAAACACGCGCGGCGGCGCGCTATCGGGGGGTCAGCACACAGAACTCGTTGCCGTCGGGATCGGCCATCAGCACCCGGCCGGTCCCGGGCCCGCCGGCGTCGATCGTCGTCGCTCCGAGGGAGACGAGACGGCCGACCTCCGCCCGCTGATCACCGTGCGCGGGTGGGGCGATGTCGAAGTGAAGCCTGTTCTTCCCCGTCTTCGGCATCAGCGGCGGACCACCCCAGGTGATCTTCGGGCCGCCGTGCGGCGAGCGGATCGCGGTCTCTTGGTCCTGGTCCCAGACCAGCGGCCAGCCCAACGCCTTGCTCCAGAAGTAACCGACCTCCTGCGAACCGTCGCACGAGAGCGCTCCGATGAATCCGCAGTCAGCGAGGAAGCCGTTGCCCGGCTCGATGACGCAGAACTCATTGCCCTCGGGGTCGGCGAGCACCACATGCTCCTCCTCCGGGAGTTGCCCGATGTCGATGTGCCGCGCACCGAGCCCGAGCGACCTCGCCACCGTCTCCTGCTGCTCCTGGAGGGACGCGCTCGTCAGATCGAAGTGGATCGGATTCTGCCTGATCTTCTTCTCCTGGGTCGGAAGACATCGGATCCGGAACCCGGTGTCATCGCTCGGCAGGAGCGCGACGCCGTCGCGGGGGTCCTCGGCCATCTCCCAGCCCAGGACTCCGGCCCAGAAACGCGCGAGACCGAGCGGGTCGTTCGCATCGAAACAGAGCGCGACGAGCTGAGAGGTCATCCCGCGTCTCCAATCTGCCGGCTCACGGGCGCGGACAGGGCATTTCCTCCTGGCGCATGACGGCAGCAACGGTAGCCCGCTCGAGGACGGCGACGCCAACGCTTTATATGGCGCTCTCTCACCCGGCCGGGCCCTGTTTCGGTGCGGCACGGACGTGCGCGCGTTCACCTTGTCTGCCGATGAGACTCAGGTACTCGACGGGGCCGGCGCTGGTGGCCCCGAACCAGTGCGGGGTGCGCGTGTCGAACTCCGCGGCCTCCCCGGGCTTGAGGAGGAGGTCGTGTTCCCCGAGGACGAGGCGGAGTGTTCCGTCCAGGACATAGGCCCAGTCGTAGCCCTCGTGGGTGCGCAGGTCGGGTTCGGCGTCGTCGCGCCCGGCCGGGAGGACGAACTTGTAGGCCTGGATTCCTCCGGGTCTACGGGTCAGCGGCAGAACGACCGAGCCGTCGGCGCAGGGGATGGGACGCAGATTGACGCGGGGGTCGCCGGTCGGCGGCGCGTCGACGAGCTCGTCGAGCGTGACCCCGTAGGCGCGGGCGAGCGGAAGCAGCTGCTCGAGTGTGGGACGCCGCAGGCCCGCCTCGAGCCGGGACAGGGTGCTCGCTGAGATGCCGGTCTCCGCCGCGAGGTCGGCGAGCGTGACGCCGCGATGCAGCCGAAGGCGTCTCAACCTCGGCCCGACGGCGTCAAGAGTGCGGTCAACGGCTTCGTCCACTCCCCCATTTTGCCATTCGGCAACAACGTTTGCGCAGCTGCCCTCTCTGTCGGCACCATGAACGGCGAACCGGGAACGCACCCGCGGACGGGATGTACCATCCGCCGGCACAGGTGAGCCCGGCGGAGCCGCATGTGACCGCGACGAGGTCCCGGCCACGACGAAAAGATCATCGAAGGAGGAGGACGACCTGTGCCGCATGAATTCGACAAGGACTTCTGGGAGCGTCACTGGCGAGAGGGAAGAGCCGGGGACGCCGGGTCCATGGGCGGCGCCCCTCCGAACCCGTACCTCGCTCGTGAGATCAGCGGCCTGACACCGGGCACGGCGCTGGACGCGGGATGCGGCGGCGGCGCCGAGGCGATCTGGCTCGCTTCCCACGGCTGGCACGTCACCGCGGCCGACATCTCATCGGAGGTCCTCGCCCACGCCGGCGAGCGCGCGGCGACGAGCGGGGCCGCCGAGCGCCTGCGGTGGGTCGAGGCGGATCTGAGCGACTGGAACCCGGGCGGGCGGTTCGACCTGGTCATGACCCACTACGCCCACCCGGCGATGCCCCAGCTGGAGTTCTACGACCGCGTCGCCGGTTGGGTGGCTCCCGGCGGCACGCTGCTCATCGTGGGGCACCTGCGCACCACGGGCTCCACCGGCCACGGGCACCACCCTCCCGCCGAGGCGTCGGCCACCCCCGCGGCCATCACCGCGCGCCTGGACGGCATGGAGTGGGAGATCGTCACCGCCGAAGAGCATCTCCGCACGCTCACCGGACAGGGGGGCCGAGCGGTCCCCCTCCACGATGTCGTCGTGCGCGCCGTCCGGCGCCGCTGATCACACCATCCGAGACGACCACCAGCCGGCAGAGCACACGGGAACCCGTGGCCGCCGGCGCGCGGGACCTGACCAGGACCCGCGGCCAAGGCGATGCCCACGTGCATGCCCTGGGGGGCGGCGCCCTTGACCTCCGACGAGGCGGATTCACCGCGATCATGAGGACGGCTTGTGACGATCCGTGCCCGACATTTGATCGCGCCGACCGGAAAAGCGCCTTTGACCTGCCTAAACTCGCCCAATGAGTGGATCATGCAAGAGGGACGCCGTTCGCGTCCTGGCTTTTCCTGTGGGCTTCGGCGCTTTGATCCTTAGCGCGGGAGTTCTGGTCGTCAACGCCTCCGCGGGCGCGCGGGTGCCGATCAACCCCGTCGCCGGCAACAACGGGTTCACCGTCGTCACCGCGGCCGACGCGCGCCTGACCAGCAACGAGAACGACGGCACCCTCGCCGTCGGCGGAAATCTGATCATGACAGGGGACTACCGCGTCGCCAACAACGGAGCGGGCACCTTCGTGGTCCCCGGCGACGCCCAGCCCACCGCGCTGGTGGTCGGCGGCCGGATCGACTTCGCCCAGAGCAGTCTCACCGGCCGGGTCTCGGTGCTGTCCAGCGGATACGTCAAGGTCGGCGACCTGACCGGCACCTTCGTGATGGACACCGACAACAACGGCGCGGCCGTCAACACCCGGCTGAACGCCACCGGCGACTACGAGACCCCCTCCCGGGTGGAGCTGACCGTACGCCAGCCCATCCCCTCGGTCGGCCCGGCCTCCATCTTCGACTTCCCGCAGCTGTTCGCGACCTACCGCGCGCGATCCACGGCCTTGGCCCAGTGCGCCAACACCGTGGTGCTGCGCGACGGCAACGGCCGGCCCTACCCCGGCGGAGTGATCCCGCCCGCTTCCACGGTGCGGATCGCCCTGGCGCCCAACACCACCAACGTCATCCGGATCAGCGCCGCCAACCTGTCCAACATCGCCAATCTCATCTTCGACGACCAGCCCACCGCCACCAGCCCACTCATGATCGTCGTGGACACCACCGCGGTAGGCGGCGACTACACCTGGGTCGCCCCCAACTTCGCCGGCATCGCCGGACCCCAGGCCCGGTACGTCCTGCTGAACTTCCCCGACGCCACCGCCATCACCCTGCCCACCGCCGGAGCCACCGTCGAGGGCACCATCTACGCTCCCAACGCCTCCCTGACCGACCTGAACGCCTCCAACATCGAGGGCAACGTCATCGTCCGCGAACTGACCCACGGCTCACCACAGAACAACGGCGGCGAGATCCACAACTTCCCCTTCAGCACCGAACTCGACTGCGCCGGTCCCACCCCGACGCCCACCCCCACCCCCACGCCGACCCCGACGCCCACCCCGACGCCCACCCCGACGCCCACGCCGACCCCGACGCCTACGCCTACGCCCACCCCAACGCCTACGCCG
>NZ_JBHSFP010000056.1:0-30734 GCF_042654065.1 Sphaerisporangium dianthi | reverse complement strand
CGGCACCATCACCGCCGTCGGGGCGAACAAGTGCCTGGACGTGCCCAACAGCGCCACCGCCAACGGCACCAAACTCGCCATCTGGTCCTGCAACGGCGGCGCCAACCAGCGCTGGACCCGCACCTGACATACGAGACGTCTTCGCCGGGGGCGGGCGACCGCCCCCGGCCTGCGAGATCGCCCCTGGGTCCATTCCCGAGGCAGGCCCGTTCTGCTGGCTTTCTCCGCGATTTCGCCTTTCGCGGCGAAAGTGAGAGGTGAGACATATCATGTCTTCGACTCTTTTCTCGCGCGGCACGCTCCCACCTCCGCCCGGCCGCGTCCGGCCATCCTGCGACGGCGATCGAGAAGGAGGAACAATGAAACGTGAAAATGGTGAGGAGCAGGGATGCCAGACTCAACGGTGCCCCCACCGGCCGGCGCGGCCTTGACCCGGATCAACACCTCGGTCGCGCACCCGGCCCGGATATACGACTATCTTCTGGGCGGCAAGGACAACTACGCGGCCGACCGTGAGGCGGCCGAGCACCTCGTCAAGCTCTCGCCGGGCACGCGTGAGGGCGTCCGCGCCCACCGTGCCTTCCTCAGCCGGGCGGTGCGCTACCTCGCCGCCGAGGCGGGCATCTCGCAGTTCCTCGACATCGGCACCGGCATCCCCACCCAGGGCAACACCCACGAGGTCGCCCAGAAGGCCGACCCCAAGGCCCGGGTGGTCTACGTGGACAACGACCCCATCGTCCTGATCCACGGCCGCGCCCTGCTGACCGGCAGCCCGACCGGGATGACCACGGTGATCGAGGCCGACCTGCGGGAGCCGGAGGCGATCCTCTCCGACCCCGCCGTCCAGGAAGTGATCGACTTCAGCCGTCCGCTGGCCATCGTCCTGGTCGGCGTCATGCACTTCATCACCGACGGCGAGGACCCCTACGGAGTGGTCGAGCGGTTCAAGGCCGCCGCGCCGTCGGGCAGCCATCTGCTGCTGTCGCACATCACCCTCGACTTCGCCCCGCAGGTACGGCAGGACGACTTCACCAAGCCTTACGACAAGAGCACCGCGCCGATGGTGCCCCGCCCGTTCGCCCAGGTCGAGCGGTTCTTCGACGGCTGGCAGATGGTCGATCCCGGACTCGTCGAGGTGGTGCGATGGCGGCCGGACCACCTGCAGGATCAGATCCCGGGTGACGGTCATGCCTGGGCGTACGGCGGCGTCGCCGTCAAGCCCTGAGATCGCCGCCGCGGGCGTTCAGGGCCCGCGTCCCCGGCGGGCCGGCGCCCGCCCGAGGACGAACGGCGGGTGTGCCGCCGATCGACGGGGCTCGGCGAGAACGCCGCCGTAGCCGGAGCCTCCATTGCCAGGGCCCCGCTTGCGCGTGGCCGGTTCGACCTACGATGTGCGTGTCGGTCGGATCAGCTGAGGAGCGCCGGTGGATATCGGGGAGATCGCCAGACGGTCGGGTGTGTCGCGCAGCACCGTCTCGTACGCCTTGAGCGGCAAACGCCCGGTGTCGAAAGAGACGCGGCAGCGCATCCAGGCGGTCATCGACGAGCTGGGCTACCGTCCCAACGCCGTCGCCAGGGCGCTCAAGGAAGGCAGGACCCGCACCATCGGCCTGGTCATCCCGCCGGCCAGCCGGCGCCTGACCGACCTGCAGCTCGGCTTCGTCGCCAGCGTCGTCGACGCCGCCGCGCGCGTCGACCTGGACGTCCTGCTCTCGCCGTCGGGGGGCGAGCATGACCGTTCGTTCGAGCGCGTGGTCGCCGGCAGGCGCGTGGACGGCGTCATCGTCATGGAGATCCGGCTGGAGGACGACCGCGTCACCCGCCTGCGGCAGACCGGGCTGCCGTTCGTCGGCATCGGCCGCACCGGTCGCCCCGAGGAGATGTCCTGGGTGGACGTCGACTACGAGATGTTGATCTCCAGGTGCGTGCACCACCTGGCCGACCTGGGCCATCGTCGCATCGCCTTGGTGAACCGCTCCGCGGAGCTGGTGGCGTCCGGATACGGCCCTGGCCACCGCGCCCAGGCCGGCTTCCTGCACACGGTGGCCGAACGGCACCTGGAAGGCGTGCAGACGTGCTGCGCCGACGACGCCCAGTCGGGGGTGGCCTGCGTCGAGCGACTGCTCGACGAGCATCCCGGCCTGACCGCCATCGCCACCATCAACGAGGCCGCCATCCCCGGCATGTACCGCGCGCTGTCCGAGGCGGGCCTGACCGTGCCCGACGACTTCTCCATCGCCGGCGTCTCGGCCCAGCACTGGGCCGAGAACCTGCACCCGCCTCTCACCGCGGCCGACGTGCCCACCGATGAGCTCGGCGCCCATGCCGTCGAGATGCTCATCCAGCGCATCGCCGACCCCGACACCACGCACCGCCACCTCCTGGTCGCCCCGCCCATCTCCCTCCGTGGGACGACCGGACCCGCGCGTGCCCGCGACCCGCTCTCCTGACGACCGCACCCGCGCGTGCCCGCGACCCGCTCTCCTGACGACCGCACCCGCGCGTGCCCGCGACCCGCTCTCCCGACGACCGGACCCGCGCGACGCCTCCGGCCGGCCCGGCAGGACGCCGCCGCGCCCTGCGGCCGGTGGCGCGCCCCCGGTGGCGGTCAGCGGCCGCCGGGCCGTGACGGCCTGTCGCGGCATCTCATTCGGGGTTCGGCGGCCGTCTTCCCCATTGACTCCCGTGACACGGACGCCTATGTTCAGTCGAACCGATTCGGCGAATCGGTTCGACATCGATCGGAAATAGCCGCGTAACACTTGTTAGCGGAGGTCAACACCATGGGATCAGCGGCAACGAGCCGGCGTGTGGCCGGTCTGAGTCTGGCGGTCCTGACGGCCGCGGGCGGCCTGGCCGGATGCTCATCGTCGTCCGGCGGCGAAGCCGGTACGGCGAGCACGAGCCAGGCCGCCGGTGGCGGCGCCTACACCATCTGGGATCCGTACCCGCAGTACGACAAGAGCTCCGAGTGGGTGAAGCTGCTCGACACGTGCGGCACCCAGGCCGGAGTGAAGGTCGAGCGAACCGGCTACGACACCAGCGACCTGACGAACAAGGCACTGCTGGCCGCGCAGCAGGGCAACTCTCCCGACGTGCTCATCGTGGACAACCCCGTGGTGTCCACGCTGGCCGACGCCGGGGTCCTGACGACGACGGAGGAGAACAAGCTCGACATATCGGCCATCGCGCCGAACCTGCTGGCCGCCGGGCAGAGCGGCGGCAAGACCTACGGTGTCCCGATCGGGGCCAACACCCTGGCCTTGTACTACAACAAGGCGGTGCTGAAGAAGGCCGCGGTGAACATCGCCTCGGTCAAGGACTGGGCGTCGCTGACGGCGGCGCTGGAGAAGGTGAAGGCGGCGGGCAAGAAGGGCATCACCTTCTCCGCGATCGGCACCGAGGAGGGCAGCTTCCAGTTCCTGCCCTGGTTCTGGGGATCGGGCGCTCAGCTCACCAAACTGGACTCCCCGGAGGGGGTCTCGGCGGTGGCGTTGTGGACCGACTGGCTGAAGAAGGGCTACGCCCCCAACTCGGTCATCAACAACACCCAGACCACCAGCTGGCAGGAGTTCGCCGGCGGTGACTACGCCTTCGCGGAGAACGGCACCTGGCAGCTGGCCAACGCCAAGAAGGCCGGCTTCGACTACGGCATCATCCCCATTCCCGCCAAGGGCGGCGGGACGGCGCCGGCGCCGACCGGAGGTGAGTTCGTCAGCATCCCGGTGCAGAAGGACACCGCCCGCTACGCCACCTCCCAGAAGCTGGTGACGTGCCTGACCAACACCGGCAACTCCCTCGCCACGACGACGACGCTGTCCTACGTCGCGCCGACCGAGCAGGTGCAGGGCGAGCAGGTCGCCAAGAACCCTGAGCTCAAGGTGTGGGTGGAGGCGGTCAAGGCCGCCAAGGGCCGCACCGGCGACGACCTGGGCACCAAGTATCCGAAGATCTCCGAGCCGATGTGGGGCGCGGTGCAGGCGGCGCTGAGCGGGTCCAAGAACCCGCAGGCGGCGATGACCGACGCGCAGGCAGCGGCGGCTAGCGCCATTCAGTGAAGCGATGAGTGAAATCGTGCGAAAGCCGGTGCGTGCCGCCCGTGGCCCTCTCGTCGAAGCGAGACGCGGTCATCGTTCGGCACGCACCGGGTCGGGGCGATGGGCGGCGTGGGGGTTCCTCGCCCCGATCGTGATCTATCTGGTCGTCTTCTACGCCTACCCGCTGTTCCGCAACATCGAGCTGAGCCTGCGCAACTACACCGTGCGCTCCTTCGTGCAAGGCGACGCTCCCTTCACCGGGTTCGCCAACTACGTCAAGGTCCTCGGCGATCCGGCCTTCGGTCCCGCGCTGTGGCACACGGCGGTGTTCACCCTGGTGTCGCTGGCCTTCCAGTTCGCCATAGGGCTCGCACTCGCGGTGTTCTTCGCCAAGAACTTCCGGCTGTCGGCCACCTTGCGGGCGCTGTTCCTGGTGCCATGGCTGCTCCCGCTGATCGTGTCGGCCTCCACCTGGTCGTGGATGCTCAACAGCGACTCCGGCGTGGTGAACGCCGCGCTCAGGGCTCTCGGCCTCGGTCCGGTGAACTGGCTGACGTCCCCGGACTGGTCGTTGTGGTCGGTGACCATCGCCAACATCTGGATCGGCATCCCGTTCAACCTCGTGGTGCTGTACTCCGGCCTGCGAGCCATCAGCCCGGACGTGTACGAGGCCGCCGCGCTGGACGGCGCGAACGGCCGGCAGCGGTTCTGGAGTATCACCTTCCCGCTGCTGCGTCCGGTCTCGGCGATCACGCTGCTGCTCGGGCTGGTCTACACGCTGAAGGTGTTCGACATCATCTGGATCATGACCAAGGGCGGCCCGAGCGGCTCCTCCACCACCTTCGCCACCTGGTCCTACCGGCTGGGATTCGGCAACCTGGTGCCCTCCTTCGGGCCCGGAGCGGCCGTGGGCAACCTGCTGATCGTGACGGCGCTCGTCTTCGGCCTGATCTACATCCGCGCACAGCGAAGGCAGGGCCTCTCATGAGGTACTGGAAGACCGCCGTCGGGCTGGTGCTGACGGCGGTGATGCTGTTCCCGGTCTACTGGATGATCAACGTGTCGTTCACCCGCGAACAGGACATGCGCAAGAGCCCGCCCAACTGGTTCCCCTTCAACGGAACCCTGGAGGGCTATCGCACGGTGCTGGACCAGCAGCTCCCCTATCTGGGCATCAGCTTCGTCGTCGGGCTGGGCACGGTCGCCCTGACCCTGCTGATCGCGGCGCCCGCGGGATACTCGCTGGCCAAGCTGCGCCCCCGCGGCGGCCGGGCGCTGAGTTTCGTGCTGCTGGTCGCCCAGATGATCCCCGGGATCATCATGGCGATGGGCTTCTACGCCATCTTCCTCAACACCGGCACGCTCAACACCGTGCCCGGACTGATCGTGGCCGACTCCACCCTCGCGGTGCCGTTCGCGGCGCTGATCTTCACGGCGTTCATGTCGGGCATCCCCGACGAACTCCTGCAGGCCGCCCGCACCGACGGGGCAGGGACGGTGCGCACCTTCTGGTCCATCGTGCTGCCGGTGAGCCGCAACTCGATCATCACGGTGTCGCTGTTCGCGTTCCTGTGGGCGTGGTCGGACTTCATCTTCGCCAGCACCCTGGACGGCGGCGGCAACCACCAGCCCATCACGCTCGGCATCTACCACTACATCGGCAACAACAACCAGGAGTGGAACGCCATCATGGCCACCGCCGTGATCGCCTCCATCCCCGCCACGCTGCTGCTCATCGTCGCCCAGCGTTATGTCGCCGCCGGCGTCACCGCAGGCGCCGTCAAAGACTGACCTTTCGGAGAAGGGACTCTCATTTCATGACCGCCGCCTCGGGCCCGGTGTTCTCTCTGCGGGAGATCCCGTTCAGCCACCGCGGATCTTGGTTCGCCTTCTCCCCTGTGGTGGCCGAGAAGACCTACGCCCAGGACGTGCATCTGGTCTCGCACCAGACCGGCATGCACCCGATCCTGCGACTGGTCCCCACCGCCGACACCGTCGTGACCGCCACCCCGCACCAGCTCACCTGGAGCGGCGACGACGGCCGGATCGACCTCGCCTACGAGACCGCCGACACCGTACGGCTGCGCGGCTCGGGCCTCGGGCTGCGCCTGCTGGCCGCCGACCCCGTGCTGACCCCGTTCAGCGGCCCGTACTTCTACCAGGACCCGGTGGACGGATCGTCGGTCTTCACCGTCTACCAGACCGGGCGCCGCTACCGCGTCAGCCTGCTGTCCGGGCGGGCCGAGCCGATCGGCGCCCAGGCGCTCGGCACGGCCGAGCGCGGCCTCGACCTGCCCGGGGACGAGCCCTGGGAGATCGCCGTGGAGGAGTACGAGACCGCCCGCGCCCCCTATGCCAGTGAGGTCCCGTTCGACCAGGTGGTGAAGGCGGCCCGGGCCGAGTTCGACGCGTTCACCGCGGCGGTCGCGCCCTGGCGCAGCGACCGGACGCCCGCCGCGGAGCTGGCCGCGTACGTGCTGTGGTCGGCCACCGTGCGGCCGGCCGGATTCCTCACCCGTCCCGCGGTGCTGATGTCCAAGCACTGGATGGACAAGGTGTGGAGCTGGGACCACTGCTTCAACTCCATCGCCCTCGCGGACGGCCTGCCGGACCTGGCGTGGGACCAGTTCCAGGTGGTGTTCGACCACCAGGACGCCGCGGGCGCGCTGCCGGACTCCGTCACGCACTCCGAGATCCTCTACAACTTCGTCAAACCGCCCATCCACGGCTGGGCACTGCGGCGGCTGCGCCCGCTCGCCGACGATGATCTGGCCGGGACGTACCGGCTGCTGGAACGCTGGACGCGCTTCTGGCTGGACGCCCGGCGCGCGCACGGCCGGGAGCTGCCGCACTACCAGCACGGCAACGACAGCGGCTGGGACAACGCCACCACCTTCGACCCCGAACGCCTCGTCGAGACCGCCGACCTTGCCGCCTTCCTCGTCCTGCAGATGCGCGAACTCGCCCGCCTGGCGACCGAGGTCGGCACGCCGGAGGCGGCGGGCGACTGGTCCCAGGCCGCGGACCGGATGCGCGACGCGCTGCTCGCCGAACTGTGGGACGGCGCACGGTTCGTCGCCCGCGGCGCGCACTCCGGACGGACCTGGTCCAGCTCCAGCCTGCTCGACCTCATGCCGATCGTGCTGGGGGAGGAACTGCCCGCGCCGATCCGGGAGGCGCTCGCCACCCGCATCGAAAGGCACCTGACCGCGTTCGGACTGGCGACGGAGGCGCCCACCTCGCCGCACTACCAGGACGACGGCTACTGGCGCGGGCCCATCTGGGCGCCCTCGACCGTCCTCATCGAGGACGGCCTGCGGCGTGCCGGATGCGTCGGGCTCGCCGATGAGATCAGCGCGCGCTTCCGGGCGTTGTGCGAGAAGTCCGGCTTCGCGGAGAACTTCGACGCGCGCACCGGCGAGGGTCTCCGCGACCGCGCCTACACCTGGACGGCCAGCGCCTACCTCATCCTCGCCGCCGAGCACGAACGGCGGCGGCTTTGACAGGGCGCGTCACCGCGTCCTAGCCTTCTGTCGAATCGGTTCGATCAGCGTGCGGCTCAGCGCGCGACCGGCCGGCAGCACGGGGGGCTGGGTGAACATCGGGGAGATCGCCAGGCGGGCGGGCGTGTCGCGAAGCACCGTCTCGTACGCCCTCAGCGGCAAGCGCGCGGTCTCCGAGGTGACCCGCCGCCGCATCCTGCGGGTCATCGACGAGGCGGGCTACCGCCCCAACGCGAGCGCCCGCGCTCTGGCCGAGGGGCGCACCCGCACGATCGGCCTGGTCATCCCGCCCGCGGGACGGCGGCTGACCCCCATCCAGCTCGGCTTCGTCGCCGGCATCGTGGCCGCGGCCGGGCGCCACGAGCTGGACGTGCTGCTCTCGCCCAGCGGCGGCGAGCACGACCGCTCCTTCGAACGGATCATCGAGGGCCGCCGTGTCGACGGCGTGATCCTGACGGAGATCCGGCTCCGTGACGCACGGGCCGCGAGACTGCGCGATTCCGGCGTGCCGTTCGTGTCCATCGGCCACACCGTGGGCGCCGAGGCGGGCTCCTGGGTCGATCTGGACTATGAAGGGCTCGCCGCGGGCTGCGTGCACCATCTGGCCGACCTCGGCCATCGCGTGATCGCGCTCCTCAACCGGCCGAGGGAGTTCCTGGACTCCGGCTACGGCCCCGCCAGCCGGGCGCTGGCCGGTTTCACCGCGGCCACGGCCGCGCGATCGCTCGACGCGACGACGGTCTGCTGCCCCGACGATGCGACGGCCGGGCAGAACCGCGTCGAAGACCTCCTCGCCGCACGGCCGGAGATCACCGGCATCGTCACCGTCAACGAGGCGGCCCTGCCCGGCGTGGAACGTGCCCTGCGCCGCCTGGGCCGCGCGGTACCCGCGCTCTTCTCCGTCACCGGCGTGGTCGGGCGGCACTGGGCCGAGGAGTTCCACCCGCCGCTGACCGCCGCCGACGTCCCCGTCGAGGAGATGGCCGATCGCGCCGTCGAACTGCTCGCCGAGCGGATCTCCGCGCCCGCCGCCCCGGCACGTCATGTCCTGCTCAGGCCGCCCATCTCCCTGCGCGCCAGCACCGCCCCGCCGTCCCCCTGACCTGCGGGCGCGCGAGAGCGCGGGGGCGCCTCGCCGGGGTACCCCCTCGCCCGGTCGCCGGCGGATCCGGGTGAACGTTTCATCGCCCCGCCGTTCCGGGCGACGCGTCGGATCCTCGTCGAAGCAGGTGACGGCACGTTCATCGGCGGCGGGGGCGGCGATGGCGGCGAGAGGCCCTTGACGGAGATCTGCGGCATGGAGTGTGATCCTCTCGCCGGAGGAGAAGAGCAGGTGATTTGAGGTCCTGATTGTTAACGTTAACAACCGTTGTCGTCCCGAATCGGGAGACAATCGGAACGCGCCTCGCCCTCCCCGGCTTCGCATTCGACGGGCGGCCATAGGAAGGGCGGCGTCCACGCCGCGGTGACCGTCACCGCCGGCGGCCCGGTCGTCTTCTCACGGACGATCGCCCCGGCGGCGCACAGGCACGCGCGGACACCGGATAATCGCCGTCACCGGTGACGGTTATTCGGGCGATTCCGCCATGCCGTCATGTCCTTCATCAGAGCCGCGGCCCCTTTTCGCATTCGGGTGGGCACCGGCGCGCGCCCGTGTTAGCGATATCAGCTGATCAGCCACATGGCTTGACGGAGGATGCGTTAGCGCAAACACTGATCACATGTCTCGTGGCGCGCGATCCCGGACGGTCATGGGCGATGTGGCGGCCCTCGCCGGGGTGTCGCCCATGACCGTCTCGCGTGTGCTGAATCATCCGGAGAAGGTGCGCTCGGAAACGCGCGCCCGGGTCATGGCGGCCGTGGAGGAACTCGGTTATCGCCCCAACTCGGCCGCCCGGGTCCTGGTGACCGGCAGGTCGGGCGTGCTCGGCGTGGTGGGCGTCGATTCCACGCTGTACGGGCCCACGTCGACCCTGCACGCCATCGAACGGGCCGCCAGGGCCGACGGGTACCTGATCGTCGTCTGCAGCCTCGACTCGTTCACGCGTGACTCCGTCGCCGAAAGCGTGCGTCACCTGCGCCAGCGGTCCGCGGAGGGGGTCATCGTCATCGCCCCGCTGGAGGGCCCTTCCGAGGGGCTCAGGAACGTGCCGGACGACTTCCCTGTCGTGGATGTGGGCGGCGGGCTGGCAAGTCCCATACCCGTGGCCGCGATCGACCACCGGGCCGGCGCGTCTCGTGCCGTCCGGCATCTGCTCAGCTTGGGGCACCAGACGGTCTGGCACATCGCAGGCCCTCCGACATGGGTCGACGCCAACCAACGCGCCGCCGGCCGGCTCGACGCGCTGAGGTCGGCGCGATGCGAGGCGCCCGACCCGCTCATCGGCGACTGGAGCGCCCATTCCGGCTACGAGCACGGCAGGCGGCTCGCGCGCGACCCCGCCGTGACAGCGGTGTTCGCCGCCAACGACGCGATGGCCATCGGCCTGCTCAGAGCGTTGCGCGAGGCGGGGCGCGCGGTTCCCGAGGACGTGAGCGTCGTCGGCTTCGACGACATTCCGGAGGCGGCCTACATCTGGCCTCCGCTGACGACGGTCCGCCAGGACTTCGGGGCGGTCGGGAGGCAGGCATTTCGTCTGCTTTTACACCGCATGGGCGGTCCTAACACCGGCCTTCGGCGCCTCGTGGAGCCGGAGCTGGTGCTGCGCGACAGCACGGCGCCGGTCCGCTGAGTGTTATCGCTAACCGTCATCCGGCCTGCGGTCGTCCCTGGATAATCGTGACACAGAACCAGGCGATTCCCTGTAACTCTTCTGTAATGCGAATGCGCTTGACCTTCCCGATGTTAACGTTCACAGTTCTACTCAGTGGCTGCGAGGAGGAACGGTGGGAGCGGATCATCGGCCGGATGTCGCCGGGAGCGCCGGCGTCTCCCAGAAGATGGTTTCGTGCGTCCTGAACCCGCACTCGAACGTGCATGATGAGACGCGTGCTCGAGGCATTGACGCCATCGAGTGGCTCGGTCGCCGCCGCAACACGGCGGTCCGCGCCTATCGATCAGCGCTCCCAAACCGCGGGAGTCATCGATTTCGACGCCATGCTGTTCGTCCCGCCGGCACATCGAGGGCCGAGATCGCGACGTGCCGCGCTCCGTCGCCGTAAGGTGGCGGCGCAACCGTGATCGCCGAGTGCCCAGGACGCCTCGCGTCTGCATGTTAACGCTCACAGGAAGGACACCCCCCAGCCATGCTCAAAAGGATTTCCACCCTTGTTCTCATGGGCGCCCTCGCCGCGACGATGTCGGCGTGCGGAGGAGGTGGAGGCTCCACCGGAGCCACCACCGGCGACTCCGGCGGCGGCAGCGACAAGCTCGTCATGGGCTTCTCTCAGGTAGGCGCTGAGAGCGGCTGGCGCACGGCCAACACCAAGTCCGTCCAGGACTCGGCGAAGAACGCCGGTGTCGAGCTGAAGTTCTCCGACGCTCAGCAGAAGCAGGAGAACCAGATCAAGGCCATCCGCTCCTTCATCCAGCAGAAGGTGGACGTCATCGCCTTCTCGCCCGTCGTCGAGTCGGGCTGGGACACCGTGCTGAAGGAGGCGCAGACCGCGAAGATCCCGGTGATCCTCACCGACCGGGCCGTGGACTCTCCGGACACCAGCCTCTACAAGACCTTCCTCGGCTCCGACTTCGTCGAGGAGGGGAAGAAGGCCGGGCAGTGGCTGGTCGACCAGTACAAGGACGAAAAGGGCGATGTGAACATCGTCGAGCTGCAGGGCACGACCGGCTCGGCGCCGGCCAACGACCGCAAGGCCGGTTTCGCCGACGTCATCAAGGCCGACCCCAAGTTCAAGGTCGTCGCCTCGCAGACCGGTGACTTCACCCGCGCCAAGGGCAAGGAGGTCATGGAGGCCTTCCTGAAGTCCAACGCCGACATCGACGTGCTGTTCGCGCACAACGACGACATGGGCCTGGGCGCGATCGAGGCGATCGAGGGCGCGGGCAAGGTGCCGGGCAAGGACATCAAGATCATCACGATCGACGCGGTCAAGGACGGCATGCAGGCGCTGGCCGACGGAAAGATCAACTACATCGTCGAGTGCTCCCCGCTGCTTGGCCCGCAACTCATGGACCTTGCCAAGAAGGTCGTCGCCGGCGAGACGGTGGAGCAGCGCGTGGTCACCCAGGAGACCACCTTCACCCAGGAGCAGGCGAAGGAAGCCCTCTCCTCGCGTCAGTACTGAGTAGATAGATAGCGAGGTTCGAAGGCCCGACGGAGAAAGGAAAGCCGCATGGCCGAATCCGCGCCGATCGTGCGGATGAGCGGGATCGTCAAACAGTTCCCCGGTGCCAGGGCCCTGGACGGCGTCGACTTCCGGATGCTGCCTGGGGAGGTGCACGCCCTGATGGGAGAGAACGGCGCCGGCAAGTCGACGCTGATCAAGGTTCTGACGGGCGTGCATCCGGTCGACGAGGGCCAGATCGAGCTCGCCGGCAGCCCCGTGGCATTCTCGGGACCGCTCGCCGCTCAGCAGGCCGGCGTCAGCACCGTCTACCAAGAGGTGAACCTGTGCGGGAACCTCTCGGTGGCGGAGAACATCTTCGTCGGGCGCGAACCACGTAAGTTCGGGCGGATCCGGTGGCGGGAGGTCTACCGCAGGGCCGACAAGCTGCTCGAAGGATTCGACGTCAACGTCGACGTTTCGGCACCGCTGGCATCGTGCTCGCTGGCCGTCCAGCAGATGGTCGCCATCGCTCGCGCGGTGGACATCGATGCCAAGGTGCTCATCCTCGACGAACCGACCTCCAGCCTCGACGCCGACGAGGTCGCCCAGCTCTTCCGGGTGATGCGCCGGCTCAAGGAACAGGGCATAGCGATCCTGTTCGTCTCCCACTTCCTCGACCAGATCTACGAGATCGCCGACAGGATCACCGTCCTGCGCAACGGCAGGCTCGTGGGCGAGTACCTCACCGGCGAACTGCCGCAGGTCGAACTGGTCGGCAAGATGATCGGCCGCGAGCTGGCCGAACTGGAGAAGCTGGAGGGCAAACCGCTCGCCCGGACCACCGAGCCGCTCATCGAGGCTCATGATCTCGGGCGGGCGGGGGCGATCAACCCGTTCTCGCTCACCATCAGGAAGGGCGAGGTCTTCGGGCTGGCGGGGCTGCTCGGCTCCGGCCGCACCGAGATCGCCCGGCTGCTGTTCGGCGCGGACCACCCGGGCGGCGGCACGATGCAGATGGACGGGAAGAAGGTCAACTTCCGCACTCCGCGCGCGGCGATGAACCACAAGATCGCCTTCTGCTCGGAGAACCGCCGGGAGGAGGGCCTGGTCGACGAGCTGACCGTGCGCGAGAACATCGTGCTGGCGCTGCAGGCCGACCGCGGCTGGAGCCGGCCGATCTCTCCCCGCAAGATCAACGAGCTGGTGCGCAAGTACATCACGGCGCTCAACATCAAGGGCGACCCCGACCAGCCCGTGCGCACTCTCAGCGGCGGCAACCAGCAGAAGGTCCTGCTGGCCCGCTGGCTGATCATGGAGCCCCGGCTGCTCATCCTCGACGAGCCGACCCGCGGCATCGACGTCGGCGCCAAGGCCGAGATCCAGCGCCTGGTCGTCGAACTGTCCGACGGCGGCATGGCCGTACTGTTCATCTCCGCCGAACTGGAGGAGGTGCTGCGCCTCAGTCACAAGGTCGGCGTGCTGCGTGACCGCACCCTGATCACCCAGCTCGACAACAACGACGCGCTCACCACCGACACGCTCATGCAGAAGATCGCGAGCGGAGCCACGAGCGGAGCACCATCATGAGCGCGTTTCTCCGGAGCCGGTTGCTCTGGCCGGTCGTGATCCTCATCGGGCTGGTGGCGCTCAACGTCGCCTTCACCGATCACTTCCTGCGCATCCAGGTGAAGGACGGCCACCTGTACGGCAGCCTGATCGACATCCTCCGGTTCGGCACGCCGCTGATCCTGGTGTCGCTCGGCATGACGCTGGTCATCGCCACCAAGGGCATCGACCTGTCGGTCGGCTCGATCGTCGCGATCGCCGGAGCCCTGGCCTGCGTGCAGATCAGCGATCTGGACGACCAGAACTCCGTCAGCGGGGTGCTGATCGCCGTGGGCATCACGCTGGTCCTCAGCTTGGCGCTCGGAGCGTGGAACGGGTTCCTCGTCGCCGGCGTCGGCATACAGCCGATCATCGCGACGCTGATCCTGATGGTCTCCGGCCGCGGCCTGGCCCAGCTCATCGCCGACGGGCAGATCATCACGATCAACAGCTCGCCGTACAAGCTGATCGGCGGCGGCTACTGGCTCACGCTGCCCTTCTCCATCTTCATCGTGGTCGCGCTCGTCGCGCTGACCGCCTTCCTCACCCGGCGGCTCGCGCTCGGCATGTTCATCGAGGCCGTCGGCGGCAACGCCGAGGCCAGCCGGCTCTCGGGCATCCGCTCGCGCGGCGTGCTCATCGTCGTCTACACCTTCTGCGCGCTGTGCGCCGGCATCGCCGGGCTGATGATCAGCTCGAACGTCTCCAGCGCCGACAGCAACTACGCCGGGCTCTGGATCGAACTCGACGCGATCCTCGCCGTCGTCATCGGCGGCACGTCGCTCGCCGGCGGCCGGTTCTCGATCAGCGGCACCATCCTGGGCGCGCTCATCATCCAGACCCTCACCACCACCATTTACTCGATCGGCGTGCCGCCCGAGACGACACTGCTGTTCAAGGCGCTGGTGGTCACCATCGTGTGCCTCCTGCAGTCGCCCGCGTTCCGGAAGCGGGTGGCCAGGAAGCGGCCGAGGCCGCCGGTCACGCAGACGCCTGTGCCCGTGAGCGACAGAGAGCCGGTGACGAACCGATGACCACCACGACCGTTCCGGCCCGGCACTTCGGTGTCCCGCGGAAGTACGTCCCGGTCGCGGTGACCGCGTGCCTGTTCGTCGCGATGTTCCTCATCGGCGGGTTCCGCTACGAGAGTTTCGCCACCGGCCAGGTCATACTCAACGTCTTCATCGACAACGCGTTCCTGCTCGTCGTCGCGGTCGGCATGACCTTCGTCATCGTGTCCGGCGGCATCGACCTGTCGGTGGGCTCGGTGGTGGCGCTGACGACGATGGTCTCCGCGACGCTCATGACCGACCACGGATGGTCCCCCTGGCCGGTCATGCTCCTGGTCCTGGTGATGGGGTCGGTGCTCGGCTACGCCATGGGCGCGATCATCCACTACTTCGAGATCCAGCCGTTCATCGTGACCCTCGCCGGCATGTTCCTGGCTCGTGGCCTGTGCTACACGATCGGCACCGACTCGATCTCCATCACCGACCCGACGTTCACCGCGTTGGCCCAGACCCGCATCGACCTGGGCCCTGAGCTGGGAATATCTCCGAGCGTGGTGATCGCGGCGGTCGTGGTGCTCGTCGCCGGATACGTCCTGCACTACACGCGGCTGGGCCGGTCGGTGTACGCCGTGGGAGGCGACGAGAACTCCGCGTTGCTCATGGGCATCGCGGTGGCGCGCACGAAGATCGCGGTGTACACGATCAGCGGCCTCTGCTCCGCCCTGGGCGGCATCCTGCTGTCGTTCTACATGCTCTCGGGGAACGGCTCGCGAGCCGTCGGCATGGAGCTGGACGCCATCGCGGCCGTCGTCATCGGCGGCGCCGTGCTCACCGGCGGTTCCGGCTACCTGGTGGGCACCGTGCTCGGCGTCCTGGTGCTCGGTCTCACCCAGACGATTCTGAGCTTCGAGGGAACGCTCAGCTCCTGGTGGACACGCATCGTCATCGGCCTGCTGCTGCTGGCCTTCATCCTGCTGCAGCGCCTGATCAGCGCCGGCCGTGCGACCAAGCTCCTTCGGCAGAACATAGCCCTCCGCACATCCGCGCTCCTCCGAAGGACCTGACGGTCCCGCCGGACCGACGCCGGTGTCTCCCTTGACCTGGTCACGGGAGACACCGGCGGTCCAATGACCCGCCGGGCTTCGTCTACTGTTCGTCCGGCGCCCAGTTCCGCACTGCCGGGGCGTATTCGTCCGGCTTGTCCGAGACCTTGACGCCGGCGCTGACCAGCCAGCCCTGGTAGGCGGGCGTGAACATCCGGTAGACCGACGAGGGCGGCACGGAACTCGCCTCGTCGAGCTGGGCGCGCAGCTCGGCCGGCAGCTCGAAGTCGAGCGCGGTCACGCTGGCGTCCAGCTGGGCCGCGCTGCTCGCCCCGACGATCGCCGAGGCGACCCCGGGCTGGGTGGCGACCCAGTTGACCGCGACCTGGGCCATCGACACGCCGAGCTTGCCCGCGACGCTCTCCAGCGCCGCCAGGAGCCGCCACTGCTGGTCGGTCCACGACTGTACGGCCGGGCCCGTGCCACTGAGCCGTCCTTCCCCGGCCAGGCCCTGGTCGGCCCGCCGGTACTTGCCGGTGAGGAAACCGCCGCCGAGCGGGCTCCACGCGGTGATGCCCAGCCCCAGGTTCACCCCCATCGGGACGTGCTCCTGCTCGATCGCCCGGTCGATGAGGGAGTAGGGCAGTTGCAGGCTGACCATCGGCACGAGGGAGTGGGCCTCGGCGTAGGTCTGGGCCCGCGCCGCGTACCAGGCGGGCACGTCGGACAGCCCCGCGTAGCGGATCTTTCCCGCCCTGGTGAGGTCGTCGAAGGTGCGCACGACCTCCTCGAGGGGTGTGATCCGGTCCCAGGTGTGCAGCAGGAACAGGTCGATGTAGTCGGTGCGCAGGCGGCGCAGGGATGCCTCGACCGCGCGGATCATGTGCTTGCGGCCGTTGCCTCCGGCGTTCGGATCTCCGGGGTCGACGCTGTTGGTGAACTTGGTGGTGAGCACCACCCTGTCGCGCACCTTGGCCTCGGCGATGAGGTTGCCGAGAATGGTCTCGCTCTCGCCGGCGGTGTAGAAATCAGCGGTGTCGACGAAGTTCCCGCCCGCTTCGAGGTAGCGGCGGAGGATGGGCCGCGCTTCGTCCTCGGTCTTGCCGTACGCGGCGTGGAAGCCGCCGGTGCCGAAGTTCATCGTGCCGAGCGCCAGGCGGCTGACGCGCAGCCCCGAGCGTCCGAGCAGGTAGTAGTGGTCCAAGGACATGAGGAAGTGACTCCGTTCGGATGCGGATTTCGCGATCGACCGGCTCTTCTCGGCTCCTCGTGAGCGGCCGGGGCTCGCATGCCTCCGGACAGAGAATGAACCGTACAGTCCACAGCTTGCGCGGAAAGAAGTGGACTGTCAAGTCCAAAGTGGGGCGCGCGTGGCATCCGCGCGCAGGTGAACAGGGGAACGGCGGCACCGGCGACCGGCGCGAACGCCGGTCGCCACGTCATTCGCGGGTCGTCACGGATTCTCGGCGAGGACGATGACGTTGTCGTCCGCGCCGAGGGCGAGATGTTCTGTCTTGGGCGGATTGAGCACTACCCCATAGGAGGGGGCCTGGTCGCTGTGACGCTTGATCCGATAACCGATGGCGGTCTCGCCCCGCCGCTTGGCCGCCTCCACAAGGGTCGCGAAGTTCGCCGCCACGCCGGGGATCAGGTAGTCGGACGCGGGCTTGAGGTGGATCTCCGGGCCGGCGGGGTCGAAGAGCTGTGAGAAGACGCCGTAGAGGTGACGGTTCTCCGCGAGCTGGGTCAGCAGCAGGCTGATGAGCTTGGTGCTGATGATGAAGTCGTCGGCCTTGGTGACCTGGAAGATCTCACGGTTGGCGTCGTCGTTGATCTCCGTCACGATCGTGTACGGATTTCCGAGGCTCACCGCGATGTCGCGCAGGTGGAGCAGGGCGACCAGCGTCCGGTCATCGGTGTGCTCGGCAGCGACCTGGTCGTCGGCCAGGACGATGATGTGCTCGTAGGCGCCGAGGTCGAGGCTTTCGAGCGAGCGGCGGCTCGTCGGACGGCAGTGCTTGTAGCCGACGGTCAGATTCCGCCGCCCGGTCGAAAGGACGTCGAGCGGCCGGCCGGGGGCGGCGATGTCCACGACGGACCCTGGTTCGACCAGGCGGTCCAGCAGGTCGATGAGCTTGAGAGCGCGGGAGTTCCATCCGATGAGCAGCGTGCGATCAGGCAGCTGCGTCCGCTCGGGGGCCGACGCGATCGCCGTCTCGACGATCGCGGGAGGTGATTCGGCCAGCCGGATGAGCAGGTCGTCCTCCGCCAGGACGATCACGTGGTCCCTGGAGTCGATCACGGTCTCCTGCGCGGGGTTGAGCACGACCCGCCCGTCCATCTTGCGCAGCCCGACCGGGACGCCGCGGTCGTAGGCGGTGAGCGCCTGGCCGAAGGTCCGTCCGGTGAGCGCCGGCTCGGGGCGGATGTAGAGCTCGTTGCCGTCGAAGTCGAGCAGGTCGGTGCAGACCGTGGACAGCCCCGACTGACGGTGCGACTGGACGACCAGCCGGACGGTGATGTCGTCGGCGTCGATCACGATGGCGGTCTCGCCTCCGGCGAGGCGGGCGGCGGCGAGGTTCTCCGACTCCTGCACGGCGGCGACCACGTGCGGCCGGACGCCCTGCCAGGTGCGGTTGTTCAGCAGCAGCAGCGCCTTGATCACATCGACGTCGGCGTCCTTGTCCGTGGACGGCAGCACCATGACGGCCTTGGCGGCGTCCGGGCTGACGAGCTCCAGGTCCGCGCGCTTGAGCGGGCTGCCGGACCGGCAGATGACGCGGGTGCGGCCGGTCTCGCCCAGCCGGGCGCGGATCTGGTCGTCCATGTCGACCTTGTCGCGGTCCGCCAGGATGACCACGCAGGACCGCCGTTGCCCCTCGTTGGCCTTGACGAGCTCCTCGAGCACGGTGAACACCTGCTCCGACCAGCCCAGCACGATCGTGTGACCGCTCTCGATCAGCCGCGACCGGCCCTTGCGGAGCTCGGAGATCCGGTTCTCCAGGCCGGTGGTCAGCACACCGATGAGAGAGCTGACGATGAAGATGCCGCCGATGGTGATCGTGAGCATCAGCGCCAGGAACACCGGGCTCCCGGCGTCCCCTCCCATGGTGCCGGGGTCGATCGCACGCATCAGCGTCATCCACGTCACACCGGCCCAGCCACCGTTGAGCTCGGCGTCCGACGCGGTCAGGGCGACCACCGCGCCGGTGACCAGCGCGATGAGAATGATGGACGCCAAGGCCAGCCAGCCGATCAAAGCCGGCGTTCCGCGATCCATCGTCCCGTCGAACCAGTACCGCAGACGCTCTCGCATCCTCATCCGCACCGTTTGTCCCCCGCCTCAACAGTCCTGAGCCCGGCGCCCTCTGGCGCCGATCATCAAATATTGAAGCAGTAGCGGCAGCGGCCTACGCACGGATCAGGACATCGAGCAAGCTTCCTCACGAAAAGGGATCAAGGATCGCGACCACCCCCGAGGCCGCGAGCCTCGGGCCCACCGGCCCCGGCCGCGGTCCGCCCGCCGGCACCCGCCGTGGACCGCCCGCCGGGATCCGCTGTTTCAGGACCGGGTGAGGATCTTGGCGGTGATGCCGGCGGTGGCGTCGGCGATGCGGGCCGCGCCCTCGGGCCCCGGGTCGTCGTCGGCGAAGGTGACCGCGTACCTGAAGCTCAGGCTCGCGCCGGGTTCGACGTGCCGCACGACGTCGAAGAAGGGTGCGGGGCAGACGCAGGCGAAGATGCCGGTGCGGACGAACCACTGGATCTGCTCGTCGGCGCCGGAGTCGTCGACGAAGACCAGCGTCGAACTGCCGTCCACGCCGTCGTGGTCGCCGGAGTACGCCAGCCAGCGGCCACGCTCGCCCATCATCTCGTCGCCCCCCGATCGGCCGTCCATGTAGACCCGGCCGTTGCTGAACGACCGCGGCCCGCGCCAGAACAGCCCGCCGTAGCCGGCGTTGGGGCGTCCCTCCGTCGTGGGGCTGCCGATCGGGACCGTACTGCCGCTGACGTTGGTGAACTCGGTGCCGTAGGCGAGGGTCCAGGTGCCCCGGCCCGCGTCCACGACCGCGCCGAAGGAGCGCCGCTCGGTGAACCACTCGTCGCCGGTGCTCGCCACCCAGCTCAGGGACTCCTCGACGGCGACGCGGTCGGTGTCGGTCGTGATCGCGCCGAAGCCGCGGTGGACGGTCGCGCCGTTGTTGTCCTCCTGCACGTAGTCGCGGTCGCGGTAGTACGTGGGGCCACCCCAGAAATTCTGCGGACCCACGTTCGGCAGCGACCACGCCATGCCCTTGTGCCAGACGTGGTCCCAGGGGCGGTACAGCGACACCAGCCGGCCCGACAGCGTGCGCAGCGGATGGAAGTAGGGCCTCGGGGACTCCAGCCGCCGATCCCAGGGACCGTACACGTAACGGAAGAGCTCGACGTCGTCGCTCGTCAGCGTCAGGGCGCGGTCACGCTCGTCGGTGATCCGCAGGCCGTTCCGCGGCTCGACGCTGCTGTGGGTCATCGGGACTCTCCTTGGGGTGCGAGCCATGGGACGCGGTCGCCGCTCATCGAGGCGTAGAACGGTGAGTCTTCGGTGATCTCGCCGCGCGCGACCTCGGCGCCGGTGAACGCCGAGGCGTAGATGGCGGCGATGAGTTCGAGGGTCTGGCGTGCCTGCGCCGAGACGACCGGCACGGCCGTGCCGTCCCGCAGCGCGGCGACGACGGAGGCGAACTGCGCGGAGTGCCCGGAGCCCGCGCCCGGCGGGATCGATTCCCAGAGCCGGGTGACGCCCTCGTCCGCGCCGGGAGCCGCGGTGAACCGCCACGAGTCGTCGCCGTACCCGTAGAGGTGCTCGAGTTCCACGGTGGCGGAGGCGAAGTCGAAGCGCAGGTAGCTGGTCTCGCGTGCGGAAAGGAGGCTGTTGACCGCCACGGCGGTGGCGCCGCCGGCCAGCGTCACGACGGCCGTGGAGAAGTCCTCGGTCTGGGTGGGGCGGGCCTTGCGCCCGGCGGTGGCGCGGACGGACTCCCACGGACCGGCCAGGAAGAGCAGCAGGTCCATCTGGTGGATGCCGTGCCCGAGCGTGGGCCCTCCTCCCTCCGAGTCCCAGGTGCCCCGCCACGGCACGACGCCGAAGTAGCTGTCGGGCCGGAACCACAGGGTGTTGCACAGGGCCAGGTGCAGCGGACCGAAATCGTTCCGCTCGACGATCTCGCGCAGCGCGACGGCGCGCGCGCCGAAGCGGTGCTGCGAGATGGTCGCGAACGATCCCGGACTGCGCGCCTCGACCTCGGCGATCTGGTCGAACTCGCGCAGGGACAACGCGGACGGCTTCTCCGACAGCACCGACCAGCCTCGTTCGAGCACGGCGATCGCCTGCTCGCGGTGCAGCGAGGGCGGCGAGCACAGGTGCACGATGTCGCACTCCGCCTCCTCCAGCAGCGCCTGGAGACCGGTGTACCTCTTCGGGATGTTCCAGGTGTCGGCGAACGCGCCGACGCGGTCGGCGTCGATGTCCACGGCGGCGACGATCTCGGCCGTCCCGCCCATACGCGCGACGTGGTCGGCTTGCACGCCTGCGATGCCTCCGCTGCCCACGATCGCGATGCGGACCGGCCCGGACATGTGGCCTGTGGTCATGAAGAGCGTCTCTCCTCGTTCGTGAACGGCTCCCGCCGGACGACGACGGCGGCGGTTCTCAGGGCACGACTAAGGACTGACCGTCGGCGATGTCGTCCGGCGCCGGCCAGGCCGCCTCGGCACCGCCCGACGATCAGGCGTCAGAAACTTTTCGACGGTTTCCCGGAAAATTGCCGGGAAGTTGCTGAAGCGTTACCGTAGGCTCCGCTTTGGAGTGATGTCAATAGGCTCACTTTGTCCGGATATGTCGGCGAATCGCCCCCTGCGGGGGGCGGTCCAGAACCGGTGGACCGCGCAATGCGCAATCCCGAGGACCCGTCAATCGTGGGGTTCGACGACTCGTCGCGGCGCGAGATGCCGCCGCCCCTCACACCCGTCCGTCACCCGCTCGACGACAGGGCCGACGAGGCGACACGCCTGGTCCACGACGAACCGACCCATCCGTGAAGCGCCGCCCGCACCCGCGTCCGGCCGGCCGCGACACCCGTCGTCAGGGCAGTGCGGCGCGACGCCCGGACTGACACGAAGCCCCCCGAACCCAGGAGAGACTCCCATGACATTCGCCAACGGCGAGGATGTCCCCGCGTTCCCCGGCGGCACGTCCGTCACCCGGTTGTCGGTCTACTCCGGCACCTGCCCCGACGGCCTTCGAGGCGGCACCCCCCACATGCACACGGCCTCCACCGAGGGCTACGTCGTCGTCGGTGGCCACGGCGCGCTGCAGACGCTGGACATGACCGGTTTCCGCGAGACGGAGCTCCGCCGCGGCTCCACCGTGTGGTTCACGCCGGGGACGATCCACCGGGCGATCAACCGGGGCGACCTGGAGGTGGTCGTCATCATGCAGAACGCCGGCCTGCCCGAGGCCGGGGACGCCGTCATGACCTTCCCGCCCGAGATCGCGGGCGACGCGGCCCGCTACCGCGAGACCGCCGCCCTGCCTACCGGCGAGACCCCGGAGGTGCTGGAGGCCGCGGCCATGCGCCGCCGCGACCTGGCCGTACAGGGATTCCTGCGCCTCGCCGAGAGCGCCGCCGGCGGCGACCTCGACCCGCTCCGGCGCTTCTACGAAGACGCGGTCACCCTGGTGCGTCCACTGGCGGCCCAGTGGCGGCGCACCTGGGAGCGCACCGTCGCCCGGGACGCGCGCCACACCGCCGACGTGCTGGACGCCCTCGAGCGCGGCGACGCCCGGCACCTGCGCCACTCGGCGCTCCTGGAATCCCCGCAGAGCGAGGAGTCGCGGTGGGGCATGTGCGGCCGGCTGCGCACCCATGACGTCGCGCACCCGGTGGTCCACACGGCCTCCGGCGGCGCGACTCCCGCGCGGGACGAGCCGTCCCTGCCCGGGCGGGCGCACAGCGGGCATTGACGAAGCCGGATCCCCGCCCTTACCGTGAAAACGCCTTTACGGAAAGCGCTTTCCATCACCCCCTGGAGCAGTCTTGAGCCTCACTCTCGGTGTCGTGATGAACGGCGTCACTGGTCGTATGGGTTACCGCCAGCATCTGGTCCGATCGGTCCTGGCGATCAACGCCGAGGGTGGCGTGAGGCTCGCGGACGGCGGCCGGGTCCTGCTCAGGCCGGTCCTGGTCGGCCGCAGCGAGACCAAACTGGCCGCGCTCGCCGCCGAGCACGACATCGCCGACCACACCACCGACCTGGCGTCCGCACTGGCCGACCCGGACAACGTCATCTACTTCGACGCCCAGGTCACCCAGGCCCGGGTCAAGTCCGTCCTGCAGGCGGTGGAGGCGGGCAAGCACGTCTACGCGGAGAAGCCCGTCGCCGCGTCGGTGACCGAGGCGGTCACGCTCACCCGCGCCGTCCGGCGGGCGGGGGTGAAGAACGGCGTCGTGCAGGACAAGCTGTTCCTGCCCGGCCTGCTCAAGCTGCGGCGTCTGATCGACGGGGGCTTCTTCGGGCGGATCCTGTCGGTGCGCGGGGAGTTCGGCTACTGGGTCTTCGAAGGCGACTGGCAGGCCGCCCAGCGCCCGTCGTGGAACTACCGCGCCGAGGACGGCGGCGGCATCACGCTGGACATGTTCCCGCACTGGCAGTACGTGCTGGAGAACCTCTTCGGCCCGATCAAATCGGTGTACGCGCACGCCACGACCCACATCCCCCAGCGGGTGGACGAGCTGGGCGCCGGCTATCGCGCCACCGCCGACGACGCCGCCTACGGCATCTTCGAACTGGAGGGCGGCGTCGTCGCGCAGATCAACTCCTCCTGGTCGGTCCGGGTGAACCGGGACGAGCTGGTGGAGTTCCAGGTCGACGGCACCGAGGGGTCGGCCGTCGCGGGACTGCGCGGATGCCGGGTGCAGCACCGCTCCGCCACGCCCAAGCCGGTCTGGAACCCCGACCTGCCCGCCACCGTGTCCTTCAGGGACGGCTGGCAGGAGGTCCCCGACAACGCCGAGTTCGACAACGGCTTCAAGACCCAGTGGGAGATGTTCGTCCGCCACGTCGTGGAGGACGCCCCGTTCCCGCACGACTTCGCGGCGGGAACGCGGGGCGTCCAGCTCGCCGAGCTGGCCCTGCGCTCGGCCGCCGAAGGCCGCCGTGTGACGGTGGAGGAGCTGTGACGACGCTCGCCGGCGCCTCCCGCGTGCTGGACCTGCCGGGCTCGGGCCGCCACACCGTCGGCGAGGGCCGCGACTGGGAGCCGTCTCCGGCGCCGGTGGGCCGGGTGGCCTACGCCGCCGCGCACGTGGTCGCCGATCCGCTCGCCGACAACGGGCCGGGACGTCCGGCCGCGGTCGACTGGGACGCCACGCTGCGCTTCCGCCGCCACCTGTGGTCGCTGGGTCTGCGGGTGGCCGACGCCATGGACACCGCGCAGCGCAACATGGGGCTGGACTGGGCGGCGTGCCGGGAGCTGATCCGGCGCAGCGCCGCCGAGGCCGCCGCCTTCGGCGACCCCTCGCGGCTGGTCGCCTGCGGCGCGGGAACCGATCACCGGCCCGAGGCGGCCACGCTGGAGGAGATCGTCGCCGCCTACGCCGAACAGGTCGAGACCGTCCGCGGCGCCGGCGCCGGCGTGATCATCATGGCCAGCCGCCAGCTCGCGGCCGCCGCGCGAGGGCCGGAGGACTACCTGGCGGTATACGACAGGCTGCTGTCCCAGGCGGACGAACCGGTGATCCTGCACTGGCTGGGCGAGATGTTCGATCCGAACCTGCGCGGCTACTGGGGGTCCACGGACGTCGAGGCGGCCACCGGCACGTTCCTCGACCTGATCCGCGCCCACCCGGGCCGGGTGGACGGGGTGAAGGTCTCCCTGCTGGACGAGCAGCACGAGGTCCGGCTGCGAGCCGCCCTGCCCGAGGGCGTGAAGCTCTACACGGGGGACGACTTCAACTACCCCTCGCTGATCAAGTCAGGGTCGCACGCCCTGCTCGGCATCTTCGACGCGATCGCTCCGGCCGCGAGCGCGGCCCTGGCCGCCCTCGACCGGGGCGACCTGGACGCCTACGACGCGATCTTCGCCCCCACCGTGGAACTGTCCCGCAAGGTGTTCGAGGCGCCGACCTACCACTACAAGACCGGCATCGTGTTCCTGGCCTGGGTGGCGGGCCACCAGGACCACTTCGTCATGATCAACGGCGCGCAGGCGGCACGCTCGATCGTCCACCTGGCCGAAGTGTTCCGCCTGGCTGACGCCGCCGGGCTGCTGCCCGACCCCGACCTCGCCGTGGCGCGCATGCGCGCCCTGCTGAAGGTGCACGGCGCGGCATGACGACCGCGCCCCGCCGGCGGGTCGCCTCATGACGACTCGTCTCACGACGACACGCCTCACGACGACACCCCACCGATCGGTCACCTCATGACGACGACACCCCACCGAGCGGTCCCTCATGACGACGACACCTCACCGAGGGGCCACCTCATGAAGATGGCGCTCAACCAGTGGACGACGCGGTCGTGGACCGTCGCCGAGGCGGTCGACGGCTGCGTCCGGCACGGGGTCGAGGCGATCGGCCTGTGGCGGCAGGACGTCGCCGCGCAAGGCCTGGCCGCGACGGTGGACCTCGTCGGCGGGGCCGGGCTGCGGGTGTCGTCGCTGTGCCGCGGCGGCTTTCTCACCTCCTCCGACTGGGAGGCCGACAATCGCGCCGCGATCGACGAGGCCGCGGCCCTGCGGGCCGGCTGTCTGGTGCTGGTCGTCGGCGGGCTGCCGGGCGTCGTCCCGGGCGAGCCGCTGGGCGGGTTCTCCCGCGACCTGCGCCAGGCCCGCCGGCGGGTCGCCGACGCGCTCGGCGTCCTCGCTCCCTATGCGCGCGACCGCGGAGTGCGCCTGGCCCTTGAGCCGCTGCACCCGATGTACTGCGCCGATCGGGCGGTGATCTCCACGCTCGCCCAGGCGCTCGACCTGGCCGAGCCGTACGACCCGGCCGTGCTCGGCGTGGTCGTCGACACCTTCCACCTGTGGTGGGACCCGGACGTCCTCGCGCAGATAGCGCGGGCGGGCGAGCGCATCGCGTCGTACCAGGTGTGCGACTTCCTGCACCCGATCCCACCGGACGTCCTGCTCGCCCGCGGCATGATGGGCGACGGCGTGATCGACTTCCGCCCGATCACCGATGCCGTCCTGGCGGCCGGCTACACCGGGGACGTCGAGGTCGAGATCTTCAACGCCGACCTGTGGGCCGCCGACCCGGACGCCGTCCTGGCCCAGGCCAAGACCCGGTTCGCCGAGCACATCTCCCCTCACCCCGCGGAGACCAGCGGCTGAGACGCCAAAGGGATGCCCCCCGCCCGCGGGCGGGGGGCATCGCTTTCTCCTCACGTCCTGCCCTTCTTACGTCCCTTTCGTTTCAGCGGGGCGTCGCCGCGCTGCGATCGCTCAGGAGGCGCTGCAGGTCAGTGCCGGTGTGGCGGACGTGCCGTTGGCGATGAAGCCGAACTCGGTCGTGGCGTTGGCGGCGAGGCTGCCGTTCCAGCTCTCGTTCTTGACCGAGACATTGGCTCCGGAACCCGAGCGCACGCCGCCCCACACCTGGGTGATCAACTGGGAACCCGGCCAGCTCCAGCTCACCGTCCACCCGTTGATCGCGCTGCTGCCCGCCCGCACCGTGACCGACGACTGGAAGCCGCCGCCCCAGGAGTTCACCGTGGTGATCGTCGCCGCGCAACCACCCGGCACCGGAGTCGGCGTGGGGGTGGGGGTCGGCGTCGGGGTCGGGGTGGGAGTCGGGGTCGGGGTGGGAGTGGGAGTGGGAGTCGGCGTGGGGGTGGGAGTCGGGGTCGGGGTCGGAGTGGGAGTCGGCGTCGGGGTCGGGGTGGGAGTCGGCGTCGGCGTGGGCGTCGGCGTCGGGGTGGGAGCGCCGATCACGACGGTCGTGAGCGCGCGGGGCCTGAGGGTGACGGTCCCGCCCGCCGCCGAGGTGGGCGTGAGCGAGTTGGCGTTGTCGGTGACGTACGCGGTGGCGCTTCCCTCGATGCCCTGCCATGCGACGGACCCGGTGCCGGTGTTGAGGACCTCGACGACCTTCGAGCCGTCGGAGTTGCGATACGCCGACACCTTCAGGTTCGAGTTGGTCGTCGAGGCGTCGAGCCGGACGGCGCCCGGCCGGATGAACCGGCTGTAGGCGGCCATCGCCCAATACCGCTTGGACACGCGGTACGTCTTCGCGGTCTGGTCTATCTGGAACAGCGCCGTGGTGTTCCCCCTGGACCCTCCCAGCCAGAAGAGGTAACCGTTCACGTTGCCCGTGGTGAGCGACTGGTGGATGTGCTGCGCGATGGTGAAGCCGTCGACGCCGCTGCCGTCATCCCAGTTCTCGTTCCAGCTGCTCGCACTGGGAGCCCATTCCGACATCCAGACGGGCTTGTTCGTGGGTTGCGCGCTGGTGGGCGAGCTCGCGTAGGAGTGGCCCGAGTACGTCGAGATCCAGCGCCTGGCCTCGGAGTCGGCCTCGATGGCGCTCGTGTAGGGCTTGGCCTGATCCCACCCGAAGGAGTCGCAGCAGACGAGTTTCACGTCCCCGGCGATCGGGCCGAGGGCCTTCACCATGGCGACCGCCTGAGCAGGGGTGAAGCGCATCGACTCGTAGGTCGCCGTGTAGTCGGGTTCGTTCGTGAACCCCAAGTCCGTGATCTTGATGCCTTCTTGCGCGTAGAACTTCGTGTACTGCATCAGATAGCGGGCGTAAGCCGCTCGCCACTCCGGCTTGAGAGTGCCGCCGTTGTCCTGGCTCCCGTTGTCCTTCATGTACCCGGGCGCGCTCCAGGCGTCGGCGTAGAACCGCTTCACGCCGTACGACTGGGCGGCCTTCGCCACCCAGACCTGGGCGCCGTCGTCCCCGTCCCACACGTACTTCGGCGCCGCGTCCGGTCCACCCGGGTTCTGGGGCTGGATGGAGACCATCTTGTCGTACGGGCTTCCCGCCGGTGACGCGCCGATGCCCAGGCGCAGGATGCTGAGCCCCGCCCCGGTGCTGCGGTCGAACCACAGACGGAAGATGTCGTTCTGCTGCTGCTGCGAGAGGTCGCGCAGCAGTTCCCCGCGACGGAACGCCGTGGAGACGCCGAAGCCGTCGATCTGCTGGCGCTGGCCATCCGACACGGTGATGACACCGGCGGCCGCGGCGGGGGCCGCGACCTGGCCCGCTGCCTGTACGGCCACCAATGACGTACCTAATAGAGCGGTCGCTACGACGGTCCGTATCACGGACTCTCCAATCGTTCGTCTCAGATGCTTCCAAGCGCCTTGGCAGGCTCGGCGACGCGCGATGCGGCCGGCCTTTCTCAGCGGCGGAGCCGGGACCGGCGATCGGCCCGGCCGCCAGGTGCGAAGGCGGGGGACGACGCGTTCACGGCTCGCGGTGAAGGGAATCCGCTCTCGTGGCCCGGTGGCGCCGAGCACCGCCCGGCCGTCCGAGAAACCCGGCGCTGGTCACCGGCCGGCTTCGGCGCCGTGCGACACGCGTGAGCCTGCGGAGGGGGTCACGTCCAGCGCCGACGCGTCTGTCAGGGAATCGAGCGGCCGGCGCCGATCGGGGGCACGACCGCCATGATCAGGGCCGGTCCGGAGGCCGAGCCGCCCAGCGGGCGCTTCGTCTTCGCCATGGCATCCGTTTCCTTCTCCGCGCGGCGCGAACGCGGGCGGGCGAGATCGTCGAGAGCGCGGTCCGTATATCCGAGGCAAGGCAAAGGCACGGCACGACACGGCAACCGGGAATGTTATCGCTAACATCAGGGAGATCCGAGCTCTCCTTCCGCCGAGGATCCGTGGCCCACCGTGAGCGGAGCAAACCTGATGGAGCACGGCCCCGTCAATCGCCCGGACGCCGGCGCGTGCCGCCCGCTTTCCACCGCACCGCTTCCAACTGGGCTTGTGCGTTCGGGTGCCCTGAACGCCGCCCTGCGGCAGGTGAAACGTTCACACCTGGACGACGCACCGACCCGCCGCCGCCGACGGCGGCGGCGAACCGCTCTTCGTCGGCGAGTTTCTGCCTGTTCCGACAGTTTTCGGCGCACGTCGCCGCCCTCCGACCAGGGAACTTGGGGCAGGCATACGTGCGAGCTTCGGAAATTCCGGAATACACGCGTGGCGCGTTTCGCCGTACTTTCCAGCTCGGCCATGGCAAGGCCGGCACACACACCCGCACGCCGAGGCCGCCACCCTCGCCTTCTACGGGGTTTTCGTGAGGTCCGCGCGACTCGGGCCGCCGCCTCCCGGTAGCGGCCCGCGCGTCACGAGGCGGCGGGCCGGTCCTCCGGCGTGCGTCGCGGTGACTGGAGGGGAACGGTGGTGGATTCGCGGACCACGAGATCGCACGGATACAGGTGCCGGCCGGGCGACGGAGAGCCGTTGATGCCGGCGAGGAGCATGAGGGCGGCCGAATGGCCGAGTCCCGTCAGGTTCATGTCGATGCTCGTCAGCGGTGGCTGAGCGTACTCGGTCATGATGTCCCAGTTGTCGAAGCCCAGAAGGGCCACATCTTCGGGCACGTGACGCCCCGCGGCGCGCAGGGCGTCGGCGGCTCCCCGGGCGATCTGGTCGTTGCCGCAGAACACCGCGTCGAACTCCACGCGGCCGGCCAGCAGGATGCCGATGGCCTGGCGTCCCCAGATCTCGGTCCACGGGCCGAACATCGGCGGCGTGACCAGTTCCAGGCCGTCCTCCGCCAGCCGGTCGATCGCCGCGGCGCTGCGGAGCCGTGACGAGTTGTGCTGCTCTGGGCCGGCGATGTGCGCGATGCGGGTACGGCCGATGGCCAGCAGGTGCGCGATGCCCTTGCGGACGCCGCCGGCCTCGTCGGGTTCGACGGTGCAGTCGCGGGGATCGGTCGAGCCTAAGTAGGCGTACACGACGGGCACCGGCAGGTTCACGCCGATGGGCGCCCGTGGCCTGATGCGCCGCCCGGTGACGATGATGCCGTCCACCCGGCGGTTGAGAAGGGTCTTGATGTAGTACTGCTCGCGGATGGGGTCGTCGCGCCCGTCGCACAGGAAGACCGACATCTGCCCGGCGCCCAGCGCGTCCTCGGCGCCCATCAGGACCGGGAGGCTGATGCGGCCCATTCCGTCGGTGGTGATCATGCCGACGGTGTAGGTGCGGCCCGAATAGGGACTACGAGTGCCCGAGTTGACCTCGAAGTTCAGTTGGCGGGCGGCCTCCTTGACGCGCACGCGGGTTTCCTCCCGCAGTGATCCGCGCCCGTTGAGCGCCTTGGAGACGGTGCCCACCGACACCCCGGCCAGCGCGGCCACATCGGCGATCGTGGCATTGCGCTCCCGTTTCCCCACGGCATTCCTCCGCTTTCCCGCTTCGTACGACGCGAACGCTCGACATCCGAGGATCATGTGCCGGTCGTGGAGAACATGTTATGCGGCCCGTCACAGGCCGGCGGAAAATCGACGGGCCGAGTTTCCTGCCTTCCCCGGTCCGGCCGGTGACCCCTGTGCCTGGCGTCACAGACAGCGCGTCCGCCGCTCCCGCCGGTTTCCGCTGGAGGGAGGCGCGCTGCGCGCGGAAACCGCGACAGAGGTTTCCCGCGGCAGGGCCGGATGCTTCGGCCGCTTTCATCCGTCCTGCACCGGCAGGGCATCGCCAAGGACCCGAAGGCCGGCACCGGAATCCGCCGGCGGCCGCCACCTGTGATCACGATGAAATTTTCAGCACATTTCACTCCAGGCGATGCGGCGGGCCGCAGTAAGAGCAGATGGGACGGTCCTCGAAAGGCGCGGCCCCGGGACCTCGCTTGACGGGACCTGGACGCGTCGTATTTGCTCCGCCGCACCACCACCATTGAAACCGTTCGAGCCGGAATTGAAACCGTTCCAGCCAGAACAGCGGGCCTGGCCGGGAAGTGTTAGCGCTAACAACTTCCGTCACCTCGCGGACCCGACCCGGAGTGAGCGCCGGCGGCGGCCCTACCTCGCCGCCCTCGGGGCTCTGCCCGCTGACCCAGACCGATTCCACCTGATGATGTCTGAAAGGGATTCGCATGCGTAGATGGAGGCGATGGCTGACGGCCTCGCTGGTGGCCGTGGCCGTGGCCGCGGCGGGTACGGCGACGGGAGCCGGTGTCGCCAGCGCGGAGTCCAATGGCGGGGTGCGGGTGATGCCGCTGGGTGACTCGATCACCGAGGGCACGCAGGTGCCGGGCGGGTACCGGATCGGGTTGTGGCAGCGGCTGGTCTCGGGCCGCTACACGGTCGACTTCG
>NZ_JBHSFP010000055.1:0-30983 GCF_042654065.1 Sphaerisporangium dianthi | reverse complement strand
GGGTGCGCGGCGGCGCACCCGTCCGCGCGGGGCCGCGCACCCGTACGGCGGGGCCGCGCGCCCGTACGGGGGGTCAGAGGGCCCCCTCCTCCAGCGGGCCCGGCAGGGGTGCTCCGTCCAGGGGCTCCTCCGACAGCACGACCGCCGTGCCGGGCAGGTGGGTGCGCACCGCCTCCACCACCGACGCGGCCGCGAGCACCTGGGACGCCTCGTGGGCGCCGTCCGGCACGCGGCCCAGAGCGGTCTCTCGGGCGGCGACCGCCCCGACGACCCCGGTGAGCGCCGAGCCGTCCTCGCCCCGGATGAGCACCGAGCGGCGGATGAGGACCCCGGCGGCGTCCCGGCCGTCCAGCTCGCCCCACAGCAGGTGGTAGGGGGAGCGCCCCAGCGCGTCGAGCGCGCTGGCCCGCACGATCGCCTCCGCCGCCTCGCCCGGCTCGCCGTCCGGGCGCGCCCGCACCCGGCTCAGCGTGTCCAGCAGGTGCCGGCCGTCGAACCCGTTCACCCACTCGGCCTCGGCCAGGCCGAGCGTCCGGGCCTGCCGCACCAGTTCCTCCGGCATGTACGGGTAGACGGTGATCGGCCGTGGCGCGCCCGCCACCGCTTGCACCCGCTCGCCGCGGTCGCGCACGACCCGGCCCGACCGCCATCGGGCCAGCGGCGTCCCGAAGTCCCGCTCCAGGCTCAGCAGGTAGTCCAGCGCGCCGGTGCGGGTGAAGGTGCCGAGCCAGGCGTAGCCTCCGCTGAACCGGACCGGCCTCGCGAGCCCGTCGGCCAGCAGCCGCGGCAGCATGCCCGACAGGCCGGGTGACAGGCCGGCCGACAGGACCGCCGTGCGCTCCGCGTCCGGCCCGGGACCGGGGCCGGAGCCGTCCATCACGTCCACGTACGCGGCGCCCGCCGCGGCGGCGGCCGCTCTCGGGCGCCCGGCCAGTTCGTAGGCGGGACCCGCGCAGTTGAGCAGCACGGCGCATCCGGCCGCGAACCGCGCCAGGGCGCCCTCGTCGGCCGCGTCGACGGCCATGGCCTCGGCGCCTCCGGGAAGGGAGGCCGCCGTCCGGGCGGCGGCCCCGGGGTCGCGGCCGCCGACGCGCAGGCGCACGCCGGACTCGGCGGCCAGGCACCGCGCCGCGACCGAGCCCACCGCCCCGTACCCGCCGAGGATCGCGACCAGCGGCCCGGGGCTCACCCGAGACCGCCGCGCAGCAGCGCCTCGGCCGCCGCGCTCACGTTCGGCGGGCGCATGCACGTGAAGTGGTCGCCGGGCAGGTCGACGATGCGCAGCCCGCCGGTGCACACCTGCTGCCAGTACTCGGTCATGTCCCGGTACATCCCCGGGAAGATCTCCGCCTCGCCGGTCTGGCGCATGAACGTCGCCGGACGGTCGTAGACGGCCGGCACGTGCGAGGCGACCGCGACGAGGCTGTGCTTGACGATGCGGAACTGCCTGGTGAGCCGGTCCATGGACCGCAGCTCGGAGTCGTCGGTCGTCATGAGATCCGCCATGGCGCGCAGCCGGTCCTCCTGGGAGCGCGCGGCGAGGACCCGGAAGGCGCGCAGCGCCGCGAGCCCTCGCCGCGACAGCGCGTCCTCGTCCTGCTCGACGAGCCCGTCCATCGGGACGGTGCCGCCGTGCCGGTCCGCCGCGGCGCGGACCAGTTCCCGGGTCGCGGTCTCGTCCGGCGGGTAGCCGAGGTCGACGGGGTCGACGTGCATGAGCCGCGCGAAGATGTACTCGGCGAGCAGGTCGTCCTCGACGAGGTAGGGGACGCGGTAGCTGCTGACGACGGTCAGGCCGGTGACGTCGGTCCCCGCGTCCGCAAGGCGGACGGCGAGCTCGGAGGCCAGCAGGCCGCCCATGCAGTAGCCGACCAGGTGCACCCGTTCCAGCCCTTCGTCCAGCAGGGCCTCGGCGTGCCGGTCGGCCAGCTCGGCGACCTGCCTGCGCGGGTCGGCCGCGAGGAACGTCTCGATGTCGTCGATGACCAGCCCGGCCATCGACAGCCGTCCCGACAGCTCGGCGATGAGCGGCCGGTACGGGATCAGGGTGCCGGTGCCGTCGTGCACGAGGACGCGGGTCACGGTGTCGGCCGCGCCCGCGGGCGCCTCGCTGATCGGGACGAGCGGGGACGCGCCGCCCGCGCGGCCGGTCGCGCCGCGTTCCAGCGCGGCGAGCCCCGCCGCCAGCCCGGCGACGGTCGGCCGGTTCATCACCAGGCGGAGCAGGTCGTCCCATGCGAGGCCGGCGGCCTGCGGCAGCCGCTCGCGCATCCTGGTGACCAGCCGGGCCACCAGCAGCGAGTCGCCGCCGAGGTCGAAGAAGTCGGCGTCGCGCCCGACGAAGCCGACCGGGAGCACCGCGGCCCACAGTTCGGCGATGGCCTGCTCCATGCCGGGGCGCGGCGCCTCGCCGCCCTCGTCGGCCCGGCCGCGCGCGGCGGAGGCGCTCCAGGCGTCCAGCCGTGCCCGGTCCACCTTGCCGTTGCCGGTGAGCGGGATCCGGTCCACGACCTGGACCTCGGCGGGGATCATGTACTCGGGAAGCCGTTCGGCCAGGTGGCCGAGCAGAACCTCCTCCCGTACCGGCGCCCGGTCGGCCTTGAAGCGGGCGGCGAACACGTTCTGGCCGATGCGCGCGAGCGCGCTGCCCTCCACCGGCAGGCAGAACGCGCCGTCGGCGCCCGCCTCCCGCAGCAGGCCGAGCCACTGTTCCCGCTCCAGGAAGGTGCGTCCGGTCTCTTTGCGCACGTCCTCGAACCCGCTGAGGCCGGCGTTGAACAGCATCGAGGTCATGAAGTGGTAGGCGTCGCGGGTGGCCTCGATGAAGACCAGCCAGCCGCCGGGGGCCAGCAGCTCGCGCAGCCGGGTCAGCGCCTCGCCCGCGTTGACGGCGTTGTGCAGCACGTTGGCGAGCAGGATCACGTCGAAGGAGTTCGGGGTCAGGCTCTGGGCCCGGTAGTCGCGGTTGAGGTCGAACAGGCCGTAGCGGACCCAGGGGTGGTCCTGGAACCGCTCCTCGGCGGCGGTGAGGAAGAAGTGGGACAGGTCGGTGAACAGGTAGTCCACGTTCAGGCCGTCCAGGGCGGGAATGAGGCCCGTGCTGGTCCCGCCCACTCCGGCGCCGACCTCCAGGAGCCGCAGCGCGCCGGGCCCGGGATGGCTTCGCGCGATCTCGCGCAGCGCGGCGGTGACGGCGGCGTTGTTGTGGCGGCTGATCAGGTTGTCGCGGTAGGCGGCCTCGGCGGTGTCCAGGCGTCCCTCGGGGAACAGCAGGGTCCGCAGGTCGATGTCGTTGCGGACCAGCGGAGCCAGGTGCTCCTCGGAGGTCCGCAGGTAGCCGATGACCTCGGCGCCCCAGCGAGTCCGGGGCTCCAGCTCGTCGATCCTGCTCAGGACGGCCTCCCGCTCCTCCGGCGGAACCGGCACGAGCCCGTGGTAGCGGCCGGTCGGCGCGTCGAAGGCCAGGTTGCCCTCCGCGGTGAGCGCCTCCAGCCAGCGCCGCACCAGGTGCTGGTTCTGCGGTGCGGCCTTCAGGGCGTCGATGACCTCCTCGGCGGTGTGCGCGGCGTCTCGGTCCTGGAACAGGCCCTGGTCCAGCAGGAGCGTGGTCATCGACTGCAGCGCGGAGACGTCGAGCAGCTCGGCCATCTCCACCACGGCCTCGTCGCGCAGTCCGGCGGCCTCGGCCGCGCCGCCCTCGGCGGCCCGCTCGCGCGGGGCGTCCGGGGCGGGCGCGGGCGCGACCCTCGCGGGCTCGGCGAAGGCGACGAGCCTGCGCGTGCCGCCCCTGTCGTGCACGGTGACCGCCGCGGCCTCCACCGACGGGTGCGCCTGCACGGCCGCCTCGATCTCGGCGAGCTCGACACGGTGCCCGTTGATCTTGACCTGCCGGTCGACGCGCCCGAGGAACTCGATCTCGCCGCCGGGCAGGCGGCGGCCGAGGTCACCGGTGCGGTAGAGCCGCTCGCCGCCGCCGGGGCGGCGCACGAACCGTTCGGCGGTGCGCTCGGGGTCGCCGAGGTAGCCGAGCGCCAGCCCGGCTCCGCCGATGTACAGCTCGCCGGTGACGTGCTCGGGGCAGTCGCGCATCCGGCCGTCCAGGACATGGAAGGTCTGGTTGGCCAGCGGCCTGCCGTAGGGAATGCTGCGCAGTTCGGGATCCACGCCGGCGACGCGATGGTAGATGGACCAGATGGACGCCTCCGTCGCGCCGCCCAGGCTCACCACGTCCAGTCCGGGCACCCGCCGCCTGATCGCGTCCGGCAGCCGCACGGGGATCCAGTCGCCCGACAGCATGGCGAGCCGCAGGCCGCCGACGTCGGCGTCCGGCTCCGAACGCAGGTACTCCTCCAGCATCTGCATCTGCGCGGGCACCGAGTTCCACAGCGTGACGCCGTGCGCGGCGACCAGCGCGGCCCAGTGCGCGGGATCGCCGCGGCGGCCGGCGTCGGGCAGGACGAGCGCGCCGCCGACCGCCGGCGGCCCGAAGATGTCGTACACCGACAGGTCGAACCCCAGCTGGGCCAGGCCGAGCACGCGATCGTGCCCCGTCACCCCGAAGCGGGCGTTGATGTCGTCCACGGTGTTGCGCGCGGCGGCGTGGCTGATCATGACGCCCTTGGGGACGCCGGTGGACCCGGAGGTGTAGATGACGTAGGCCAGGTCGCCGGGACCGGGCACGTGCTCGGGCCCCGGGCCGGCGAGGGGCGCGAGGTCGCCGACGGCGATGGAGCGGATCCCGTCGGGCAGACCCGCGAGCGGAGCGCTCGCCGTCCGGGTGAGGACGTGGGCGACCTCGGCGTCCTCGAGGATGGCGTTCCTGCGCAGCGGCGGCTGGGTGGTGTCCACGGGCAGGTAGGCGCCCCCGGCGAGCAGCGTGCCGAGGACCGCGACGACCTGCTCCCACCCCTTGTCCATGACCACCGCGACGCGCCGGCCGGGACGGCAGCCCGCCTCGGCGAGCGCGGCGGCGACGGCCCTGGCGCGGCCGAGGAGCTCGGCGTAGGTGAGGGTCCGCGAGGAGGTGACGACGGCGGGCGCCTGCGGGGTGCGCGCGGCCTGCGCGAGGATCCCGGCGTGCAGCGGCCCCTCGGAGCGTGGCGCGGCCGTGTCGTTCACTGCCGCGAGGACGGCGTGCTGCCGGGCGGGCAGCTCCACCGGGTCGGCGGCCTCCCATACGCCGTCGCCGTCGGCCAGGCCCTCCACCAGGGCGGTGAAGGCGACGAACATCTCCTCCGCCACGCCGTCGGGAAGCACGCCGTCACGGACGTCCCAGTGCGCGAGCAGGCTGCCGCCCTCCTCCATGACCTGGCAGTCGATCCAGATCTGCGGCGTCTGGGTGATGCCGCCGGCCAGCACTCCGTCGCGCATCAGGCGGGAGCCGCTCTCCTCGCCGGGCCCGCCGACGGTGCTGGTGAAGGTCACCGGGAGCAGCGCCTCGGCGCGCCCGCGCCGGCGGGCCAGCTCGCGCAGCACCTCCACCCCTGAGCAGAGCCGGTGGTCCAGGTCCTCCCACAGCCGGGCCTGCCCGGCCCTGGCGCGGTCGGCGAAGGTGGCGCCCTCGGTCAGGTTGACGGCGAACAGGCTGGTGGAGGTGAAGTCCCCGACGAGGCCGTCCACGTCGGGGTGCAGGGGAAGCCGGTTCTGCAGTGTGAGGCTGAGGGTGAAACGGGGGTCGCGGGCCCACCGCCCGACGGTCTCGGCGAACGCCTGGAGCAGCGTGCCGGACGCCGTCGTGCCCGCGCCGGCCGCGCGCCGCGCGAGCGCCTGCCATCGATCGGGGGACAGCCGGGCGCCGTGCCGGGTGAAGCGGGGCGGGGCGCTCACCGCGTCGCCGCGAACAGGCAGGTCGGGGGCGGGCGGCAGGCCGTCGATGCGGTCCCACCAGTAGTCGCGGTCCTGCTGGTAGCGGGTGCCCTCCCTGGCGGCGCGCGCCGCCAGAACGTAGTCGCGGAAGGCGATCTGCGGCGCGGCGGGCAGGGCCGTCCCCGTGCACAGGTCGTTGAGCTCTGCCAGCAGGGTGCGGATGCCGCCGTAGTCGCAGATCAGCAGGTCGACGGCCACGTGCAGCACCAGGGCGCGGCCGGTGCGGGTGACGCGCAGCTCGAACAGCGGCCACAGGTCGGTTCTGCGCACCTGGTGCGACATGCGCGCGCGCACGTCCTCAAGGGCCCGCGCCTCCTCCTGCGGACCGGACCGCCGCAGGTCCTCGGTCCGCACGTGGTAGTGCGGCACCTCCGGGAGCACCCGCTGGTGGCCCTCCGGCGAGACGACCGCGCGCAGCATCGGATGCCGGCGGACGAGCTCGTTCCACGCGCCCTCCACCCGCTCCGCCTCCCAGTGCGGCGGCAGCTCCAGCTCCAGGTAGCCGTGGCAGGCGACGCCGCCGTAGGCGAAGGCGCCGCTGCGGCCCAGCAGATACGCCTCCTGGACCTCGGTGAGCGGGAACGGCTCGTGCGCGGCCGCCGGGTCGGGGCGCAGGCCAGGGCCGTACTCCCGCGCGCGCAGCAGGTCAAGGACGGCGTCGCGATGGGCGCGCAGGATCTCCATGCGCTCGGGCGTCAGCACCCCCTTGGGCGCCCGGTAGCGCAACAACCCGCCCTCTTCGTACAGCGAGACGCCCGACGCTCCGAGTACGTCCACGAATTCGACCACGTCCACGATCCGTCGCTCCTTCACCGCCGCGCCGAGTGGCACCTGTCGTGAGTGCCGCACATCGTCACACGCGCCCGCTGGAGAAGTTCTGGATGGGACGGCATCCAGACACTGTGTAGAGCGCCCGGCCCAGAATCGTCGCTGACCGCCCCGTCCCCCACGGCAGAGGAGTCGGAAGATTTCCATGAATGAGCTCGATTGGCCCAGATGGCCGAACGAGGTCGCCGCCGGGTACCGCCGCGATGGTCTGTGGACCGGCGAGACGTTCGGCGAGGTGCTCCGCGCCCGCGCGAGGGAGCACCCGGACCGGGTCGCGCTCGCCGCCAAGGAGGGCGCCGTCACCTACGGGGCGCTCGACAGGCGCGCCGACCGGCTCTGCGCGGCGCTCGCCGGGCTCGGCCTGCGGCGCGGCGACCGGGTGCTCGTGCAGCTGCCCAACATCGTCGAGCTCGGCGAGGTGCTGTTCGCGCTGCTCCGCCTCGGCGCCGTCCCGGTGCTGGCGCTGCCACCGCTGCGCAGCAGCGAGCTGGTCCAGCTCGGTGAGATCAGCGAGGCGTCGGCGTACTTCGTCGCGGCGCGAGCCGGCGGTTTCGACTACCGCAAGCTGGCCCGGGAGGTCCGCGACCGGGTGCCGTCGCTGAAGCACGTCATCGTGGTGGGCGACGCCGAGGAACTCGTGCCGCTGCGCGAGCTGGACGCCGAGCCGGTGGACCTGCCGGGGCCGGACGCGCAGGACCTGGCCGTGCTCCAGCTCTCCGGCGGGACCACGGCCGTGCCCAAGCTGATCCCCCGCACCCACGCCGACTACCTGTACTGCGCCCGGGTCTGCCGGGCCGCGTCCGGTTTCGACTCCAGCAGCGTCTACCTGGCGGCGCTGCCGGCCGTGCACAACTTCCCGCTCATCTCTCCCGGCGTGCTGGGAGCGCTCGACGCCGGGGCCCGCGCGGTGCTGGCTCCGCTGCCGAGTCCCGACGTGGTGTTCCCGCTGATCGAGTCCGAGAAGGTGACGCACACCTCGGTCGTGCCGCCCTTGGCGCTGATCTGGCTGAACGCCGCGGCGTCCGGCTCGGTGCCGGGCCACGACCTGTCGAGCCTGCGGGTGCTGCAGGTGGGCGGCGCCAAGTGCAGCGCCGAGGTCGCGCGGCGGATCCGGCCGACGCTGGGATGCACGCTTCAGCAGGCGTTCGGCATGGCCGAGGGCCTGATCAACTTCACCCGGCTCGACGACCCCGACGAGGCGATCGTCTGGACGCAGGGCCGCCCGATATCCCCGGCGGACGAGATCCGCGTCGTCGACGACGAGGACCGTGACGTGCCCGACGGCGAGCCCGGACACCTGCTGGCGCGCGGCCCGTACACGATCCGGGGCTACTACCGGGCCGCCGCGCACAACGCGCGCGCCTTCACCGCCGACGGCTTCTACCGCACCGGCGACGTCGTCAGCCGCCGGGCGGACGGCAACCTGGTCGTCGAGGGCCGGGCCAAGGACCAGATCAACCGGGGCGGGGAGAAGATCGCGCCCGAGGAGGTCGAGAACCACCTGCTGGCCCACCCCAGCGTGTTCGACGCCTCCGTGGTCTCCATGCCCGACGAGTACCTCGGCGAACGGGCCTGCGCCTACGTGGTGCCGCATGGCGAGCCGCCCGCACCGCGCGAGCTGCTCGGATTCCTGCGTGGCAGGGGCCTGGCCGCCTACAAGATTCCCGACCGGGTCGAGTTCGTCTCCGAACTGCCGCAGACCGGCGTCGGAAAGATCTCCAAAAAGGATCTGCGCGACCGCGCTTCGGCCCGCGCCGCGGGCGTACAGGAGGTGGACAGTGACACCGTCAAGCTCTGATCGGGCCGCGGAGGAGTCCTACGACGTCGTCGTGATCGGCGGTGGTCCGGGGGGCAGCACCGCGGCGACGCTGGTGGCGATGGACGGCCATCGTGTCCTGCTGCTCGAGAAGGAGATGTTCCCGAGGTTCCAGATCGGCGAATCGCTGCTGCCGGTCACGATCCACGGCGTGTGCCGGCTGCTCGGCGCCCTGCCGGAGATCGAGAAGGCGTCCTTCATGCCCAAGCGGGGCGGGACGTTCCGGTGGGGCGCGAGCCCTGAGCCGTGGAACTTCCTGTTCGCCTACTCCCCCATGCTGCGCGGCGAGACCTCAGAGGCCTACCAGGTCGAGCGGATGAAGTTCGACGAGATCCTGCTGCGCAACGCCTCACGGCAGGGCGTCCACGTGCAGGAGGGCGTGTCGGTCACCGGGGTGATCGAGGAGGACGGCCGCGTGGCCGGGGTCCGCTACACCGGCGCCGACGGCGCCGCCCGGACGGTGCGGGCGGCCTACGTGGTGGACGCCTCGGGCAGCCGCAGCTCGCTGTACCGCGCCGTCGGGGAACGGCACTACTCCTCGTTCTTCCAGAACCTCGCGTTGTTCGGCTACTTCGAAGGCGGCGGGCGCCTGCCCGGACCGGACCGCGGCAACATCCTGTGCTGCGCGTTCGACGAGGGCTGGTTCTGGTACATCCCGCTGTCGGACACGCTGACCAGCGTCGGCGCGGTCGTGCGACGCGAGTACGCCGGCGGCATCCAGAACGACCCCGAGGCCGCCTTCCGCCGGTTCATCGACAGATGCCCGATGGTCCGCGACCTGCTGAAGGACGCCCCGCGGTCCCGCCACGAGGTCTACGGCAGGCTGCGCGTGCGCAAGGACTACTCCTACTCGATGTCGCGGTTCTGGCGGCCGGGCATGGTCCTGGTCGGCGACGCGGCCTGTTTCATCGACCCGGTGTTCTCCACCGGCGTCCACCTGGCCACCTACTCGGGCCTGCTGGCGGCCAGGTCGATCAACAGCTACCTGGCCGGCGACCTCGACGAGGACCGCAGTTTCGCCGAGTTCAACGACCGCTACCGGCGCGAGTACCGGGTCTTCTACGAGTTCCTCGCCGCCTTCTACGACATGCAGGCCGACACCGGCTCCTACTACTGGCAGGCCAAGAAGGTCTCCGGGATGGAGGGCGGCGAGCTGGAGGCGTTCGCGTCCCTGGTCGGCGGCACGACCGCCGAGGCCGGTCTGCTGCTGAACGGCGCATCGAGCCAGCTCGTCGAGGCGGTCGCCCGGACGGGACCGGCCCAGACCGAGAGCGGCGAGCGGATGGGGGCGCTGTTCGGCGCCCCGGTCGTCGCCGAGGTAATGCGCGAGATGAACCAGATCCAGGCGGGAGTGCTCGGCAACCCCCACAAGCAGCCTCCGCTCCTGCCCAGCGATCTGGTGCCGTCGCCCGACCATCTGCGCTGGGCGGAGTCGGCAGTGGTCGCCGCGCGGCCGGCCGCCACCGTCGGCTCCAAGGAAGGATGACCGTGGAAACCGAACCGCGCCCTCCGGTCAGGGACCGGCTGCGCGAGGACGTCGCGCGCCTGCTCGGCGTGCCGCCGCGCAGCATCGGTGACGACGACGACCTCACCGAGCACGGCCTGGACTCCATCCGGATGATGAGCCTGGCCAACGACTGGCGGGCCAACGAGGCCGGGGTGAGCTTCGCCGACCTCGTCGAGACTCCGACGATCACCGCGTGGGTGACCGCGCTGGCCGAGGACGACGGCGGCGCCGGCCCGGCACTGCGGGGAAGCGGATGAACGCTGACGCGGGCCCGCGCGGCGCCGCCGTGGTGACGGGCGCGGCGGGAGGGATCGGCGCCGCGGTCGTCCACGCGCTGGCCGGCCAGGGCGTGGACGTCGGAGCGGTCGACGTCGACAAGGCCGGCCTGGACGCCCTCGCCGGGGCGGCGCGCTCGGCGAGCGGCTCGGTGCTGCCGGTGCCGGCCGACGTCCGCGACGCGGGCCGCTCGCAGGAGGCGATCGAGCGCGTGGAGCGCGAACTCGGTCCCGTCGGCATGCTGGTGAACGTCGCCGGGGTGCTGCGCCCCGGCCCGGTGGCCGGGCTGACCGACGACGACTGGGCCGAGACCTTCGCGGTGAACGTCTGGGGCGTGTTCCACATGTCGCGCGCCGCGGTGCGCGCGATGATCCCGCGCCGGTCCGGCGCCATCGTCACCGTCACCTCCAACGCGGCCGGCGTGCCGCGCGTGGGCATGGCGGCCTACGCCGCCTCCAAGGCGGCCGCGACGATGTTCACCAAATGCCTGGGGCTGGAGGTGGCCCACCACGGCATCCGCTGCAACGTCGTGGCGCCGGGTTCGACCGACACGGCGATGCAGCGTGTGCTGTGGGAGTCGCCCGACGGCCCGCCGGACGGCGACCCGGCGGTCATGGGCGACCTCGCGAAGTACCGCGTGGGCATCCCGCTCGGCCGCGTCGCCGCCCCCTCCGACATCGCCGACGCCGTCCTGTTCCTGCTCTCGGACCGCGCCCGGCACATCACCATGCATGACCTTTACGTCGACGGTGGCGCGACGCTGCGCGCGTGACGCCGCGCCGGCTCCGGAGCACTGAGGGGAACACCCATGAGCCTGACCGACCTCGGCACCTACGTGCCGACCACCAACGACCTCCTCGCCGCCTACGCGCCGGGCTCGGCGTTCTTCGCCTCTCCCCGCGGCGCGCTGCTCGCCGGCCCCGCCTCGGCGGCCCTGCCCGGGCCGCTGGAGATCGCGGCGCCGGAGGCGCTGAGAAGACTCGACGCCGCCGTCGCCGCCGGCCACGAACGTCCCATCGTGGTCGGCGCGCTGCCGTTCGGCTCCACCTCCCCGCCGCACCTGTTCCTGGATGTCGCGCCGGAACGTGCGACGCGGCCGGGGCACGGCGCCGGAGGCATGCCGGCGACGGCGGCGTCGCCTCTGTCGGTCACGGAGTGGCCTGGGCCCGCGGGGTACGCCGAGGCGGTCGCGCGGGCGCTGCGCCGGATCTCGCTGGGCGAGCTGGACAAGGTCGTCCTGGCCAGGACCCTGCGCGTGGACTACGCCGAGCCCGTCGCGGTCGAGGCCCTGGTGCGCCGGCTGCTGGGCGGGAACGCGCACGGGTACACCTACGCCGTCGACCTGCCGGAGCAGCGCGCCACCAGGGTCCTGGTCGGGGCGAGCCCCGAGCTGCTGATCGCCAAGTCGGGGACGCGCGTGGTGTCGTGGCCGCTCGCCGGCTCCGCGCCGCGCAGCCATGATCCCGCGCTGGACCGGGCGCGCGCCGCGGCCCTGATGACCTCCGACAAGGATCTGCGCGAGCACGAGTACGTCGTCCGGTCGGTCTCCCAGGTCCTGCGGAAATACTGCTCGACCCTGAACGTGCCGCCCCGCCCGGCGCTCACGGCGACCTCGAACATGTGGCATCTCGGCTCGCGGATCACCGGCGAGCTGCGCACCCCGGAGATCTCCTCGCTGGAGCTGGCCGCGGCGCTGCACCCGACGCCCGCCGTCTGCGGCTGGCCCGTCGCCCCCGCCAGGGACCTGATCGGCGAGCTGGAGCCGTTCGACCGCGGCCACTACGCGGGGGCGGTGGGCTGGTGCGACGCGTCGGGCGACGGCGAGTGGGCCGTCGCGATCAGGTGCGCCGAGGTCTCGGGATGTTCGGTCCGGCTGTTCGCCGGAGCCGGGATCGTCGCCGGTTCGACGCCGGACGGCGAGACCGAGGAGACCGCGCTGAAGTTCGGCACGATGCTCGGCGCCCTGGGGATCGTGCCCGTCGCCGCCCGGCCGTAGACCGCACGACGCGAGACAGGAGAGCGTAGACATGGCGATACCCCTCGTCGCCCCGTACCCGATGCCCACCGACGAGCAGCTCCCGGGCAACCGGGTGAACTGGAGACCCGATCCGCGGCGCGCGGCGCTGCTCGTCCACGACATGCAGCGCTACTTCCTGCGCGCCTACCGGCAGGACGAGGCGCCGCTCACCGACCTGCTCGCCAACGCCGCGGACCTGATCGCCGCCTGCCGCGACGCCGGAGCGCCGGTGATCCACACCGCGCAGCCGGGCGCGCAGGCTCCCGAGGACCGCGGGCTGCTCACCGACTTCTGGGGCAAGGGCATGCAGGACGTGGCCGAGGACACCGCGATCGTCGGCGAGGTCGCGCCGGACGTGAGCGGCGCGGTCCTGTGCAAGTGGCGCTACAGCGCCTTCTTCCGCTCCGACCTGGAAAGGCGGCTGCGCGCGGCCCGGCGCGACCAGCTGATCATCTGCGGCGTCTACGCGCACATCGGCTGCGCCACGACCGCCGTCGAGGCGTTCAGCCGCGGCTTCGAGGTGTTCCTCGCGGCCGACGCGGTCGCCGACTTCAGCGCGCGCCGGCACCTGGCGGCCCTGTCGTGGGCGGCGGGCTGCTGCGCCGTCGTGTCGACCACCCGGCATCTGACCAGCTGCCTGCGGCGGTGAGCCGGCGGGCGGCGGGGCACGCGGACCCGGCGCCGCACCTGTCACGACGGGGCGGCGTCCGGGTCCTCGTGCTGTCCCGGGTGAGACCGGGCCCGCCCCGCTTCCGCGCCCCGGCGGCCCGCCGGGGCGGACCACTTCGCACCCGAGGGAGATCCCCATGACCACCACGCCCGTGCGCCCGGCCCCCGTCCCCGGTGAGGGCGCCGCGCCGATGCCGGCCGCGCCGCCGCCGGAGGTCGGCGTGCTGGCCCGGCTCGCCGACCTGGTGACGCCGATGGCGCTGCGTGTCGCCGCGACCCTGCGCCTGGTCGACCTGATCTCGGCGGGGGCCACGACCGTGGAGGCGCTGGCCGCCGCCTCGGGAACCGACCCCGACGCGCTCGGCCGGCTCGTGCGGCACCTCGTCGCGGTGGGCGTGCTGGAGGCGGGCGGCGACGGCCGCCTGTCGCCGACCGCCGTCGGCGCGCTGCTCGCCGACGGCCATCCGTCGAACCAGCGCTCGTGGCTGGACCTCGGCCAGGCCGTGGCGCACGCCGATCTGGGCCTGGCGCATCTGCTCAGCGCGGTCCGCGCCGGCCGGGCCGTGCACGAGCTGGCCCACGGCAGGACCTTCTGGGAGGACCTGTCCGCCGACCCGGCGCTCGGCGCCTCGTTCGACGCGCTCATGGGCGGCCGCAGGGAGGCGCTCTTCGAGGCGGCGGTCGCCGCCCGCGACTGGTCCTCGTCCCAGCACGTGGCCGACGTCGGCGGCGGCACCGGTGGCCAGATCTCGGCGTTGCTGCGGGCCGAGCCGGGCCTGCGCGGCACGCTCGTGGAGCTGCCCGGCCCGGCGGAGCGCGCCCGGCGGGAGATCGCGGCGGCGGGGCTGGCCGACCGGTGCTCGGTGGTGGCGGGCGACTTCTTCCAGGAACTGCCGGTGCGCGCGGACACGATCGTCCTGTCGCGGGTCCTGCACGACTGGCCGGACGAGGACGCCGTCCGGATCCTGGTCCGGTGCCGCGACGCCCTCACGCCCGGCGGCCGCGTCGTGCTGGTGGAGAAGGCCGTGGAGACGCTCGCGACCGACCCGGGCTTCACCGGCATGGACCTGCGGATGCTGGTCTACGTGGGCGGCCGTGAGCGGACGGCCTCCGGATGGGAGGCGCTGGCGCTGCGGGCCGGGCTGCGGGTCGTCTCGATCTCCCCGCCCTTCGGGTTCGGCTCGTCGGTGCTGGAGCTGGCGCCGGACGACGACGCGCCCCTTCCGCCGGCACTGGACAGGGCGTGACCTCACGGCTATGTTTTCTTACATGTACGAAAAGACGCGGCTGGAAGCCAAAGCTCCGAGCTCCGCGGGCGTGCTCGCGGTCATCGCGGTCGCCCAGGGAATGGTCTCCCTGGACATCTCGGTGGTGAACGTCGCCCTGCCGACGATCCGCACCTCACTCGGCTTCGACGTCCTCGGCCTGTCCTGGGTCGTCAACGCCTACGCGCTCACCTTCGGCGGCCTCCTCCTGCTGGGAGGGCGCACCGCCGACCGGTTCGGCAGGAGGTTCATCCTGCAGACGGCGCTGATCCTGTTCGGCGCCATGTCGCTGCTGGGCGGGCTCGCCCAGAGCCCCGGCCAGCTCATCGCCGCCCGCGCCGCCCAAGGCGTCGCGGCCGCGCTGCTCGCCCCCGCCGCCCTGGCCGTGCTCACCACGAGCTTCCCCACAGGGGCGCCGCGCGCCCGCGCGCTCGGCCTGTACAGCGCGGTCACCGCAGGCGGCGCGGCGGTCGGCGTCCTCGTCGGCGGCCTGCTCACCGAGTACGCGGGCTGGCGCTGGGTCATGCTGCTCAACGTCCCGCTCGCGGCGCTCGGGCTGATCCTCGGCTACCGCCACGTCGCCTCCTCGGGCGCGCGCGACACCACGCGCAAGCTCGACGTCGTCGGCGCGGTCCTGGCCACGGCGGGCATGGTGCTGCTGGTGTTCGGCCTGATCCGCACCACCGAGGTCTCGTGGGGCTCCGCGCAGACCATCGGCACGCTCGCGGCGTCCGCCGCCCTGCTGGCCGCCTTCGTGCTCTTCGAGAGCCGGTACGCCAAGGAGCCGCTCGTGCGGCTCGGCCTGCTCGCCAACCGGGCGGTCGCCGGGGCGAACCTCTGCATGATGCTCATCTCCGCGGTGATGTTCACCTCCTTCTACTTCGTGTCCCTCTATCTGCAGGAGGTCCTCGGCCTGGCCGCCGCGCCCGCGGGGCTGGCGTTCCTGCCGTTCAGCTTCGGCCTCATCACCGGGTCGCTGGCGGCGGGCTCGATCGTCCGCAGGATCGGCGCGCGCCGGCTGCTGGTCGCCGGCGCGCTCCTCGCCGCCGCGGGACTGTTCTGGCTGAGCATGCTCGACGCCCACGGCGGCTTCTGGACCGACGTCCTCGGCCCCACGGTGGTCGCCGCCATCGGCCTCGGCCCGTGCCTGGTCCCGCTCGCCGGATCGGCGACCGTGGGCGTCGCCCCGAACGAGGCCGGCATGGCCTCCGGAGTGTTCAACAGCGCCCGCCAGATCGGCGGGAGCATCGGCCTGGCGGCGCTCACCACCGTCGCGGCCACCCGCACCGCGGGCCTGATCTCCGGCACACCGGCCGAGAGGCTCACCACCGGCTACGGCACCGTGTTCACCGTCAACGCGGCGCTGCTGGTCGTCGTGGCCCTGCTGGCGCTCCTGCTGCTGCCGGGCGGCCGCCACGCCGCCGCCGCGGCGGCCGAGGCGAAGGCCCGCGAGCCGCGGGCGGGCGACGCCGAGCGTCCCGCCGTGCGCCCCCGGCCGGCCACCGACTCCCCCGCCGGGCCGGCGGGGGGCTGAGGCCGCCGGGGTGAAGGTCTCATCCAGTACTTCTCCAGACGCCCGAGCCCAGACTGAGTGTCATGTCGTCACGGGCCGGCTCCCGTGGGGATCAGCTGGACGTCTGGAGGAGCGACCATGGTCATGCAGCACGCGTCGTCCGGTGGCGGCCACGCCGTGGAGGACACACTCCGTGCGGCGATCATCGAACTGCTGGGCGACGAGGCGGCCCCGCTCGACGATGACGACAACCTCTTCGAATTCGGCCTGGACTCCATCAGGCTGATGCGGCTGGCCGACACGCTCCAGCGCGCCGGCCTTGAGGTCGGCTTCGGCGAGCTGGCCGAGGAGCCGCGCGTCGGCGCGTGGCTGGACCTGCTGCGCACCCGCCCCGTCAAGCCCGCGGAGCCGGCCGCCGCCCCCGCCGTCGACCCCGCCCTGCCCTTCCCCCTGACCCCCGTCCAGCAGTCCTACTGGATCGGGCGCGACGACGACCAGCCCCTGGGCGGGGTCGGCTGCCACGCCTACCTGGAGCTCGACGGGCCCGCCGCCGACCCGGCCCGCCTGGAGGACGCGGTGCGCGCCCTCATCCGCAGGCACGGCATGCTGCGCGCCCGCTTCCTGCCCGACGGCACCCAGCAGATCTCCGAGACCTCCCCCTGGCCGGGCCTGACGGTGTACGACCTGCGCGACGCGGACGAGGCGCGGGTGGCCGAGGCCACCGGGGCGGTGCGCGAGGAACTGGCCCACCGGCGCCTTGAGGTCGAGCGGGGCGAGGTCTTCGACGTCCGGCTCACCCTGCTGCCGGGCGGCGCGGGCCGCCTGCACGTCGACGTCGACCTGCTGGTCTGCGACGTGCTCAGCATGCGGCTCCTGCTGACCGACCTGGCCGAGCTCTACGACCGCCCGGGCGAGGCCGAGCCGCTGGAGTACTCCTTCCCCGCCTACCTCGCCGACCGCACGGCCCGCCTGGAGAAGGACCGCGAGACCGCCAGGACCTACTGGCTCGACCGCCTGCCCGCCCTCCCCGGCGCGCCCGCCCTGCCGCTGGCGCACGACCCGAAGACCGTGACCGCGCCCCGCTTCACCCGGCGCCGCCACGTGCTCTCCCCCGAGCTGTGGCGGCGGCTGACCGCACGGGCCTCGGCGCACGGCCTCACCCCGGCGTCGGTGCTGGCGACCGCGTTCTGCGAGGTCCTCTCGCGGTGGAGCGGGCAGGAACGCTTCCTTCTCAACATCCCCCTGTTCGACCGGCGCGGCCCGCACCCCGAGACCGGGGCGCTGGTCGCCGACTTCACCAGCCTCGTCCTGCTCGACGTCGACCTCGGCGGTCCTGGCGGCTTCGCCGACCGCGCCGGCCGGCTCCAGAGCAGGCTGCACGAGGACCTGCAGTACACCGCGTTCTCGGGCGTCGAGGTCCAGCGCGAGCTCATCCGCGCCGACGGCGACGCCGAGCCGCGCACCGCGCCGGTGGTCTTCGCCTTCAGCGCCGACGGCGACCTCGCGTCCGCCCGCTGCCGCGAACGGTTCGGCGAGGTGGGCTGGATGCTCTCGCAGACACCGCAGGTCTGGCTCGACCACCAGATCCACCTCACCGGAGAGGGCGTCCTGCTCGCCTGGGACGCCGTGGAGGACCTGTTCGCCGAGGGCGTCCTTTCCGCCATGTTCGACGCCTACCTCCAGCTCATCGGCGACCTGCCGGAGTCCGGCTGGGACGCCCCGCCCCGCCTGCCGCTGCCCGCCGCCCAGCGGGCCGCACGCGCCCGGGTGAACGCGACCGCCTGGCCGCACCGCCCACGCGCGCTGCACACGGCGTTCTTCGAGCGGGCCGCCGCCGACCCCGGCAGGCCCGCGCTGCTCTGGGGCGCCGACGGCCGCCTCACCTACGGCGAGCTCGCCGACGGGGCCCTGCGCGTCGCGGCGGCGCTCGGCGGCCGGGGGGTGCGCGGGGGCGACCTCGTGGCCGTGACCCTGCCCAAGGGCCCCGGGCAGATCATCGCCGTGCTCGGCGTCCTCGCCGCCGGAGCCGCCTACGTGCCGATCGGCGTGGACCAGCCGCCCGAGCGGCGCCGGCGGATGCTCACGACCGCGGGCGCCGTCCAGGTGCTCGGCGAGTCGGGCGACGAGGACGGGCCTCCCGTGCTCGGGCTCGGCGCGGCCCTGGACGCCGCGCCACTGCCCGCGCCGTCGCCCGCCGACCCGTCCGCCACCGCGTACGTGATCTTCACCTCGGGTTCGACCGGCACGCCCAAGGGAGTGGAGCTGAGCCACGCCGCGGCGGCCAACACCGTCGACGACGTCAACGACCGGCTGGCGGTCTCGCCGGGCGACCGCGTCCTCGGCCTGTCCGCGCTGGACTTCGACCTGTCGGTGTGGGACGTGTTCGGCATGCTCTCCGCCGGCGCGGCCGTCGTCCTGGTCGCCGAGGAGGACCGCAGGGAGCCGCGCGTGTGGCTCGACCTGTGCGCGCGGCACGGGGTGACCCTGTGGAACTCCGTGCCCGCGCTGCTGGACATGGCGCTGACCGCGGCCGGCGAGGAGCCGCTGCCCGCCGGTCTGCGCCGGGCGCTGCTGTCGGGCGACTGGATCGGCCTTGACCTGCCTCCCCGCCTGGCGCGGGCCACGGCGGGCCGCTGCTCCCTGCTCGCCCTCGGCGGCGCCACCGAGGGCGCGATCTGGTCCAACGCCTTCGACGTCCCGGAGGACGGCGTGCCGGCGGGCTGGCCGTCGGTGCCCTACGGGCTTCCGCTGCGGGGTCAGCGGTACCGCGTCGTGGACGGCGCCGGGCGCGACTGCCCCGACTGGGTGCCCGGAGAGCTGTGGATCGGCGGCGAAGGCGTGGCACGCGGCTACGTCGGCGACGCCGCCCACACCGCGGAACGGTTCGCCGAGGACGCCGGGACGCGCTGGTACCGCACCGGCGACCTCGGCCGCTACCACCCCGGCGGCCTCCTCGAGTTCCTCGGGCGCCTCGACCAGCAAGTCAAGATCAACGGATACCGCGTCGAGCTCGGCGAGGTCGAGGCGGTCCTGCGCGCCCACCCGGCCGTCGAAGCGGCGGTGGCGGTGCGCGCCGAGACGGGGCACCTGGCCGCGCTGCTCATCCCCGCCCCGCCCGCCGGACCGCAGGACCTGGATCCGGAGGAGCTGCGCGCCTGGACCGCCGCCCGGCTGCCCGGCCACATGGTCCCGCCGTCGTTCGCGGTCGCCGCCGCTCTGCCGTTCAACGCCAACGGCAAGGTCGACCGCAAGGCGGTCCGCGCGCTGTTCGACGGCCGCGACCGGCCCGCGCGCGCCTTCGAACCGATCGGCCCCGGCCTGGAGCAGGTCGTCGCCGAGGCGTGGGGAGGCGTACTCGGGCGGGCGCCCGCCGGACGCGACGACGGCTTCTTCGCGGCGGGCGGCGACAGCCTGCTCGCGACCCGGGTCATCGCGGCGCTGCGCGAGCGCACGGGCGTCGAGCTGCCCATGCGCGAGTTCTTCCGCGAGCCGACCGCGCGGGGCCTCGCGGCGGCGCTCACCACGCGCCTCGGCCCCGATGGGGACACCGACGACCTGGACACGGGAGCACTGTGAGGACCTCGCACGCCCGCACCGGGGCGGTGAAGCGGTGACGCCGGCCCGGTCGTGGCTGCGCCGCCACGCGCCCCGCCCGTACGCCTCGGCGCGGGTGTTCTGCCTGCCGCACGCGGGCGGCTCGGCGAGCACCTACCGGGGCTGGGCCGCCGCGGCCCCCTGGGACGTCGAGTTCGTGGCCGTCCAGTACCCCGGTCACGAGGACCTGCTGGGCACCGGCCCCGCCGGCTCGATGCGGGAGCTGGCGGCCGGGGTCGCCGCCGCGGTGGAACCTCTCGCCGACGTGCCGTACCTGCTGTTCGGCCACAGCATGGGCGCGGTCGTCGCCTACGAGGCGGCCCGGAGGCTGGCGCGCCGCTCGCGCGGCCCGCATCGCCTGGTGGTCTCCGGGCGGCCCGCGCCGCACCGGTCCCGTCCCGGGACCGTCCATCTGAGCGGCGACGACGAGCTGGCCGCGCACCTGGCCCGGCTCGGGGGCACGCGGGACACGGTCCTGGACCACCCGGAGCTGCGGGCGTTCCTGCTTCCGATCGTCCGGCACGACTACCGGCTGACCGAGACCTACCGGCCGCTGCCCGGTCCCGCCCTCACGGCGCCGGTGACCGTCCTGTACGGCGTGGACGACCCGGAGGTCACCCGTGAGGAGGCCGAGGCGTGGGGCGCGTCCACCACCGGGCCGTGCGAGGTCCTCGCCTTCCCCGGCGGGCACTTCTACATCGCGCCGGACGGCGAGCCGGTGACCGCGGCCGTGGTCGAACGCGCCCGCGCCGGGTGCCCGGCCGGGACGCGCTGGCCGTCGACGCCGTGAGCGGCACCGTGCACGCAACACCGGGACCTGGGGTGGTGTCGAGGATGGCGTTGGTCGAAAGGGACACCGAGCTCGGCCGGCTGTCCGACCTCCTGGGCGCCTGCGCGCTCGGCGCCGGCGCCATCGCGATCGTCCGGGGGCCGGTGGCCGTCGGCAAGACCGAGTTGCTGCACACGTTCGCCCGCGACGTCGCCGCGCCGAGGGCCCGGTACCTCGGGGCCACCGGGTCGCCCGCCGAACGCGACCTGCCCTTCGGGCTGCTGTCCCAGCTCTTCCACGACGCGGTGGGCGAGCACGCCGAGCAGGCCGCCGCCGTGCCGCCCGCCGGGGGCGCCTTCACCGGCCGCGCCGATCCGCAGGTGCTGGACGGCGTGTGGCGGTTCGTGCGCGCCATGGCCGCCGGACGGCCGCTGGTGATCGGCGTGGACGACGTCGACCACGCCGACGACGCGTCGTTGCAGTGCCTGCTCTTCATCGCCCGGCGCGTCCGCCAGGCGCCGGTGATGCTGGTGCTCGGCGAGCGCGTCGGCATCGGTCCCGGGTCCTCCGTCTTCCGTGCCGAGCTGCTGCGCCAGCCGCACTGCGTGCAGATCCGGCTGGAGCGCCTGTCCTGCGACGGCGTCGCCGCGCTGCTGGCCCGCGACCTGGATCCCCGGGTGGCCCACGGCCTCGCCGCGCCGGCGTTCGAGGCCACCGGGGGCAACCCTCTGCTCGTGCAGGCGCTCGCCGAGGACTGGCAGGCCGCGGCGCGGTCCGGCGGTTTCCGCCAACCGGCGGGGCTGGTCATCGGCGACCGGTTCGCGGAAGCGGTGATGAGCTGCCTGTACCGCTGCGAGCACAACGCGCTGGCGGTGGCCCGCGCCGTCGCCGTGCTGGGCGAGCCGCATGGGTCCGCGATCGTCGCCCAGCTCGCCGGGCTCCACCCGGTCGAGACGGGCGCGACCACCGGCCTCCTCGAGGAGGCGGGCGTCCTGCGGCAGGGCCGTTACCGGCATCCTGTGGCGCGCGAGGCCGTGCTGCGGGAGCTGCCCTCCGGGCAGCGGGCCGAGCTGCACGCCGGCGCGGCGCGGCTCCTGCACGCCGAGGGCGCGCCGCCGACCTCGGTCGCCTGGCATCTGGTGGCCGCCGGGCGGGCCGCCGAGCCGTGGACGGCCTCGGTGCTGCAGGAGTCGGCGAACAACGCCACCGCGAGCGGCGAGTTCGACTTCGCGCTCGACTGCCTCAAGCTGGCCCACCACATGGCGGACGCCGACGAGCAGCAGCACGTCGCCGGACAGGCCGTGCTCGCCCGGACCGAGTGGAAGGCCGACCCCGCGCGGGTGGTCCGCCACCTCGACCGGCTCACCGACGCCCTCCACCAGGGACGGCTGGCCGGGGAGCAGGTGGCCGCGGCGTTCGAGTACCTGCTCTGGCACGGGCGGGGGGTCGAGGCCGCCCAGGCGCTGGGCCGGCTCTCCGGGGCGCCCCGCCTCGCGGAGGTCCGCGCCTGCCTCGAGTCGTGCTACCCGGCCCAGCGCGGAGCGGCCGGGAGGGCCACGCCGGTGCCGCGCTCCACGTCGTCGGTCACCACGATGCTCCGTGCCGCGGCGGGACGGTTCACCAGCGAGGAGGAGTACCTGTCCCAGGGGTTCGAGCTCGACGGCACACCGCTCGCGCCGCTCGCCGCGGCGCTGCTGGCGCTGGCCCGTCCGGCCCGGCTGGACAAGCTCGCCCCGTGGTGCCCGACGCTGCTGGAGGAGGCGGCGGGGCGCGGCACCCGCATCTGGCGGGGCCTGCTGACGGCGGTGCGCGCGGACCGGTCCCTGCTGCGCGGCGACCTTCCCGGCGCCGTCAAGCTCGCCGCCGAGGCGCTGACCGAGCTGTCCACCACAGGCTGGGGCGTGGTGATCGGCGCCCCGCTCGCCTGCGCGCTGCTCGCCATGGTCGAGATGGGCCGCGACGACGAGGCGGCCGCCTGGCTGTCGACGCCGGTGCCGGGCGCGCTCCTTGAGACGCCGTTCGGGCTGCGCTACCTGCAGGCACGCGGCCAGTACCAGCTCGCCTGCGGCCGCCCCTACGCCGCGCTGAGCGACTTCCAGGCGTGCGGGCGGCTCCTTTCGGCCTGGGAGGCCGACGATCCCGACGCGATGCCGTGGCGCATCGACGCCGCGCAGGCGCTGCTCCGCCTCGGCCGGCGGGCCGAGGCGCGCAAGCTGCTCAGCGAGCAGATCGCCCGGCTCGACGAGACCCGCGACCGGCGGACGCTCGGCCGCGCGCTGCGGCACCTGGCCGCGACGGCCGACACCCTGGACCGGCCCAAGCTGCTCGCCGAGTCCGTCCAGATGCTGCGGATGGCCGGCGACCAGCTCGAATACGCGCACGCCCTCGCCGACCTCGGCCGCGCGCACAGCGCGGCCGGCGACTCCCGGCGTGCCCGCGTCACGCTGCGCAGGGCCTGGCGGGTCGCCAAGGACTGCCAGGCCGAAGGGCTGGCCGGCAGCCTGCTGCCGAGCCTGGCCGCGACGCCGTCGGCGCGGACCCGGCTGCTGCCCAACGCGGACGGCACCGCAGAGCTGAGCGCCGCCGAGTACCGGGTCGGCGTGCTGGCGGCGCGCAACTACACCAACCGGCAGATCGCCAACCACCTGTGCATCACCGTGAGCACGGTCGAGCAGCATCTGACCCGGGTCTACCGCAAGCTCAAGGTGAGGAGCCGGGCCGATCTCCCGGTCTACCTCCAGATCGAGGAGGGCGAGCCGACCGGGACCGACCCGTGACGGCTGGCCGTGCCCAACCTGCACCGATATAAGCTGAGATGATTTTCGTACCCGTTACGATCACACACTGAGAGATCCCGCGATGCCCGTCGAACCGAGCTGACATGACCTCACCGCACCGATCCACCGATGGCAGGTCCCGCGGCGGCCGCCCCGCGAGGATCTCCCGCCAGGAGATCCTGGCCGCCGCCCGGCATCTCATCGAGAGCCAAGGCGTCGCTCACCTGACCATGCGGCAGCTCGCCGCGGCCATCGGCACCACGCCCATGGCGATCTACTATCACGTCAAGAACAAGGACGAACTGCTGCTCCTGCTGCTCGACGACTACGCCTCCAGCGTCCAGGCGCCGGTGCTGCCCGACGACCCTCGCGAGCGCCTGTTCATCACGGCGTGCTTCATGCACGACGTGCTCGCCGAGTGCCCGTGGATCGTCGAGATCCTCACCGCCGAGGACCTCCTGGCGGCTTCCGCGCTGTGGATCGTCGAGAACATCCTCGACTCCGCGATCCGCTGCGGGCTCACCCCTGAGCAGGCCGTTCACGCCTACAGGAGCATCTGGTACTACGCGGCGGGAGAGATCCTCGTCAGGGCCGCCTCGGTGTCCCGCCGGGCCGAGATGGACAAGCCGGTCTACCGCGACGAGCTGTTCACGCAACTGGACGCCGAGCGGCTGCCCCGGCTGGCAGCGCTGACCGACAGATGGACAGATCTGACCAGCCGGGACACCTTCAGGTCGGGCCTCGACGCCCTGGTGACCGGATTGCTCGTCATGCACGGCGCCGGGGCCGCGGCTCAGTTGTCGGCCGAGACCAGCCCGTAGGGGAACGTCCCGGCCAGGACGCCGGCACCGGGCTCGGAGGCTTCGGCGCATTCACGGGCATAGAGGCGCAGCAGTTCGTGCAGGTGGTAGCTGTGCTCGTGGTGCTGTTCGAGCAGGTGGGCGTTGCTGAGGATGCGCAGTGCGCGCAGCGCCTCCGCGACCGGTATGCCGCACAGCAGGGCCGTCTTGTCGGGGTGGATTCCAACGTCGGCGTGCCGGCCCAGCATCCGGAAGACGCGGGCGGCCTCGGCGGGCATGGCCTGGTAGGAGCAGGAGAACACGGTGCGCAACGTGGCGGAGTCGTCGCCCTCCACCGCGAGCAGGTCCAGGCGGCGGCGCTCGTCCCGCAGCCCCTGGACGACGCGCATGACGGCCATGCGCCGGTCTCCGGCGAGCGGCTCGGCCGCGATCCGCACCGCCAGTGGCAGGTGGCCGCACAGGTGGGCCAGCTCCCGGGAGGCGGCGAGCTCCTCGGCCACCCGCTCGGGCCCGAGCATGGCGCTCATCAGCCGCAGCGAGTCGTCCGGGCTGAACAGGGACAGCTGGATGCAGCGGGCGCCTTCGCGGACGCTCAGGCCGGTGAGCTGGTTGCGGCTCGTCACGATCACCTGGCAGGAGCTCGTCCCGGGCAGGAGCGGCCGCACCTGGTCCGCGTTGGCGGCGTTGTCCAGCACCAGGAGCACGCGTCTGCCCGACAGCAGGCTCCGGTAGGTGGCGACCCGGTCGTCGAGGTCGGACGGCATGGACCGCGCGGTCACACCGAGGCTGCGCAGCATGTACCCGAGCGCGTCGAACGCTGAGACGGGGGCGCAGGCGGGGTCGAAGCCGTGCAGGTCGATGAACAGCTGCCCGTCGGGGTAGTCACGGGCGACGCTGTGCGCCACGTGGACGGCGAGAGCCGTCTTCCCCGCCCCGGCGATGCCGTGGATGATCGCGACCGCGGGCGGTTCGCCCCTGGCCAGGACGTCGTCACGGGCCAGCGACCGCCTGAGCGCGGCCACCTCTTGCGTCCGGCCGACGAATCCCCTGATGGCCTGGGGAAGCTGCGCCGGCACCGGCCGGGGACTCACGGCGCCCGCGGGGTGCCAGGGGTGGCTCCGCGGCTGGGTGACCATGTTCAGCGTGACGTCGTTGGCGAGGATGCGGTCGTTCAGGTAGCGGAGCTCCGGGCCCGGTTCGATGCCGAGTTCCCGTACGAGCAGGGCGCGGGTCTCCCGGAAGACCCTGAGCGCGTCGGCCTGGCGGCCGCAGCGGTACAGGGTCAGCATGAGCAGCGCCCGAAGCTTCTCGCGCAGCGGGTGCACCGAGGTCAGGGCGACGAGGTTCGCCACGACGGCGCCGTGATGTCCCAACGCCAGCATCGCCTCCGCCCGCAGTTCGCTGGTGCGCAGCTTCACCTCGAGCAGCCGGGCGCGCTCCATGTCGGCGAACGGTCCGGGGACTCCGGAGTAGGCGTCGCCGTGCCACAGGGCGAGGGCCTTGTCGTAGAGCCGCACGGCGTCGTTGAGGTCGCCGGCCGCGTGCTCCTCCTGGGCGGAGGCGCACATCTGCGCGAACACCTCCGCGTCCAGTTCCGAGGGATCCATCCGCAACGTGTAGCCACCGCTTACGGAGAGGAGCAGTGACCCACATTCCCTACTTTGTCGATCTGGTTCTAGGGCTCGACGGAGACCGGAGATATAAGTGTGAACGCTGTTGGCGGCACTGGACGGCAATTCCTCGCCCCAGACCGCGTCGATCAATTCGTGGTGCAATACCACACGGTTGGCCTGCGCGGCCAGGACGCCGAAGACGGCGCGTTGCTTCGGTGGCCCGAGAGGGACTTCTCTGTCGTTCCTCCACGACCTGATCGGTCCCAGGAGCTGGACTTTCAGTGATTGCGCCGATGCGGGAGCCCATGACTCGCAGGAGGACCACAAATCGATTCCCTCATGTAATCGGCCGAAGTCTGTTGTAATTTCGTCCACCTTTCCCCCAGACAGTTTCACCTTTTCATCCACCATATCGGTATCTTCCGCTTATGTTAGTTTACGCGTACAGCTATAGCCGGTCAAGACATTAACGCAGAGTCACGGCATGCTGTAAGGAATGCTACCGAAACATTCCACTCCGTCACCTGCGGCTATTTTCCCCGCATTGATGGACAACGTTTCGGACATTTCCGGTCCGCGCGAGGAGGGCGAGGCGGGTGAGGTCAGTTCCCTCCGCCGCCGGGCCCGGCCTGGCCGCACGCCACGGCCAGCGGGGGCGGACCCTCGGAATGGGCCGCCAGCACGCGCGCCATCCGGCCCCGCGGCGCGTTGAACCACCGATGACGGCGGCCGTGATCGGCGTGCACGATCAGGGTGCGGCGCCGTTCCACCGGCAGCCACGCCGCCGCCACGTCCGCCCCGTCGGCCAGCACCCGGAAGTCCCACCTCACGGCGGCCGGGGCCACGCGCGCGGCGATCCCGTCCAGCAGCGCCCACTCCAGGTCGGCGTGATCCACGACCGGGACCACCGGAGACATGCCGGCCAGCGCCGGCTGAGGCGGCATGAGCATGCCGACGACCAGCGGCAGGCCCTGCCCGGCCGCCAGGTGCGCCGCCCGGTCCACCGCGGCGAGACTGCACGCGTGATGGTCGACCAGCACGACGATCTGGCGCGGCGCGTCAACGGCCTTCACCTGGACCTCCGCGCGGGCTGAGGGGTCATCACGGCCCTCATGGACGGCGCCGCGAGCTCTGCTTCAGCGCAGGGCGGGCAGTCCCGCCGCCCACCGGGCGACCGAGCGGGCCGTCGCCATGGCATGCTCCTCCAGCATCGAGAAGTGGTCGCCCGCCGCCTCCACCTGGTCGTGCGGGAGATCCCACGACGCCGCCGGCGCCGCCTCACCGTCCCCATAGGAGGTCACGGCCCGGACCAGCAGGGTGGGGGCAGTCAACGGACCCGGCCGCCAGCGCGCGAAGAGGCCGAAATAGGCGGCCATGCCGGTCAGGTTGTGGTCGTCGACCGTGGCGAACAGGCCGTCGCGCTCCAGCATGCTCCGGATCATCACGTCCTGCCGGCCGAGCCCGCCCACGCGCCTCGGGGTGTCGAGCAGGACGACCCCTGCCGGGACGGCGCCGCGGGCCTCCAGCGCCTCGGCCAGGGCGTGGGCCGCCCAGCCGCCCGCCGACCGCCCGACGAGCAGCACGGGCAGGCGCCCGGCGATTTCCAGCACGGTCTCGGCGTGCAGGGCTGCGAGCACCTCGACGGAGGCCGGGAGAGGCTCACCGGGCAGGAACCCCGGGTGAGGCAGCGCGACCGCCGACAGGGCGTCGCCGAACCCGGCGGCCAGCCGCGCGTACTCGTGCGGGCCGGAGATCGCGCTGAAAGAGGGCAGGCAGACGGCCACCGGCCCGTCCCCGCGCGGCCCGAACCAGACGGGCGCGGGCCGCCGTGCGAGCTCGGCGGGCACGGCGAAGGCCGGGCGCAGACGCGCGGCGGCCTCGGCCAGCCCGGCGGCCTCCGCGGGCCGGCCCTCGCCGGCCGCCCGGAGGTACAGCCGGGTGAGCAGGCCGGCCGCCTCGGGGACCATCTCCGGGCCCGCTCCCGCCCCTCGCCGGCCCAGCCGCGCGCCGAGGTCCGCGGCCAGGGAGGTCAGATCGGGGTGCTCGAAGACCAGCGGCGCGGGCAGGCTCAGACCGGTCAGCCGGTTCAGGCGGTCGCGCAGTTCGAGCGCCGTCAGCGAGTCGAAGCCCAGTTCCAGAAGAGACCGGTCGACCGGGACGGCCGCGTCGGAGGGGTGGCCGAGCACCTCGGCCACCTGGCACCGCAGGCGCTCCAGCAGGACGTGCGGCCCTTCGCTTCCGTTCAGGACGTCCGGCCCTTCAGCCCTCGTCAGGACGCCCGGCCGTTCGCTTCCGCTCAGGGTGTCCGGCCCTTCGGTCCCTCTCAGGGCGTCCGGCCGTTCGCTTCCGGCCAGGGCGGCGGGTCCGCCGTCCGGCGAGCCGCCGGAGGCGCCCGGAGCGGGCGCGGCCGGGGCGGACCCGCGGGGCACGAGCGTCACGTCGCCGGCGGCGCTCTCCTCCAGCCAGTAGCCGCGCCGCTGGAAGGGGTAGGCCGGCAGGTCCACCAGGCGGCCGTGCCAGAGGTCGCCGAGCGCCTCCCAGCGCACCGGCGCGCCGTGGACGTGCAGGCGGGCCACCGCGCTCAGGAACGACGCCGGCTCCGGCCGCCCCGCGCGCAGCGCCGGGGCGAACACCTGGGCGCCGGCGTCGGGGACGAGGCGCCGGACCAGCGCGCTCAGCACGCCGTCCGGGCCCGCCTCGATCCACCGCACGACGCCGGGCGCGCGCGCCACGGCGTCGGTGAACCGGACGGGCCGCCGCACGTGCTCCACCCAGTGGCCGGGGTCGGTGACCTCGGCGGGAAGCCCGGCCAGGGTCGGCCGCCGCAGCTCGACCGTGTCGGCCACCGCCCGGAAGTCCTCGAGCATCGGGTCCATCAGCGGGGAGTGGAAGGCGTGGCTCACCGTCAGCCGCTTGACGCGCACGCCGCGCTCGCGCCAGCCCCGCTCCACCGCGGCGACCACCTCCTCCGCCCCGGAGATGACCACCGACGACGGGCCGTTGACCGCCGCGAGTCCCGCCCTGTCCTCCATTCCCGCGAGGGCCTCCAGCGCCTCGGCCTCGGTGACCTCCGCCGCCACCATCGCCCCGCCTCGCGGCAGGGCCTGCATGAGACGGCCCCGCGCCTCGACGAGGCGGCAGGCGTCCTCCAGCGTGAGCACGCCCGCGACGTGGGCCGCCGCCAGCTCGCCGACCGAGTGGCCGACCACGGCGTCCACCTCGACGCCGAGCCAGGACAGCAGCCGGAATATCGACACCTCGACGGTGAACAGGGCCACCTGCGCGAAGCCGGTCTGGTCCAGGCGGGGGTCCGGCGCCGGCCCGAACACGACCTCCGCCAGCGGGACGCCGGTCAGCCGGGCTATCGCGTCGAAGGATTCGGCGAAGACCGGGAAACGCGCGTGCAGTTCCCGCCCCATCCCCCACCGCTGGGCGCCCTGCCCGGTGAACAGCACTCCCGTGCCGCCGGCCGTCACCGTGCCGGCGATCTCGGTCCTCTGTCCCGGCCCGTCCAGGATCACCGCTCTGTGCTCGAACGCCGCGCGCCTGGCCAGCGTGTACGCCACGTCCTCCCGGCGCGGGCGCGGGTCGGCGTCCACCCGCGCGGCCAGGCGCGCGAGCTGGTCGCGTAGCGCCTCGGCGGAGCGGGCGGAGACCGGCCAGGGCACGAGCTCCGGCTCGTCCGCGGCGCGCCCGGGCTCCTCCTCGGGCACGGCCTCCAAGATCACGTGCGCGTTGGTCCCGCTGATGCCGAAGGAGGAGACGGCGGCCCGGCGCGGCCGGCCGGCGCCGGGCCAGGGGCGGGGCCGGGTCAGCAGTTCCACCGCGCCCGCCGACCAGTCCACGTGCCCGGACGGCTCGTCGGCGTGCAGGGTCGGCGGCAGCACGCCGCGCCGCATCGCCTCGACCATCTTGATCACCCCGCCGGCGCCCGCCGCCGCCTGGGCGTGGCCGATGTTCGACTTCATCGACCCCAGGTACAACGGCGGCCCGTCGCCGCGGTCCTGCCCGTAGGTGGCCAGCAGGGCCTGCGCCTCGATCGGGTCCCCCAGCACGGTGCCGGTGCCGTGTCCCTCCACCGCGTCGACGTCGGCGGCCGACAGGCCCGCGGCGGACAGCGCCTGGCGGATGAGCCGCTGCTGGGAGGGGCCGTTCGGCGCGGTCAGCCCGTGCGAGGCGCCGTCCTGGTTCACCGCGGAGGAGCGCATCACCGCGAGGACCCGGTGCCCGCGCTCCCGCGCGTCCGGCAGCCGCTCCACCACCAGGACCCCGACGCCCTCGGCCCAGCCCGTCCCGTCCGCGCCCGCGCCGAAGGCCCGGCAGCGCCCGTCCCCCGACAGGCCGCGCTGCCTGCTGAAGGAGAAGAACGCGCGCGGGGTCGCCATGACGGTGACGCCTCCGGCCAGCGCGAGATCGCATTCACCGGCCCGCAGCGCCGCCGCCGCCGAGTGCAGCGCCACCAGCGACGACGAGCAGGCCGTGTCCACGGTGACCGCCGGCCCCTCCAGCCCGAGGGTGTAGGCCACCCTGCCGGAGGCGACGGCGCCGGACAGGCCGGTGACGAGGTAGGGCTCGATCGCGCCGGGGACCCCGGTGGTGGAGGAGGCGTAGTCGTGGTGCACCACGCCGGCGAACACGCCGGTGCGGCTGCCGCGCAGGGCCAGCGGGTCGATGCCGGCGTGCTCGAACGCCTCCCAGGAGGTCTCCAGCAGCAGACGCTGCTGCGGGTCCATCGCCAGGGCCTCCCGGGGGGAGATCCCGAAGAACTCCGCGTCGAAGTCTCCCGCGTCGTGCAGGAAACCCCCCGCACAGGAGTACGTCGTGCCCGGTTCGTCCGGATCGGGGTGGTAGACGCGTTCGAGGTCCCAGCCCCGGTTGGCGGGAAAGCCCGAGATGCCCTCGCCGCCGGAGAGGACCATCCGCCAGAGGTCCTCCGGGGAGCGCACGCCCCCGGGGAAGCGGCACGCCATGCCGACGATGGCGATCGGCTCGCGGGCCGCGGCCTCGATCTTGCGGAGCCGGGCGCGCGTCTCGTGCAGCTCCGCGGTGACCTTCTTGAGGTAGTCGACCAGTTTCCGCTCGTCGCCGGCCACGTCAGGTTCCCATCAGTTCGTTGTCGATGAAGTCGAAGAGCTCTTCGGTGGTCGACGCCTCGATCTTGCGCGTGACGCTCGCCCCGTCCGGAGCCTCCCCGGCTTCCGTGGCGGCGCCGGCGAGCCGGTCCAGGAGGGAGCGGAGCCGGTCGGCGACCCGCTCGCGCGCGAGGGCGTCGAGGCTCTCGCGCTCGACGCCCTCCTCCAGCCGCGCCAGCCGGTCGAAGACCCCGTGCCCTGACTCGGCGGCGGCGGGGCCGAGGAGCCCGGCCAGCAGGTAGGCGGCCATGGCCTCGGGCGTCGGATGGTCGAAGACGAAGGTCTTGGGCAGGTCGAGCCCGGTCCGTGCGGCGAGGCGGCCGCGCAGTTCCACCGCGGCGACCGAGTCCAGGCCGAGGTCCGCCACGCTGTGGCGCGCGTCGATGTCGGCCGGGCCGGCGAACCCCGCGATGTCGGCGACCTGGCCGCGCACGAGCTCGTCCACCGTCTGCGACCGAAGGCGCTCCGGGAGCTCCCGCAGCCGCGCGCGCAGACGCTCCGCGGCGCCGCCCGAGCCCTCGGCGGCGGCGCGGCGGCGCGGC
>NZ_JBHSFP010000054.1:0-31879 GCF_042654065.1 Sphaerisporangium dianthi | reverse complement strand
GACCGGCGTTCGCCAACGCCGCACGGATCACCCGCTGCTGAGCGGGCCCACTCGGCGCCGTCAACCCATTCGACGCACCATCCTGATTCACCGCCGAACCACGCAACACCGCCAACACCCGACGCCCGTTACGCCGCGCATCCGACAACCGCTCCAGCAGAAGAACACCGACACCCTCCCCCCAACCCGTCCCATCCGCCGCGGCCGCGAACGACTTGCACCGACCGTCCCCGGCGAGACCGCCCTGGCGCGAGATCTCCGTGAAGATGTCGGCGGTGGACATGACGGTGACGCCGCCGGCTAACGCGAGCGTGGACTCACCGTTGCGGAGTGACTGCGCCGCCAGGTGCATCGCCACCAGCGACGACGAACACGCCGTGTCCACCGTCACCGCCGGCCCCTCGAAACCGAACGTGAACGCGACCCGGCCCGAGGCCACGCTGCCGGCCACACCGAGTCCGCCATGCCCGCTCACGTTGGCGGGCACGTCGCGCAGCCATGACCCGTAGTCGTGGGACATGAGACCGGCGAACACGCCCGTCCGGCTGCCCTTCAGCGAAGCCGGATCGATCCCCGCCCGCTCCACCACCTCCCACGACGCCTCCAGCAGCAACCGCTGCTGCGGATCCATCGCCAACGCCTCACGCGGCGACACACCGAAGAAACCCGCGTCGAAATCGGCCGCACCGGCCAGGAACGCACCGAGCCTCGCGTAGCCGTCACCGTCCGCCCCCGAAACGGGGCTCGTGTCCCAGCCGCGGTCGAGCGGGAACGCGGTCATGGCGTCCACGCCGTCCTCGACGAGCTGCCAGAACAGCTCGGGCGAATCCACTCCGCCGGGGAAGCGGCAGCTCATCGCGATGATCGCGATGGGCTCGTCCGATGTGGTCCGCCTCGCGGGCACGCCGGCCCCGGCACGACCGGGCTCGACCAACGTGGCCAGCAGGTGGTTGGCGAGCGCGAGAGGCGTCGGGTGGTCGAACACGAGAGTCGCGGGCAGGCGGAGTCCCGTACTGCCATCGAGCCTGTTGCGCAGTTCCAGCGCGGTGAGCGAGTCAAAACCGATCTCGTCGAACGAGCGCTCGACGTCGACCAGGTCCGGACCGTGTCCCAGCACCGCGGCGACGTGAGAGGACACGAGCTCGCGCACGATCCGGCGCCGATCGGCCGCCGCCGAGGCGAGCAGGCGACCGGTCAGCGCCCGGCCGGCGGCTCCCGGCTCGACGTCCACCGCGGCACGCCTGACAGGAACCCTCACCAGGTCCCGCAGCAGTGCCGGCAGAGCACCGACCCGGGCCCGCGCGCGCAGCACCGTGTGGTCGAGACGCATCGGCACCAGGACGGGGTCGCCGGCGGTGGTGGCGGCGTCGAACAGCGCGGCCCCTTCGTCCGCCGAGAGCGGTACCAGTCCGCTGTCGCTCAACCGGGCGCGGTCGTTCGTGCCGAGCGCCTCGGCCATTCCCGCCGACTGCCACGGCCCCCAGGCAAGCGACATGGCGCGGTGGCCACGTACTCGCCGCTGTTGTGCAAGTGCGTCGAGGAAGGCGTTCGCTGCGGCATAACCGGCCTGCCCGGGGCTGCCGAGTACGCCCGCTGCGGAGGAGAACAGGATGAACGCGGACAGATCCTGGTCCCGGGTGAGCTCGTCCAGGTGCACCGCGCCATCGATCTTCGGGCTCAGCACCCGGTCGAGGCGCTCCACCGTCATGGCCTCGACGACACCGTCGTCCAGCGTGCCGGCGAGGTGCAGAACCGCGGTCAACGGACGCGTCGCCGGCACGCCGGCCAGCGCCCGGGCCAATGCGGCCCGGTCCGCCACGTCGCACGCGGCGAGCTGGACCGTCGCGCCCGCGGCACGCAGTTCGGCCGCCAGTTCGGCGGCGCCCGGGGCGTCCGCTCCGCGCCTGCTCACCAGCAGCAGGCTCCGGACCCCGTGTGCGGCGACCAGGTGGCGTGCCGCCAGGCGCCCGAGCGCGCCCGTCGCCCCGGTGATCAGCACCGTGCCCCCGGGGTCCAGCACCGGTGGTTCGCCGCCGGACCGGTCGGCTCGCGCAAGCCTGGGTGCGTGCACGCGGCCCGCCCGGATCGCCAGCCGGGGCTCGTCGATGGTCAGTGCCACCGGCAGCGCACGGAGGGATTCCCGGTCGTCGTCGATGTCGACGAGGGTGACGCGCCCCGGGTGCTCGGCCTGCGCCGTCCGCACGAGCCCGGCCACCGCCGCCTGCACCGGATCCGTGTCGCCGTCGACGCCGGTCACCCACTCGGCGCGCCTGGTCAGCAGCACCAGGCGAGCGTCCCCGGGCCGGTCGTGCGCCAGCCAGGTCCTGACCAGCTCCAGCGCTTCCGCGACGGCCTCCCGTGCCATGCGCGGCAGGTCGCCGGACGTCCGGGACCGCGGGCGAACCACCACGACCGCCGGAACGTGCCCGTCAACGGTGACCGAACCCAGGTCCGGGTACTGCTCGACAGGTACTCCGGCCGTGTCGAACAGGGCGGCGACCTCCGCGTCGACGGTGATCGTCCGGCATGCCGGTGCCGCTGCCAGGAGCGACACCACGGGCCACGTCACCCGGTACAGCGATCGGCTCGCGGCAGCGGCCGTGGTGCCCACCTGCTCCGCCGTCATCTCGCGCAGCGCCAGCGAGTCGACGACCACCACCGGGTGCCCGGTGGCGTCGGCCGCCACAACGGACACCGTGTCCGTACCCACCCCCGAGATGCGGACACGGAGCACGGTGGCGCCGCTGCCGTGCAGTGCCACCCCGGTCCACGCGAAAGGCACCCGGCCCGTCCGCGTCCGTGGTACGTCCACCGCCATGACGTGCAGTGCCGCATCGAGAAGTGCCGGGTGCAGCGCGAACCCGCCCGCCTGGCCGGCCGGCGGTCCGGACAGGCTCACCTCGGCGAACAACGTGTCCCCGGACCGCCAGGCCGCCCGCAGACCGCGGAACGCCGGCCCGTAGTGGAAGCCGGCTTCGGACATACCGGCATAGAGGTCCACGGGATCGAAGTCAATGGGGTCGGCGCCGCGCGGCGGCCATTCGGTGAGCTCGACCGGTGGCGACACCGGCCCCGTGGCGAGCAGGCCGCCCACATGCCGCGTCCAGGGCTGGTCTCCGCCGTCCTCGGACCGGGAGTGGACGGTGAACGCACGGCGGCCGGCCGCATCGGCCGGCTCCACCAAGAGCCGGACCTGCACATCGCCCTGCCGCGGCAGGACGAGGGGCGCTTCCTGGGTGAGTTCCTCGATCACCTGGCAGCCGGTCTCGTCGGCGGCTCGCAGGGCCATCTCCACGAACGCGGTGCCGGGCACGACCACGGCACTGTGGACGGCGTGGTCGGCGAGCCACGCGTGGCCGCCCAGGGAGATCCGGCCGGTGAACACCTGCCCGCCGGAGCCCGGCGTGGACATCGCGGCGGCCAGCAGCGGGTGGTCGACGGGATCGAGCCCCAGTCCGGCCGCGTCGTGTGCGGCGTCCGGGGCGGGCATGAGCCAGTACCGTTGCCGTTGGAACGGGTAGGTGGGCAGGTCCACCCGCCGCGGGGCGCTTTCCCCGTAGACCGCGTTCCAGTCCACGGCGGTGCCGGCGGCGTGCAACCGCGCCAACGCCGTCAGCGCCGTTGCCGGCTCGGGCTCACCACTCCGCAGCAGCGGCACCGCCACCACGGCACGTTCCGACTCCGCACACACCTCTGCCACCATGGGCGTCAGCACACCGTCGGGCCCAAGCTCGACGAACCGGTCGACACCCCGGTCGGCGAGCGTGCTCACCGCGTCGGCGAACCGCACCGCCTCACGCACGTTCCGCACCCAGTGGTCCGGATCAGCCAACTCATCGGCACCGGCGACGCGCCCCGTCACCGTCGACACGACGGGGATCGCTCCCCGGCCGAACGCCACCCCCTCGACCACACGCCGGTACGCGGGCAGCATCGCGTCCATACCGGCCGAGTGGAACGCGTGCCCCACGCGCAGACGCCGCACGCGGTGCCCCTGCCCGGCACAGAACTCCCCCACCCGATCGACGGCGTCGGCGTCTCCCGACACCACCACGGACGACGGTCCGTTCACCGCCGCCACCTCAGCAGGCAGTGCGAGCTCCATCAGAGCCCTCCGCACCACGTCCTCGCCGGCCGAGACGGCGAGCATCCCCCCGCCACCGCACAGCTCCCGCATCAGGCGACCTCGTGCCGCGACCAACTCCACCGCGTCCGGCAGGGACAGCACTCCGGAGACACAGCCGGCCACCACCTCGCCGATGGAGTGACCCGCCACGAAGGCCGGCACCACGCCCCAGGAATGCACCAACCGGAACAACCCCACGCCCAAGGCGAAAGCACCGGCCTGGGCGTAGTCGGTCCGTTCGATCAGCCGCGCCGCCGGCGAGTCCGGCCTGGCGAACACCACGTCGCCCAGCGGCTGGTCGAGCCACTGGCCGAACATCCCGCACACCTCGTCGAACGCCTCCGCGAACACCGGAAAGTGGGCGTGCAGCTGCGCGCCTGAACCGCCCAGCCGTACCCCTTGGCCGGGGAAGAGAACGGCGCACTTGCCGTCCCGGACGGTCTCCCGCACCGTCGCCGGGGTGGTCTCGCCGGCCGCGAGCGCCGTGAGTCCCGCGAGCAGTTGGCTACGGTCGGCGGCCATGACGACGGCCCGGTGGGTCAATGCCGATCTGGTCGTCGCGGTGGAGAAACCCACGTCGGCGACGCGGAGGCCGGGGCGGGCCGCCACGTGGGTGCGGAGCAACTCGGCATGGGCGCGGAGCCCGCGTTCGCCGGTGGCCGATAACACCACGGGCAGCACCACGTCCGAACCGCTCCGCCTCCGTTCGGTGTCCTCGGCTTCCAGGGGGGACTCCTCGGCTGCCGGGTCTGCCGCTTCGATGATCACATGTGCGTTGGTGCCACTGATGCCGAACGAGGACACCCCGGCCCGCCGCGGCCGCCCCGTCTCCGGCCAGTCCTGTCCCTCGGTCAGCAGTTCCACCGCACCCGCCGACCAGTCCACGTGCGGACTCGGCTCGTCCACATGCAACGTCCTGGGCAACCGGCCATGCCGAAGCGCCATCACCATCTTGATCACACCGGCCACACCCGCCGCCGCCTGCGTATGACCGATGTTCGACTTCACCGACCCCAACCACAACGGCCGATCCACCGGCCGACCCTGACCATAGGTCGCCAGCAACGCCTGCGCCTCGATCGGATCACCCAACGTCGTACCGGTGCCATGCGCCTCCACCACATCCACATCGGCCACACCAAGACCCGCACCCGCCAACGCCTGCCGGATCACCCGCCGCTGCGCCGACCCGTTCGGCGCCGTCAACCCGTTGGAGGCGCCGTCCTGATTCACCGCCGAACCACGAACCACCGCCAGCACCCGACGCCCATTACGCCGCGCATCCGACAACCGCTCCAACAGCACAACACCGACACCCTCCCCCCAACCCGTCCCATCCGCCGCGGCCGCGAACGACTTGCACCGACCGTCGGGAGCCAGACCGCGCTGCCGGGACAGCTCCACGAAGGTCGCCGGTGTGGACATCACGGTCACGCCACCGGCCAGCGCGAGGGTGCATTCACCTTTCCGCAGCGACTGCGCCGCGAGATGCAACGCCACCAACGACGACGAACACGCCGTGTCCACCGTCACCGCCGGCCCCTCGAAACCGAACGTGAACGCGACCCGGCCCGACACCACGCTGCCGGCCACTCCGGTGCTGAGATACCCCTCGACCTCCGGGGGAACCGAGTCGAGCCGCGTGGCGTAGTCGTGGTACATCAGCCCGGCGAACACGCCGGTCCGGCTGCCCCGCAGCGAAGCGGCGTCGATGCCAGCCCGCTCCACCACCTCCCACGACACCTCCAACAGCAACCGCTGCTGCGGGTCCATCGCAAGCGCCTCGCGTGGCGAGACACCGAACAGCTCAGCGTCAAAATCCGCGGCGTCGTAGAGGAAACCCCCTTCGCGCACATAGGAGGTGCCGGGCCGGGCCGGATCCGGGTCGTAGAGCGACTCGACCGGCCAGTCACGGTCGGCCGGAAATGCGGAGATCGCGTCCGCGCCGTCGGTGACGAGGTCCCACAACGACTCGGGAGAGGTGACACCGCCCGGATAACGGCACGCCATGCCGATGACGGCGATGGGCTCGTCGGCCGCGGCCTCGAGGCTGCGAATCCGCCGGTGCGCCTGGCGCAGGTCGGTCGTCACGCGGCGGAGGTACTCGACAAGCTCGGACTCGATCGCCATGTTCTCCCGCTCCGAAGGTGGTACTTGCTAAACGAATTTCAACTCGATGCCGAGAGCGTGGATCACACCGCCGACCTGCTCGAAGTCCGCCGCGGTGAGCACCGGCAGGATGGGGAAGGGGAACTTGAACATGGCGACCGGTGAGGAGACCCCGAGCACGATGGCCAACTCGACGCCGTGTCCGGCCAGCCCCTTGGTGACGTTCGACATGTAGGTCGTGCGAACGGTGTTGAGCAGGAAGTCCGACCGCACGTCCTCCGCCGTGACGAGCCTGCGGCCGTCCAGCGCGGAGTAGAGCGCCACCTCGGGATCCCGGAACGTCATCTCGTTGATGAAGGGTTCCCTCAAGTCGTAGAGGAACTGCTCCAGCGGACTGTGCGCGCCGCCGAGGGAGGTGATGACGTTCACCTGGCCCTCCGGTTCCGCCGCCGCCAGCTCCCGGAGGGCGTCCAGGTACCCGGAGAACATGTACATCGTCCGGCCGCCGTCGATGAACTCGCCGATCTCGGCGGCGAGGTACACATCCCGCCGGTGGTCGCCGACGTAGCGCTCGAGGTCGTCCGGTCCGGACAGGGCCGCGACGGCGACGGCCCTCGCCGGCTCACCCTCGGGCGCCAGCGGGAGGGATGTCCTGTGCCGCAGCAGTTCCAGCAGTTCCCTGCGTCCGATCGCCCCCGCCAGGGACGCACCGATCATCAGGCCGATGCTCGACCCGGCGATCGCGTCCGGGCGGATGCCCATGTCCGTCAGGACGTCGGCGATGCCGATCGAGTAGGCGGCCTGTCGGATCTCCGCGACGAACCGCACGTCCGAGTCGCATCGCGAATCGTCGGAGTAGAAGTACCCGGAGAAGTCCTCGGTCAGCAGCCGGTCGACACCGATGCCTGTCCAGTCAACGACCTGGTCGATCCAGTCACGCATGGCGGGGTAGCGCTCGTACAGCTCGAGCCCGGGTGCCTCGGGTGCCATCCCGCCACTGAACGTGTAGCCGATGGTCATATGTTCTCCTTCTGATCGGTGGTGCTCCGCAACGCCCGCACCGGGCAGATGTCGATCGCCTCGCGGGCCTCGGCTTCGTGCTCGGGCCCGGGTTCGGCCTGGATCAGGACGACCCGCCCATCGTCGCCCTGGTCGAAGACGAAAGGCGCGATCTGCGCGCAGTTGCCGGAGCCGGTGCACCGGTCCCGGTCGGCGTAAAGCCGCACGGCCGACCGACTCACCAGGTCACCGGCAGGTCGTGGATCTCGGTCAGGATCGAGTCGGTCGCGGAGATCTCGGCGGCCGGCACCGCGAACCTCAGGCCCGGGATGCGGGTGATGAGGGTCTGGTACGCGATGCCGAGCTCGACGCGCATCATGTTGCCACCGAGGCACTGGTGGATGCCGTGCCCGAAGGCCAGGTGCATGCGGGCGGGCCGGGTCAGGTCGAGGCGCGCGGGTTCCGGGAACACCTCCGGGTCATGGTTGGCCGCGCCGTTCGGGACGATCACCCCCTCACCCGCACGGATGAGCCGCCCGCCGATCTCGACGTCGGTGACGGCCACCCTGAGCGCGGAGAGGTCCGAGACGCTCACGTACCGGAGCAGTTCCTCGACCGCGTTGGGCATCATGGCGGGGTCGGCCCGCACGGCGTCGAGCTGGTCGGGGTGTTCGAGCAGCAGCAGGACACCGAGCGAAATCATGTTGGCGGCCGGGTTGTATCCAGCACCGATAACGACGAACGTGAGGGTGACCAGCTCGTCCGGCGTCAGCGCGCCCGTCGCCACGTGCCTGGCGACGATCCGGCTCAACACGTCGTCAGCCGGCTCGCGCTGCTTCTCCGCCACCAGCTCGGTCAGCCGGTCCTTGAACGCGACGATGCGGGCGCCGACCGACGCGAGATCACCCGCACGGGCCAGCGCGCGGGTAGCGGACATGAGTTGCTCGATCTCGTTCGGCGGGACGCCGAGCAGGTTGCCGACGATGCTGCCGGCGAGCGGGAAGGAGTAGGACTCCGCCAGGTTCACCGGCCCACCGGCGGCCAGCATGACGTCGACCAGTTCGTCGGCCGTCCGCCGCACCTGGTCCCGCAGCGAGTTCATCCGCTTGGCGGTGAACTCGCTGACGACCATCCGGCGCAGCCGAGTGTGCTCCGGCGGGTCGAGCGTCACCAGTGTCTTGATGTGCCGGCGTATTTCCAGTTCCGCGCCGAACACCGGGTATCCGGGGTGGGAAATATCGGAGCTGAACCGCTCGTCACCGAGCACCGCACGGATGTCCGCATACCTGGTCACCACCCACGCTGGATTTCGGTTGTACAACCGGACGCGTACCGGCGCGCCGGTCGAGCGCATCTTCGCGTACTCGATCGGCGGCCGGAAGGGCTCGGTCCGCCGAATCGGGAAATCGAGGTCCTCCACCACGCCGGTCATTTTCTCCTCCAAGTTCCCGTCACGCCTGCCCAAATACGAAATGAAGTCCAGAAAGGGCTACGAAACCATTGCGCGGAACTTCTCCAGGCTGGCGTCGAGCTGGGTCCTGGCGGCCTTGTCGATCATGTCGCCGATCGGTCCGGCCACCGGGCCGCCTGTGAACTCCAGCTCGAGCGTGAACTCGGTGGTCGCACCGACGTCCGCCAACGAGCAGCCGAACCGGGCCTGCACCCCCATCGGACCACTACCGGTCAGCTCCAGCCGGGTGTCCTGCGTGACCTCCGCCACCGTCCAGGTGATCGTGGCGGGCGGACCGAGCAGCACGACGTCCTGCTGGAACGACTCCCCCGCCACCGGACGGGCCGGGTGTTCGCCGACCCACTGCTTGTGGATCGCGAGCCATTCGGGAAAGCGCGTGAAGTCCGTCACCGCCTGCCACACGGCAGGCGCGCCGGCCGCCAGATCGATCGTGCGGGTCGCAATTCCCATAACAGCACCTCACAAAGGTTCAGCCAGGTTCGACGCCGCCACGATACCCGGACGAATGCGGCCGGAAAAGACTTGGCGAGTATCGCGAACGGCTTGCAAGAATATTGCAAGGATGGCGGCAAGGTTCCCCTGGTAGGGTGATATTTCACGAACATCTAATGTCGCCAAAGCACGCGTGACAGCCATTTCGGCTGCGGTCGCGTCTGTTTCCGGAAACACACAGGTTCGGCAGGAATCGAGATTCTGATGACTGTGCCGCAAGATGTCGACGCCGTGGTCCAGGAGTGCCTGGCACAAGATCTCGACGCCTGGACGCGCCGGATCGTCCGGCGTCACTTCGACCCCGACACCGGCAGCCGTTACTGGCTGCGGAAGGCCGCCGAGCTCCCCTTCGACCCCAGGGACATCACCCGCCATGACGAGCTACTGGCGTTCGACCCCTTCCCGATCGACGAGCTGCGCTCGATGGACCCGGCCGACCTGGTGCCGATGGCGGTCCCGCGACCGCTGACCGGCCGGGTGTTCGAGTCCGGTGGGACGACCGGCACCCCGTGCCGCGTGTACTACACCGAGACCATGCTCAGGGTGCGTGGCGCATGGCGGCTGTGGGCCATCTGCCGAGGTGGTTTCCAACCGGACCGGAACTGGCTCCAGGCCATGCCGAGCGGGCCGCACCTCATCGGCCACAACGGCTGGGACTACCTGACCAGCCGGTACGGAGCCCGGGTCTACGGCATCGACTTCGACCCGCGCTGGGTCAAGCGCCAGTTGCGGGGCGGCCGGTTGCGCGAGGCCCAGGAGTACAGCGACCACGTGGTGGACCAGGCCATCGACCTCATGAGCACCCAGCCGATCGACTACCTGGCCACCACGCCCGCATTGATGAAGGTGTTCGTCCGGCGCGCACCGGAACTGCTCGCCAAGGTCGGTGGCGTGGTGATGAGCGGGACGCACACGACGCCGGCCATGTGGCGCAGCTTCAAGAAGTCCGTCGACGACCGCCCGGTGACGATCATGTACGGCAACACGTTCGGTCCGACCTCGCTGCCACTCGTGCAGGACGACGGTGACCTGATGGCACACCTGCCGAACTACCCCCAGATCACGATGGCGGTGGTGGACCGGCAGGACTGGCGGAGGACCGTCGAGGTCGGCGAGTCCGGCCAGGTGCGGCTGACCGTCCTGCAGGAGGACCTCCTGCTGCCGAACGTCCTCGAGCGTGACCTGGCGATCCGGTACCGGCCCGATTTGGACTGGCCGTGTGACGGCGTGGCCAACGTCCGCCCCCTGCTGGATGTCCGGGCGGCGCCGGAAGGCATCTACTGAGCGGCTTTCCCGGAGTCTTGTCCGATCATGGTGGTGGGAACGTGGTGCCCCGGTGAGAATCGTTGACCTGTTGTGCGTGCCGGTGTTGGCCGGCTACTTCACCGACGACCAGACCGCGATTCGAGCGGGTGCGCGACAGGACGGGTTCTGTTATCTCGGCCGGCCGGTCACGGCAGGATTCGACCGCATCCGCGAGCCGGGGCGCGCGGTGTCGGTGCTGCTCGTGCTCGACGACGGGTTCGCGGCGACCGGTGACTGCGCCTCCGTCCAGTACGCGAGCGTCGCGGGTCGCGACGAACCCTTGGCCACCGATGCCCTGAACGACCTGATCAACACGCACATCGCCCCGGTGCTCGTCGGTACCGCGCCGGATCGCTTCCGCGATGCGGCCGAGCACATCGACGGACTGCTCGTGGACGGTCGTCCGCTGCACACGGCCGTGCGGTACGGGGTGACCCAGGCGCTGCTGGCGGCAGTCGCCCACCGGCGCGGAGTGACCATGGCCGAGGTCGTCCGCGACGAGTACGGGACGAACGTGGAGATCGCGCCGGTAGCGATGTTCGCGCAGTCGGGCGATGATCGTTACCTGAGCGTGGACAGGATGATCCTCAAGGAAGCCGGCGTCCTCCCCCACGGTCTCATCAACAACGTGGCGGAGAAGATGGGCGCGAACGGCGAGATCTTCCGCGAGTACGTGCGCTGGGTGCGTGCTCGGGTGACGCGGATGCGTGCCCGGCCGGACTACCGGCCCGTACTGCACTTCGACACCTATGGCACCGTCGGTCTCGCCTTCGGCAACGACCTCACCCGGGTCGCCGGCTACCTCACGGATCTCGGCCGCATCGCCGCACCGTTCCAGTTGCGGATCGAGCAGCCGGTGGACGCGGGCAACCAGGACGACCAGATCGAGATGCTGGCCACGCTGCGGTCGATGCTGCGGGAGCGCGGCTGCACGGTGCAGCTCGTCGCCGACGAGTGGTGCAACACGCTGGCTGACATCCGACGGTTCGTCGCCGCCGGCGCCGCGGACGTGATCCACGTGAAGGCCCCGGATCTGGGCGGTGTCAACAACACCGTGGAGGCGCTGCTGCATGTCCGGGAGGCCGGGTTGGTCGCGTACTGCGGCGGTACCTGCAACGAGACCGACGAGTCGGCCAAGGTTTGCGCCAACGTGGCGATGGCGTGCGGCGCCGACCAGGTGCTCGCACGTCCCGGCATGGGCGTGGACGAGGCGATGATGATCGTCGGCAACGAGATGGCGCGAGTGGCGAGCCTGGTCCGCTCGCGGACCAGGCTCGCGGCGTTCCCCTCGCCGGCCACCAGCCGGACCGGATCGAGGGCGGCGATGGTCACGTCCGCGGGCGGACCGCTCGGACCGACGCGGTTGCACGTCATCGTCAGCAGCACCCAGTCCGATTCGCACACCTGGAACCTGGTCTTCCTCCAGTTGCTGATCGAGGAGCTGGGACACCGGGTGGTCAACCTCGGTTGCTGCGTACCTGACGACCTGCTCGTCACCGAGTGCCTGCGGCGGCAGCCCGACGTGGTCGTGCTCAGCACGGTGAACGGCCACGGGTGGATCGACGGGAAGCGAGTGGTGCGGAGGCTGCGGGAACAACCGGAGCTGGCCGGCCTGCGCATGGTGATCGGCGGCAAGCTGGGTATCGCCCAGCACGGCGACCGGCGCACGACCGATACGCTGCTGGCCGCCGGGTTCGACGCGGTCTTCGAGGACGGCGTCGAGATCGACTCCTTCCGGTCGTACCTCCACTCCCTGGCAGCCGTGACGTCATGACCACCGACAGGCGGCAGGAGCACCCGTCACCGGTTCCGGCGGACCGTCCCCTTCCGGGCTCGTTCGGCGAGTTCGTCAACGCCGCGTCGCGGTCCGGTGATCTCGTGGTCCAGCCCAGGATGGGGCTCGCGGACCTCCGGGGGATGCGGGAAGGGCTCGTCGCCACGATGCGGGCCGCCGCCACCACGGTCGGCACGATCACCTTGGACAGCTTCACCAGGATCGGCGACCACGACGAAGCCAGGCGTGCGCTCGCGGAGGGGACCGGGCTCAACGGGTACCCGATCGTCGCGCACGGTCCCGACGTCACCCGCGCGATGCTCGACGGTGTCGCGGGCGCGGACTTCCCCGTCCAGGTGCGGCACGGCTCGTCCCAGCCACAGGACATCTTCCGGGCGCTGGTGCGGAGCGGACTCACCGCCACCGAGGGCGGCCCGGTCTCCTACTGCCTGCCGTACAGTCGCACCCCCCTGCGCGAATCCGTGGACAACTGGGCACGGTGCCTGGAATGGTTCGCGCGTCTGCGGGAGCTGGGTGCCGCGCCGCACGTCGAGACCTTCGGCGGCTGCCTGCTCGGCCAGCTCTGCCCACCCAGCCTGCTCATTGCGACCAGCGTCCTGGAGGCGTTGTTCTTCCGCCAACACGGCCTGCGCAGTATCTCCTTGAGCTACGCGCAGCAGACCAACGCGGCCCAGGACGAAGAGGCGCTGGTTGTGCTGCGCCGAATCGCGGGCGAGCTCCTTTCCGACGTCGACTGGCACGTCGTCGTCTACACGTACATGGGGGTGTATCCGCGCTCGCCGGGCGGTTCGGCGCTCCTGCTGGCCGAAGCCGCGAAACTCGCCGTGCGCACGGGCTCGGAGAGGCTGATCGTCAAGACCGCGGCAGAGGCGTACCGCATCCCCACGATCACGGAGAACGTCGCCGCACTGGAATGGGCGGCGAAGGCCGCGCTCGACGAGGAGGAGACCGCCGAGGGCGGGACACCGGACACCGGGCTCTACGCCGAGGCACGGATGCACATCGATACCGTGCTCGACCTGCACCCGGACATCGGCCGTGCGCTCGTCAACGCTTTCGCGTCAGGTCTGCTGGACGTGCCGTTCTGCCTGCACCCCGACAATCGCGGTGCTGCGCGCAGCTACGTTGACTCGGACGGCCGACTGCGCTGGTCGCTCGTGGGGGCCATGCCGATCGCGCACATCGCACAGCCGTCGCGGTCCGAGCACTCCTCGTCGTCCGAGCTGCTCACCTCGTTGTCCTACGTGGCGCGGAGGTTCGACCGGGCGGCCTCGCCGAACGCGTGATCCGCGCGCGAACGATCAGCGCGAACCGAACTCCTCGTCGATGAGGGCCATCAGATCATCCCCACCGAGCTCGTCCAGCACGGCGTCGTCGACGTCACGGGTGTTCGCTTCCCCGATCCTCGCCAGCATCACCCGCAGCCGCGTCACGACGGTGTCGGCCGTCCCGCGGTCCGCCCCGGGCGCCGACAGGATCGTGGACTCCAGCCGATCGATCTCCGCGAGCACCGCGTCGGCGTAGCCACGGCGGTCGCCATCGAGCAGGGTGAGCAGGTGCGTCGCGAGCTCGGCGGACGTCGGGTGGTCGAAGACCAGGGTGGCGGACAGCCGCAGGCCGGTCGCCGCACTCAGCCGGTTGCGCAGTTCGACCGCGGCGAGCGAGTCGAACCCCAATGCTCGAAACGCCTTCGTGGCGCCGACCACGCCCGGTGAGGTATGTCCGAGCACCGCGGCCGCCTCGGTCCGCACGAGGTCGGTGAGCACATCGATCCCCTGGGCCCCGCTCGCGTCGTTCAGCCTCTGGCGCAGGGACTTCGAGCGAGCGACCGGGCGCGAGGCGTGACCCACCAGTCCGCGGAGCATCGCGTGCGGCGGCTCCGCACCGGCACGCACGGCGTTGGCATCCAGAAGGGCCGGCACGACGACCGGGCGGTCCACGGCGAGTGCCAGGTCGAACAGGGCCAGCCCGGCCTCCGGCGTCAGCGGCAGCAGGCCGGCCCGCCGCACCCGGGCCGAGTCGGCCTCGCCGAGCCGAGCCGCCATTCCGCCTCCGGTCCACGGGCCCCACGCCAGGGACGTCGCCGCACGGCCCTCAGCCCGACGTCGGTGCGCCAGTGCGTCGAGGAAGGCGTTCGCCGCCGCGTAACCGGCCTGGCCCGCGCCACCGAAACCACCCGCGACCGAGGAGAACAGCACGAACCGCGACAGCTCCAGGTGCTTGGTCAGCTCGTGCAAGTTCGTCGCACCATCCACCTTGGCCCGCAACACGTTGAGGACGCGGTCCGCGTCCAACGCCGGGACGATCCCGTCGTCGACGATTCCGGCCGCGTGAACGACGCCGGTCAGCGGCCGCTCCGGCGGAATCGTGGCCAGCACGTCCGCGACCGCGACGGGGTCGGCCACGTCGCATGCGGCGAGCCGCACGTCCGCGCCGAGGGCGGTCAGTCGCGCGGCGAGCTCCGCCGCTCCTCGCGCGTCGGCCCCCCTCCTGCTGGCCAGCAACAGGTGGCGCACTCCGTGCTCAACGACGAGGTGTCTGGCCACCGCCCCACCGAGCATCCCGGTCGCGCCGGTGACCAGCACCGTTCCCGCGGTGTCCCAGCTCGGCGCCACCTCCGGCGAGCCGGTGCGGGCGAGCCGGGGCACGAACAGCTTCCCGGCCCGCATCGCCAGCTCCGGTTCGGCGTCCGACAGCGCCGTATGGACCGCGACGGGTACCGACCGCCACGACTGCGGATGGTCGTCCACGTCGAGTATCAGCAGCCGGCCGGGGTTCTCCATCTGCGCGGAACGCAGCAGCCCGCATGCCGTCGCCTGCCCGAGGTCACCGCCGTCGGCGCCGAGGTCGACCGGCGCGACCGACCGTGTGAGGAAGACGAGTCGCGATCGCGCCAGGCGGTCGTCGGCGAGCCAGGTCTGGACCAGGCCGAGTGTCTCCACGGTGGCCCTGCCGACCGCCTCGGCCGTCATGCCACCCGCCGCCGGGCAGCGCACGAGCAGGACGTCCGGGATGGTCACGGCAGCGCGTGCGGCGGTCAGGTCCGGGTATCGGGCCGCGCCGATGGCCACCGCCATGTCGGCGTCAGCGTCGTCCGCGCCCACCACCGCCCACGTGTCCGCGTCGTGGTGGTCCGGCCGGTCCGCGCTCCGCGCCTCATGCCAGACGAACTCGAACAACGAGTCAGGCTGGGTGGTCGCGAGCCCGTTCCGGCCGGCCGGGCGGAGGTTCAGCGCATCGATGGTCACGACGGGCGTGCCGGCGTCGTCCATGGCGACCACCGAGACCGCGTTCTCCCCCGCCGGGGACAGCCGTACCCGCAGCCTGGTGGCGCCCCCCGCGTGGAGGTGCACCCCGTGCAGGGAGAACGGCAGCAGTACGCCTTCCGCCAGGAACGAGCCGGCGCCCATGGCGTGCAGCGCCGCGTCGAGCAGCGCCGGGTGCACACCGAACCGCTGCGCGTCGGAGCCGCACTGCCGCGGCAGCCGGACGTCGGCGTACACGTCGTCACCGCGGCGCCATGCCGCGGTCAACCCCTGGAACGCGGGCCCGTAGGTGAACCCCCGGTCCGCCGACCGCTGGTAGTGCTCCTCGACCTGTACCGGATCCGCACCCGCCGGCGGCCACTGTCCTGGTCCGTCCGGCACGACCCCGGCCCGTTCCGCGCTCACCGCGGCGGTCGCGTGCCGGGTCCAGGCGGCGTCGACCGTGCCGGCGAGCGCCCGCGAGTACACGGTCACGGCGCGTTCGCCGTGCTCGCCGGGACCGTTGAGCACCACGCGCAGCTGCGTGTCCCCCTCCTCCGGCAGCAGGAGCGGGGCCTCCAACGTCAGCTCCGCCACCGTGGGGCAGCCGACCGAACGTCCCGCGGCCAGGACCAGCTCCGCGAACGCGGTGGCCGGCAGCAGGACCTGACCGAGGACCGCGTGATCAGCGAGCCACGGGTGCGTCCGGAGCGACAGCCGTCCGGTGAGCACGGCGCCGGCCGAGTCCGGTAGCTCCACGCTCGCGGTCAGCAGCGGATGGTCCAGCTCGGTCAGCCCGTGCCCGGACGCGGTCGTCGGCGCGGCCGAGCCGCCGAGCCAGTAACGTCGTCGCTGGAACGCGTACGTCGGCAGGTCGACCGTCCGGGCGCCGTGGCGGGCGAGGACGGCCGGCCAGTCCACGTCAGCGCCACGCACGTGCAGCGTACCGACCGCCGTCAGGAGAGACCCGACCTCCCCGCGGCCCGCGCGCAACGTGGCGAGGACCGCGGTGTCGTCCCGTTCACCGTCGAGGCATTCGAGCGCGGCGGCGACGAGCGCGCCGTCCGGACCCAGCTCCACGAAGGTGGCGACCCCCATCCCCCGTGCCGTCGCGACGGCGTCGGCGAACCGCACCGCGTCCCGCACGTTGCGCACCCAGTACTCGGGTGTGCCGAGCTCGGCGCCGGCCGCCACACCGGTCACGGTGGACACCACGGGCAGCACCGGTGCGCTGAACGAGACGGCCTTCGCGACCTCGCGGAAGGCGGCGCACATCGGCTCCATCAGCGGTGAGTGGAAGGCGTGGCTGGTCCGCAACCGCGTGGTCTTGCGGTCTCGGTCGGCCCAGACCCGCGCCACCTCCGCGAGCGCGGACTCCCGTCCGGAGACGACGACCGAGCCGGGCGAGTTGATCGCCGCGATCGCGACCTCGCCGCCGAGGTCGGCCATCGTCGCCAGCACCTCGGTCTCGCTCGCCCGCACGGCCGCCATGGCCCCGCCCTCCGGCAGGGCTTGCATGAGCTTGCCGCGCGCCGCCAGCAGTTTCGTCGCGTCTTCGATGGACAGGACACCGGCCACGTGCGCGGCCGCGAGTTCACCGACCGAGTGGCCGCACACGACGTCCGGCCGCACACCCCACGACCACATCAGCCTGAACAACGCGACCTCGAGCGCGAACAGCCCGGCCTGGGCGAACGCGGTCTGGTCCAGCATCGCCGCCTCGGCGGATCCCGGTTCGGCGAACAGCACCGTCTTCAGCGTGCGGCCCAGGTGCCCGTCGAGGTGGGCGCACACGGTGTCCAGGGCATCGGCGAAGACCGGGTACGCGCGGTACAGCTCCTGCCCCATCCCCGCGCGCTGAGCGCCCTGGCCCGAGAAGACGAAGGCCAGTTTCGCGTCGGTGACCTCACCCACCGCCACCGCGCCGCTGCCACGTCCTTCCGCGACCGCGTCGAGTGCCGTGCCGAGTTCTGCGACGTCCCTGGCCAGCACCAGGGCCCTGGTCTGCAGGTGCGCCCTGGTCACCGCGAGGGATCGGGCGATGTCGGCCACACGGAGACCGGGATGCGCGTCCAGGTGCCGGCGCAGGCGGCGAGCCTGCTCCCGGAGAGCAACGGCGTCCTTCCCCGACAGCGGACAGGGCACGCGGTCGGCGGGTCCGACGTCAGGGCGGTCGTCGGCGGCGGCCGCCGGCGCCTGCTCGAGGACGAGGTGTGCGTTGGTGCCGCTGATGCCGAAGGAGGAGACACCGGCCCGCCGCGGGCGGCCGTTGTCCGGCCAGTCGCGTGCCTCGGTCAGCAGCCGCACCGCGCCGGTCGACCAGTCCACGTGCGGGGTCGGCTCGTCCACGTGCAGCGTCTTCGGCAGCCGACCGTGCTGGAGCGCCATCACCATCTTGATCACACCGGCCATGCCAGCCGACGCTGCCGTGTGCCCGATGTTCGACTTGACCGAGCCGAGCCAGAGTGGCCGGTCCTCGTCACGTTGCCCGTAGGTCGCGAGCAGTGCTTGCGCCTCGATGGGGTCGCCCAGGGTCGTGCCGGTGCCGTGTGCCTCCACCGAGTCCACGTCGGACGGCTCCAGCCCCGCGTCGGCCAGCGCCTGCCTGATCACCCGCTGCTGAGCGGGGCCGTTGGGCGCGGACAGGCCGTTCGACGCGCCGTCCTGGTTGACGCCGGAGCCGCGGAGCACGGCCAGCACCCGGCGCCCTGCGCGGCGTGCGTCCGACAGCCGCGCCAGCAGCAGCATGCCGGTGCCTTCGCCCCACGCGGTGCCGTCGGCGGCGGCGGCGAAAGGCTTGCACCGCCCGTCCGGCGCCAAGCCGCGTTGCCGGGAGAACTCCACGAACGCGGTGGGCGTCGCCAGCACCGCGACGCCACCCACCAGAGCCATCTCGCACTCGCCCCGACGCAGTGACGACGCGGCGAGGTGCGTGGCCACCAGGGACGACGAGCACGCCGTGTCCACCGTGATGGCCGGCCCTTCCAGGCCGAACGCGTAGGAGATCCGGCCGGACGCGACACTCGCGGCGTTCCCTGTGCCGAGGTAGCCGTCGACGCCCTCGGGGACGCCGTCGCCGTTTCGGCCGTAGTCGCCGCCCGCGACCCCGGCGAAGACCCCGATCCGGCGACCGCGCACCGAGTCCGGCGCGATGCCGGCCCGCTCGAACGCCTCCCACGACGTCTCCAGCAGCAGCCGCTGCTGCGGGTCCATCGCCAGTGCCTCCCTCGGGCTGATCCCGAACAGGTCGGCGTCGAAGTCGGCCGCGTCGTAGAGGAACCCGCCGTGCCGCACGTAGGTCTTGCCCGGCTTCCCGCCGGGATCCGGGTCGTACACCGCGTCGACGGCCCACCCTCGGTCCGCCGGGAACTCGCCGACGGCGTCGACGCCGTCGGCGACCAGCGCCCACAGCGCCTCGGGAGTGGTGACACCGCCGGGAAAGCGGCAGGCCATCCCGATGATGGCGATCGGGTCGTCGGTGCCGGTGACGACCGCCGCGGGCGTCGTCGCCTCCTGGTGCCCGGACTGGGCGAACATCTCGACGTACAGGTGCCGCGCCAGGTCGTCCGGCGTGGGGTGGTCGAACACCGCCGTGGCGGGCAGGCGCAGCCCGGTCGCCGCGGCGAGCCGGTCCCGCAGTTCGACCGCGGTCAGGGAGTCGACCCCGAGCTCGCGGAACGCCCTGGCCGCCGCGACGTGTTCGGACGCGGTGTGACCGAGCACCGCGAGAACGTGACCACGCACCAGGTCGAGGAGGGCACCATGCCGCTCCCCCTCGGTCATCCCGAGCAGGTCCCGGGCGAGCTCGGACGATCCCGCGGCTGCCGCGACGGGCGGCTGACCGGTTCGGAGCACGTCCGCGACCTCAGGGATGTCCTCGATCAGCGGACGGCGGCGCGCGATGGTGAAGGTCGGGACGAACCGCTCCCAGTCCAGGTCCGCCACGGTGAGAGTGGTCTCGCCGTCGTCGAGTGCCTGTTGGAGGGCCGCGATGGCCAGGTCCGGGTCCATTGTGCGGATGCCGCGCCTGCTCAACGACTCGTCGGCGGTCGCGTCCACCATGCCACCGCCCGCCCAGCTTCCCCACGCGATCGAGGTGGCCGGCAGCCCACGCTGTCGGCGGTCCTGCGCCAACGCGTCCAGGAACGCGTTCCCCGCCGCGTAGGCGCCTTGTCCGGCACTGCCCCACGCGGCCGCGCCGGAGGAGAACAGCACGAACGCGTCGAGCTCCGCGTTGTCCACCAACTCGTCCAGGTTGCGTGCGCCCGCGACCTTGCCGCCGACCACGTCCGCGAACCCGGCCGGATCCGTGTCGAGCAGCGGGGCGCGCTCGCCGATGCCGGCGGCGTGCACGACCACGTTGATCGGCGGCAGCTCGCGGAGCATGCCGGCGACGGCGTCACGGTCGGCCACGTCGCAGGCTTCGACGGTCACCCTCGCACCCAGCCCGGTCAGTTCCTCCGCCAGCTCGGTCGCACCGGGCGCGGCGGGCCCTCGACGGCTCACCAGCACCACGTGCTCGGCACCGCCTTCGGCCAGCCACCTCGCAATCCGGGCGCCGATCGATCCGGTTCCGCCGGTCACGAGCGCGGTGCCGCGGCGCCGCCACCCTGGTGCCGGTCGCACGGTCCCGCGCGGCGCACGGCACAGCCGCCGGACGAACACCCCGGAGTCCCGGACCGCGAGCTGGTCCTCCCCGCGCCCGTCCGCCAGCACCGCGACCACGCGGCGCGCGGCGCGTTCGTCCAGCGAGTTCGGGACGTCGATGAGCCCGCCCCAGCGTTCCGGGTGTTCCAGACCGATGACCCGGCCGAGTCCCCACACCTGCGCCTGGGCGGTGCCGCGCAGCGGATCCCAGTCTCCTGCCGACACGGCGCCGCTGGTCACCGACCACAGGGGCGCGCATAGCCCGGCATCGGCGAGTGCCTGCACCAGTGCCAGCGTCGACGCGACGCCGGCGGTCAGCGAAGGGTGGTGCGGCACGGGCCGTTCATCCTGTCCCAGCAGCGAGACCACCCCGATCGCGCCGGGATACGCGGCCAGCTCCTCGGCCAGCGGTTCCCGGTCGGCGTCGCCGACGGTGATCGGCACGACCCGGGCGCCGTGCCGGCCGAGCGCGTCGCGGACATCGGCCGCCATCCCGCCGTCCGCCATGTGGCTCGGGGTGAGAAGCAGCCAGGTCCCGTCGAGCACGGTGGCCTCGGTCCGGGCGAGTGGCCGCCACTCCACGCGGTACCGCCACGAGTCGATGGCCGCTTGTTCCCGCCTGCGCCTGCGCCAGGCGGACAACGCGGGCAGCGTCCCCCGCAAGCCGTCGAGCACCACCGCGTCCTGGAACTCCGGAGCCTGCTCCAGAGCGGCCAGATCGGCGTCTTCGACCGCTCGCCAGAACCGGGCCTCCTCGGCGTCGGCCGGGCGCCCGCGGTCCGCGGCGGACGGTTTCAGCCAGAACCGCTGCCGGCGGAACGCGTAGGTCGGGAGCGGAACCGGACGCCCGGGGTGGGCGGCGAGCACCGCACGCCAGTCGACGTCCAGGCCGGACACGTACGCCTCGGCGAGTGAGACGGCCATCCGCTCGACGCCACCGTCACCGGACCGCAACGAACCGACGACCACCGTGGCACGCCCGGTCTCCTCGATCGTCTCACGCAGCCCGTTCCTGAGCACCGGATGCGGGCTGACCTCGACGAACGGGCCGAACCTCTGCCCGATCAGCGCGCGGGTCGCGTGTTCGAACCGCACCGTGTCACGGAGGTTGCGGAACCAGTAGTCCGCAGTCAGCTCGGTGGTCGCCAGTTGCCCGCCGGTGACGGTGGAGAAGAACGGCACCGCCGAGCGTCGCGCCTCCACCGTGCCGAACACGTCGGCCAGCTCCGCGCGCAGAGAGTCCACCTGGGCGGAGTGCGACGCGTAGTCCACCGGCAGGCGCCGGACCCGAATGCCGTCCCGTTCACACGCCGCCAGGAACTCCTCCAGTTCCGGCACGTCTCCGGACACCACGACCGACCGCGCCCCGTTGACCGCGGCCACCGAGAGACGGTCCTGCCACGGCGCCAACCGGGCTTGTGCCTCGTCCACCGGCAGAGCGGCCGACACCATCCCGCCCCGGCCGGAGAGGGCGCTCAGGCAACGGCTGCGCAACGCCACGATCCTCGCCGCGTCCGGGAGCGACAGCGCGCCCGCGACGTACGCCGCGGCCATCTCTCCCTGGGAGTGCCCCACCACGGCGGCGGGTTCGACCCCACAGGCGCGCCATAGCTCGGCGAGGGAGACCATGACCGCGAACAGCGCGGGCTGCACCACGTCCACCCGGTCCAGTGACGCGGCCCCCGGCTCGCCCCGGACCACGTTGACCAGCGACCAGCCGATCCACGGCGCCATCGCCTCGGCACACGCCCGCACGTGCTCGGCGAACAGCGGCGACGAATCGAACAACTCACGCCCCATGCCCGCCCACTGAGAGCCCTGGCCGGGAAAGACGAAACACGGCTTGGTCGCGCCGAACGCCGTTCCCTGCACCAGTCGCGGCGCCGGGACTCCGCCGGCGAGCGCGGCCGTCCCGGCCGTGAGCGCGTCGCGGTCCGCACCGAGGACCACGGCGCGGTGCGGCATCGTCGCCCTGGTCGTCACGAGTGCCAGGGCGACGTCGGCCGGCTCCGGGTCCTCGGTCGCGGCGAAGTCGGTCAACCGGCCCGCCTGGGCGCGCAACGCCTCGGCGGTGCGGCCCGACAGCACCCACGGCAGCGGCGCCGTGCGGTCGAACGGTCCCCCGACCGGCGGCTCGGTCGCCGGTTCCCGCTCCGGCGTCGGTGCCTCCTCCAGGATCACGTGCCCGTTGGTGCCACTGACCCCGAAACCGGAGACGCCCGCGCGACGCGGCTGGTCGGCGCGCGGCCACGGCCGGTCCTCGGTCAGTAGCGACACCGCGCCCGCAGACCAGTCCACGTGTGGCGTCGGCTCGTCCACGTGCAGGGTCCTGGGCAGGCGGCCGTGCCGGAGAGCCATCAGCATCTTGATCAGTCCGGCCACGCCGGCCGCGGCCTGGGTGTGCCCGATGTTCGACTTCACCGACCCGAGCCACAGTGGGCTGCCGGGTGGCCGGTGCTGCCCGTAGGTGTCGATCAGCGCACGGGCCTCGATCGGGTCGCCGAGCGTGGTGCCGGTGCCGTGCGCCTCGACGACGTCGACCTGCGCTGCCGACAGCCCGGCGTTCACCAGCGCCTGCCGGATGACCGCCTGCTGGGCGAGACCGTTGGGTGCGGTCAGGCCGTTGGACGCCCCGTCCTGGTTCACCGCCGAGGCCCTGATCAGCCCCAGTACGGGCCGACGGTGGCGCACCGCTTCGGAAAGCCGCTCCAGCAGCACGACACCCGCGCCCTCACCCCACCCGGTGCCGTCCGCGGCCGCGGCGAACGCCTTGCACCGCCCGTCCGGCGCGAGCCCACGCTGGCGGCTGAAGTCAATCAGCACACCGGGGGTGGCCATCACCGCAACGCCGCCGGCGAGCGCCATCGAACAGTCGCCGTGCCGGAGTGCCTGGCAGGCGAGGTGCACGGCGACCAGCGCGGAGGAACACGCGGTGTCCACGGTCATGGCCGGACCTTCGAGACCGAGCGTGTAGGCGACCCGGCCGGACACGACGCTGGTGGCGTTGCCGGTCAGGAGGTAGCCCTCCGCACCGTCCGGCGGGTCGCTGAGGTCCCCTCCGTAGTCCCGTCCGGACACGCCGGCGAACACGCCGGTCTGGCTGCCCCGCATGGAGCTCGGGTCGATGCCGGCCCGCTCGAACACCTCCCAGGTGATCTCCAGGAAGAGCCGTTGCTGCGGGTCCATCACCAACGCCTCGCGCGGGGAGATGCCGAAGAACTCGGCGTCGAAGTCGGCGACCCCCTCCAGGAACGCGCCGTTGCGGGTGTAGCAGGTGCCCTTCCGGTCCGGGTCCGGATCGTAGAGCCCCGCCGTGTCCCAGCCGCGGTCCGTCGGAAACCCGCCGACGGCGTCGACACCGCCGGCCACCAGTTCCCACAGATCCTCCGGTGATCGCACCGAACCGGGGTAGCGGCAGGCCATGCCCACGACCGCGATCGGCTCGTGTTTGCCCGACTCGGCGGCGGCCAGCCGCCTGTTGGCCTGGTGCAGGTCGGCGGTGACCATGCGCAGGTACTTGCGGAGCTCGTCCTCGTTCGCCATGGTGCTGCTTCCTGGGGGTCGTGGCCGGGGCAGGGGCGGAGCCGGGTCAGCTCGCCCCGAGCTCCCGGTTGATGAAGTCGAACATCTCCTCGTCCGTGGCCGTCGCCAGGTGGCCCGTGAGCGAGTCGCCGGACTCCTCCGATGGGTCGTCGCCCCAGGCCAGCAGCAGGTGGCGCAGCCGTGCGGTGATCTTGGACCGTGCGGTGTCCCGCGGGGCGACCCCGGCGAGCGCGGCTTCCAGGGCGTCGATCTGCACCAGCACCGGCAGGTCGGTCACCGCTGCGCCCGCACCAAGTTCGGTGTCCAGGTACACGGCGAGCGCAGCGGGTGTCGGGTGGTCGAAGACCACTGTCGCCGGCAGCTTGAGACCGGTCGCCGCAGACAGTTCGGTGCGCATCTCCACGGCCGTGAGCGAGTCGAAACCGAGTTCCCGGAACGCCCGGTCCGCGCTGATCTCCTCGGTGTGGTCGTGTCCGAGCACCCGCACCATCGTGTCCCGGACCAGCTCTACGAGAGCGTGGGCGCGCTCGTCGGCGGACAGCCCGGCCAATCGCTTCGCGTACGGCGGCGCCTCGGCCGCGTCGCGCCGGTCCTGCCGGGTTCCCTCGTCGGCGGCCAGGTCACGGACCTGCGGCAGATCCTCGATCAGAGGTTGGCGCCGGTTGAGCGTGAAGGACGGCGCGAACCTCGTCCAGTCCACGTCCGCGACGACCACGAAGGTCTCGTCGTGGTCCAATGCGGCGCCGAGCTCACGCATAGCCGCCTCGGGCGCCATGGGGATGATCCCCCTGCGGCGCAGCCACTCGGCCGGCGCTCCCCTGGACATCCCGCCGCCGTCCCAGGCGCCCCAGGCGATCGAGGTCGCTGGCAGGCCTTCGGCCCTGCGGCGCGACGCCAACGCGTCCAGGAAGGCGTTCGCGGCCGCGTAGAGCCCCTGGTTCCCGCTGCCCCACACCCCGGCGATCGAAGAGAACAGGACGAACGCGGTCAGATCGTGGGACTTGGTCAGGTCATGCAGGTTCGTCGCGGCTCGCACCTTCACATCGAGCACCTCGTCCACCCGGTCGGCGTCCACCGCGTCGACCGGCGCGTTGGCGAGCACCCCCGCGGCGTGCACGACCGCGGTGAGCGGGCAGTCGTCGGGGATCGCGTCGATGACGGCGGCGAGCGCGGCACGGTCCGCCGCGTCACACGCCGCGATCGTCACCCGTACTCCCGAAGCGGCCAGGCCGGCCGCCAGTTCGGGTGCGCCCGGGGCGTCCACACCGCGCCGGCCGACCAGCACCAGGTGCTCGGCGCCCCTGTCTGCCAGCCAGCGGGCCACCCGCGCGCCGAGTGCCCCTGTTCCGCCGGTCACCAGCACGGTGCCCGACACCCACCGGCCATCCGGCACCTCCGACCGGGCGGCGCCGGCGGGCACCAGCCGCCTGGCGTGAAGCCCGGACGGGCGAACGGCCAACTGATCCTCACCAGAGGTGCCGCACAGCGCTTGCACGAGCCGGTCGATGGTGTTCTCACCGACGAGTTCGGGCAGGTCCACCAGGCCGCCCCACCTGCTCGGATGTTCCAGGGCGACCACCCTGCCCAGCCCCCAGAGCTGGGCTCCGACCGCATCCACCACCGGATCGGTGCCGTCGACCGACGCGGCGCCGGCCGTGACGCACCACAGTGGGCTCTCGATGCCCGCGTCACCGAGCGCCTGCACCAGCAGCGTCATGTCCGCCACGGGGCGCCCCGGGTCGGCGTGGTTCCGCCCGGGCACGGCCAGCAGGACGCCTGCCGGCGTGGTGTGCGCCGCGATGGCGGTCAGCCGCTTGGCAAGGGTCGTCCGGCCGGAGCCGGCTTCGGACATCGGCAGCGGTAGCACCTCGGCTCCCCGGTCCGCCATGCCTTCGGCGAGCCGCGTTGCCCAGCCGGTGTCCCGGCTGTCGGGGGTGACGAAGAGCCATGCGCCGCGCAGCGCCGGCTCGTGCTCGTCGGGGACCGGTTTCCAGCCGACCCGGTAGCGCCAGGCGGCACCACCGGTCGCCGCAGGCACCGTCGGCCAGTAGCGGCGCCGCTGGAACGGGTAGGTCGGGAGGTCGACCCGGCGCGCCCCGGTGCCGGCGAAGAACGCAGGCCAGTCGACAGAAGCGCCGCAGGCGTGCAATTCAGCCACACCGCGGACGACGGACTCCGGCTCGGCCACGCCGTCCCGGATGGCCGGGACGAACGCCACGCGGTCCTGGGCGCAGGCGGCCCCCATGGCCGACAGCACACCTGTCGGGCCGAGTTCGAGGAAGCGGTCGACGCCCAGACCGGCGAGTGCGTCCACCGTGTCGGCGAACCGCACGGTCTCCCGGACGTTCCGCACCCAGTGCTCCGGATCGGCCAGCTCCTCGGCGGTGGCGACCAGGCCGGTCACCGTGGACACCACCGGAATCGCGCCACGGCCGAAGGACAGTCCCGCCGCCACACCCCGGAACTCGGCGAGCATCCCCTCCATGCGGGCCGAGTGGAAGGCGTGGGCCACTCGCAACCGCTTGGTCCTCCGCCCGGCGAACCGGTCCGCGAGTGCCGAAACAGTGTCCTCGTCACCGGACAGCACAACGGAGTCCGGGCCGTTCACGGCCGCGAGCGACACCCCGTCACCGAGAAGTGGCGCCACCTCGTCCTCGGTGGCCTGCACCGAGACCATCACCCCACCGGGAGGCAGTGCCCGCATCAGCCGGCCGCGCGCCGCCACCAGGGTGACCGCGTCCGCGACCGGCAGCAGTCCGGAGACACAGCCGGCCACCACCTCGCCGACAGAATGGCCCATCACGTAGTCCGGCGCCACGCCCCACGAGCCGAGCAACCGGAACAACCCCACACCGAGCGCCAGCGCACCGGCCTGGGCGTAGTCCGTCCTGTCGGCCAGCGGCGATTCCGGGCCGGCGAACATCACCGCGGCCAGCGGCTCGTCGAGCCACCGGTCGAAGAGCCCGCACACCTCGTCGAACGCGTCGGCGAACACCGGGAAACGGGCGTGCAGCTGTGCGCCCACACCGGCGTGCCGCTCCCCTTGCCCGGGAAAGCCGAACGCCAGCAGGCCATCACCGGCCGGGGATTCGAGCGTGCCCTGGGTACGGCGGCGGTCCGCGAGCGCATCCAGGCCGGCGAGCAGGTCAGCCCGGTCCGCCGCGAGGACGACCCCACGGTGTTCCATCGCCGACCTGGTGGTCGCGGTCGTGAAGCCGATGTCGACGGGTGACAGGCCGGGATCGGCGGCGACGGCCTCGTGCAGCCGGCGCGCGGCGGCGCGCATGGCGGCTTCGGTCCGGCCCGACAGCACGCATGGCACCAGCGGGAGTTCGAAGGGCTGACCATCGTCGACGTCATCGTCGGCGTCATCGGGCGCCTGTTCTACGATGACGTGGGCGTTGGTGCCGCTGATCCCGAACGACGACACCCCGGCCCGCCGCGGCCGCCCCGTCTCCGGCCAGTCCTGTTCCCCGGTCAGCAGTTCCACCGCACCCGCCGACCAGTCCACGTGCGAACTGGGCTCGTCCACATGCAACGTCCTGGGCAACCGGCCATGCCGAAGCGCCATCACCATCTTGATCACACCGGCCACACCCGCCGCCGCCTGCGTATGACCGATGTTCGACTTCACCGACCCCAACCACAACGGCCGATCCACCGGCCGACCCTGACCATAGGTCGCCAGCAACGCCTGCGCCTCGATCGGATCACCCAACGTCGTACCGGTGCCATGCGCCTCAACGGCGTCCACATCGGACGACTCCAGACCGGCGTTCGCCAACGCCGCACGGATCACCCGCTGCTGCGCGGGCCCACTCGGCGCCGTCAACCCATTCGACGCACCATCCTGATTCACCGCCGAACCACGCAACACCGCCAACACCCGACGCCCATTACGCCGCGCATCCGACAACCGCTCCAACAACACGATCCCGGCGCCCTCCCCCAACCCGGTGCCGTCCGCACCCTCCGCGAACGACTTGCACCGGCCGTCCCCGGCGAGACCGCCCTGACGCGAGAACTCGGCCAGCAGCTCGGGTGTCGACATGATCGTGACGCCGCCGGCCAACGCCAGCGTGCACTCACCGTTGCGGAGTGACTGCGCCGCGAGGTGCATCGCCACCAGCGACGACGAACACGCCGTGTCCACCGTCACCGCCGGCCCCTCGAAACCGAACGCGTACGAGACCCTGCCGGCCACGACACTCGTCGCGTTCCCGGTCATCAGATGTCCGTCCGTGCTGTCGGGCGCCACCCTCAGCACCGTTGCGTAGTCGCTGCCCGCGACTCCCACGAACACACTGGTTTGACTGCCGCGCAGGGAAGTCGGGTCGATACCTCCCCGCTCCAGCACCTCCCACGACGTCTCCAGCAGCAACCGCTGCTGCGGATCCATCGCGAGCGCCTCCCGTGGGCTTATCCCGAACAGCCCGGCGTCGAAGTCGGCGGCGTCGTGCAGGAACCCACCCGCCCCGGTGGCGATGCGGACGCGCGCACCGGTCCCCGAGCGGTACTCGGCGTCGGCCGGCCAGCCGCGCCCGGCAGGCAGGTCCGAGAGCGCCTCCCGCCCATTGACCAGTAGTTGCCACAACTCTTCCGCGGACCCGACGCCGCCGGGGTACCGGCACGCCAGTCCGATGATCGCGACCGGCTCACCCGCCTGCGCCGCGTCCGGTGGTGGTGTCGTGGTACCGGCGGGTTCGTTCGCCAGACGCGAGCCGAGGTGCGCGGCGAGCGCGGCGGGAGTCGGGTGGTCGAACACCACGGGCGCGGACAGGCTTAGTCCGGTGGCATGGGCAAGCCGGTTGCGCAGCTCCACGGCCAGCACGGAGTCGAGCCCGGCCTCTGTGAACGTCCGCCGGCTCCCCACCGCCTCCGGCGAGTCGTGGCCGAGCACCACGGCCGCGTGCGAGCACACCAACTCGACCCATGCGCGGCCGCGCTCCGCATCGGTCAGCCGCGCCAGACGCAGGGCGAACGACGGCTCGACGCGGTTGGTGTCCCGATCGGCCTCGCCCGCCTCGCGCAACGCTGCGACCTCGGGCACGTCGTGGAACAGCGGGCTGGGCCGCACAGCGGTCATCGCCACGAAGTAGCGGTCCCAGCGGACATCCGCGACGAGCGCGTGCACCTCATCATGGGCGAGCGCCTGTCGCAGCGCCTCGATGGCCAGGCGCGTGTCGATGGCCGGAACGCCGTGCCGGTCGAGCAGGGTCCGGACGGCGCCGGTCGCCATCCCGGAGCCCTGCCAGGCGCCCCAGCCGATCGACGTCGCCGGCAGGCCCGCCGCCCGCCGGTGCTGCGCCAACGCGTCCAGGAAGGCGTTGGCCGGCGCGTAGTTGCCCTGTCCGGGGACGCCGAACGTGGCGCCTGCCGAGGAGAACAGCACAAAGGCCCGCAGTTCCAGGTCCGCGGTGAGCTCGTGCAGGTTCAGCGCGGCCGTCATCTTGGCGTGGAGCACCCGGTCGATCTGCTCGAACGTCAGCGCTTCGATCACGGCGTCATCGAGCACCCCCGCGGCGTGCACGACCGCGGTCAACGGCCGGTGCGACGGGATGCCGGCCAGCAGCCGCCGCACCGCGGCCCGGTCCCCGGCGTCACAGGCCGCGATCGTCACTGCGCACCCGCTGCCCTCCAGTTCGGCGGCCAGCTCGGTCGCACCGGGTGACTTCGGCCCGCCGCGGCTGGTGAGCACCAGGTGTTCCGCGCCGGCGCGCGCGAGCCACCTCGCCACGTGTGCGCCCAAAGCACCGGTGCCACCGGTGATCAGGACGGTGCCGCTCGGCTGCCAGGCGGATGGCGTCGCCGCCCCGTCCAGCGGCGCTCGGACCAACCTCCGGGCGTGCACACCGGAGGATCGCACCGCGAGCTGGTCCTCGTCCTCGGCGAGCACCGCGGACACCAGCCGGCGCAGAGCGGCGCGGTCCGATGCCGGCGGCAGGTCGATCACGCCGCCCCAGCGTGCCGGGTGTTCCAAACCCATGACCCGGCTGAGGCCCCACACCAGGGCCTGCGCCGGGGCGGGCAGCGGCTCGGTGGCATCGGTCGCGACCGCGCCGCGGGTGACACACCACAGCGGAGCCTGAACGCCGACATCGCCGAGTGCCTGTATCAGGGCGACGGTGTTGGCGAAGCCCCGCGGCACCGCGGCGGACGGGCCGACCCTCTCCTCGTCGAGGGTCAGTGCGGAGATGACGCCGGCGAGCTCGCGCCCACCGGTCGCCTCCCGCAGCCGCTCCGCCACTTCATCCCTGCCCAGGCGCTGGTGGCCGAGGCTGACCGCGACGATGTCCGTGCCCTCGTCGCGCAGCCCGGCGAGCTCGCCGAACGCCTGGTCGTCCGCCGTGACGACCAGCCAGGTGCCGGGCAACGAGGTCGGCTGCGACTCACCGAGCCGCGTCCACGTCACCCGGTAACGCCAGGAGTCCACCACGGTCTTGTCCTGGCTGTTCTCGCGCCACCGCGCCAATGCGGGCAGCACCGCGCTCAGCGGCTCGTCACCGGCGACCCCTAGGGTCGCGGTCAGCGTCGCGAGATCCGCGTTCTCGACCGCTTCCCAGAACGCCCCGTCCGCTCCACCCGCACGTTGTTCCCGCTGTTCAACGGCTGGTTCCAACCAGTACCGCCGCCGCTGGAAGGGGTACGTCGGCAGCTCGGCCACGCCGCGTCCCACCGGGAGTCCCGCGGCCGGGTCCGCACGGATGCCCCGGACGTGCGCCTCGGCCACGGACAGGTGGAACTGCCGCAGGTCCTCCGCGTCCCGGCTCAGGGTCTTGGTCACGACGACCTGGTCCCGGTCGACCGAGTCCGGCAACGCCTCGACATTCTCCTGGATGGCCGACACGAGCACCGGGTGGGCACTGACCTCGATGAAAGCCCTGTGCCCGTGTCGCGCCAGGGTGGCGATGGCCTCGTCGAAGCGGACCGGCGCGCGCAGGTTCCGGTACCAGTACTCGCCATCCAGGGTCGCGGTGTCCACCAGCTCGGCGGTGACACCGGAGCAGAACGGGATCGGCGACGACCGGGGCCGGACAGGTTCGAGCACGTCGAGCAGCCCGGCACGCAGCTGTTCCACCTGTTTGGTGTGGGACGCGTAGTCGACCGCGATCCTGCGAGCCCGGATGCCGCGTGCCGCGCACACCGACAGCAGGTCGTCGAGGTCGGCGACCGCACCGGCCACCACAACCGCGTTCGGCCCGTTGACGGCCGCGATGGTCAGGTTCGGCAGCCGCTTCGCGAGCAGTCGCCGAACCTCGTCCGCGGGCCGCGCGACCGACACCATGCCGGCGCCACCCGGCAGTCCGGCCACCGCCCGGCTGCGCATCGCCACCACGCGCGCGGCGTCCTCGAGGGACAGCGCGCCGGCCACGGTGGCAGCGGCAACCTCGCCCTGCGAATGCCCGACGACCGCGGCCGGCCGGACCCCGAAGGTGCCCCACAGGTCGGCAAGCGCGACCATCACGGCCCAGAGGACCGGTTGCACCACGTCGACGCGATCGAGCGAGGGCGCGTCGGCACCACGCAGGACGTCGACCACGGACCAGTCGACGAACGGCGCCAGCGCCCGCTCGCACCTGGCCAGTGACTCGTCGAAGGACGGCATCGTGTCGAGAAGACCGACGGCCATCCCGACGCTCTGCGTGCCCTGGCCGGGGAACACGAAGACGGGTGACACGTCCGTGCCGTCTCGGCCGGACGTGTCGCCCTCGACCACGTTGGCCGCCACCTCCCCGCGCGCCAGGGCGGACAGGCCCCGCAGCAGGTCCACGCGGTCCTCGGCGATGACGACCGCGCGGTGCTCGAACCGCGTCCGGGTGGCGAGGGCCGCCACGTCCACAGGCCGCAGGACGGGGTCCTCACCGAGTGCGTCCGCCAGCCGCAGCGCCTGTGCCCGGAGAGCGGCCTCGCCACGTGCCGACAGCAGGCAGGGCACCAGGGAGGGGTCCGGGGAGTCACGCGCGGGCTCGGTGCCGGCTTCGGCCCCTTCGAGGATGACGTGTGCGTTGGTGCCGCTGACCCCGAACGAGGACACCCCGGCCCGCCGCGGCCGCCCCGTCTCGGGCCAGTCCTGTCCCTCGGTCAGCAGCCGCACCGCACCCGCCGACCAGTCCACGTGCGGACTCGGCTCGTCCACATGCAACGTC